>NZ_DATGBO010000118.1:0-60910 GCF_035312645.1 Arenimonas sp.
CTGCCGACATCGCGCTGGCGTGGCGCAGCGGCGATCGCTACCGTCTCGGCGCAGCCACATTCGAAGGCCAGCAGTTCGAGCCCGGCCTGCTCGATAAACTCGTGCCGTGGAAAATTGGCGAGCCCTACGATCAGGCCCGGCTGTTGCGCCTGCAACAGAGCCTGGTCGATCTCGACTATTTCAATGCCGTCAGCGTCACGCCCGAGCCCGGCAAGGCGCGCGACGGCCAAGTGCCGATCAAGATCGCGCTTGCGCCGGCCAAGCGCAGCATCTACAGCGCCGGGTTGCGCTACGGCACCGACAGCGGCGCGGGCGTGTCGGCACGAGCCGAACGGCGCTGGATGAATCGGCGCGGGCACAAAGCGCTGATCGACATCAATCTCGCGCAGAACAAGAGCGACGCGACCGCGCAGTACCGCATTCCCGCCTTCAAGTGGCTGGACGGCTGGTATGCGATCAGCGCCAGCGCGCGTTCGGAGCAGATCGAGGACAGCAAGACCGAATACGTCGAACTCTCGGCCACGCGCAGCGGCCGCTGGCACAACTGGAACCTGCTCGCCGGCGTGACCTTCAAGCGCGAGCGTTACGATGAGGTCGCGAACGTATTGTTCGGCACCTACGGGTATTCCACGCTGGTGTATCCCTCGTTGTGGGCGCAATGGAAAGAAGCCGACGACCCCGTCTATCCGCGCCACGCCAAAGGCCTGACTGTGGAAGTGCGTGGCGGCAGCCGCGCGCTCGGCTCGGATGTCGACTTCCTGCAGGCGCGCGTCGAGGGCCGCTACATCCGCGCGTTCGGCGCCGACAATCGCCTTCTGCTGCGCGGTGAATTGGGCAGCATCGCCAGTGGCGATTTCGATCTGCTGCCACCGTCGCAACGTTTCTATGCCGGCGGCGACAAGAGCGTGCGCGGCTTCGGCTACAAGGAAATCGGCCAACATTTCGGCAACGTGGTGATCGAGCGCGACGGTCGCACGTTGATCAATCCGGTGGTCGGCGGCAAACACCTCGCGGTCGCCAGCGTCGAGTTCGAACACATGTTCACGCCGACCTGGGGCATGGCGGTCTTCGCCGATGCCGGCGATGCCTACGATAAAAAATTTCAGGCAGCGTTCGCGATCGGCGCCGGCCTGCGCTGGCGTTCGCCGGTCGGCCCGGTGCGTCTGGACATCGCGCGCGGCGATCAGGACGATCGACAAACCCTGCGCCTGCATCTCGTGATCGGGCCGGACCTGTGAAGGCCTGGCGTGTCATCCGCTGGCTGTTTGCGCTCGCGCTGATCCCGTTGCTGATCGCCATCGCCACCGGCGGCTGGCTGCTGCGCAGCGACAGCGGCCGCGACTGGCTGCTGTTACGCGTCAACACGGTATTGCCAGCCGGCGCGACGCTGCGCTGGGAGCATATCGACGGCACCTTGGCCGGACCGCTGGAAATCCGCGGCCTCCATTACGTGGACGGCGATCTGCGTTTCGACGCCGCGCGCCTACGCATCGATCACGGGCTCTGGCCGTTGCTGTCGCGTCGGCTCGACATCCATTCACTGGAACTCGAGCACGCGCAGTTGTCGCTGCCGAAAAACGACAAGCCGTTCGAACTGCCGCGTTGGCCGGACATATTGCCGAAGCTCGACCTGCCGCTCACCGTGACAGTGACGAAACTCTCGCTAAATGATCTGCAGGTATCGCGCGCCGGGCAGTCGCTGATTCATATCGATAGCGTCGATGCCGCTGGTAGCGTGGGCGTCGGCGCGCTCGACCTCGATCATCTCGATCTCGCCAGCGATCGCGGCAGCCTGCATCTGACCGGCACCTATGCACCGCGCGATCATTTCCGCACGCAACTCGCTGGCGACGCGTTGCTGACGGTCGTGGGTGGGTCGCCCACGCGTGCGGTGCTCAAGGCCAGCGGCGATCTCGACGATTTCCGTCTCGCGCTCGACGCCAACGCGCCGGAGCCGTTGACGCTGCGCCTCGCGCTCAAGGACGGCAGCAGTACGCCGCACTGGTCCTTCGAGGGGAAAAGCGAACGCCTGTTGCTGGAATCCTTCGGCCTGCCCGCAGATCAACCGCTTTCCTTCGATCTGCAGGCGACCGGCCAGAGTGGCGACGCGCAGCTGCAGGGCCGGATCAAACGCGGCGAGCTCACCATGGCGATCGCGCCATCGCGTCTGCGCCTCGACGCCGGCGTGATCACGCTCGATCCGTTGCTCGTCGATCTCGTGCAGGGGCGCGTGCGTGTCGCCGGAACGCTGGCGCTGGAAGGCGAAAATCCGCGCTTCGATCTGCGCGTCGGCAGCACGGCACTGCGCCTCGATCCGCAGGCCGGCACTGTCGGTTCGCTGCCGGTGCTGGCACACGGTGATGCGCAGATCGCCGGACTCCTGCGCGACTGGACGCTCAAGGGTGACGCCGGATTCTCCCGTGGTCGCGACAAGGCCACCTTGACACTTGCCGGTCATGGCGATGCGCAGCAATTGAAACTCGATTCCCTGCTCGCGAAATCGCCGACCGGCGTGTTGCAGGGCAAAGGCGAGCTGCGCTGGCAGCCGCGCCTCGCTGCGAATTTGAATGCAACGCTTGCGGGCTTCGATCCCGGCTATTTTTTCCCCGACTATCCCGGTGCGCTTACCGGCAAGCTGATGGCAAACGGCGAGCAACGCGGCGATGATCGCTGGCAGGGCGATCTGCGCGTCGACGATCTCAGCGGCAGTCTGCGGCAGCGCGCGCTGGCCGGACGGGCGCGCCTGCATTGGGATGGCAGCGCCGGCGACGGCGAGATTCGCCTGGGCATCGGCAACAGTCGTGTCGATGCCAGCGGCCGCATCGGCGATCGCGTCGACGTGCAGGCGAATTTCGCACCGCTCGATCTCGCCGATGTTTTTGCCGATGCCAGTGGTCGTGTGCGTGGTCACATCGAGATCAATGGCGCGCGTTCCGCGCCGGGCTATGTCGTCGACCTGCAAGGCGATGAATTGCATTGGGCCGGTCTCGCCAGCGCGACGTTCCGCGCGCAGGGCAGGTTGCCGGCGAGCGGCCGCGATGGCCATCTGCAATTGAGCGCGAACAAGCTGACGCTGGCCGGCGAGAATTTCGACACGCTCGCCGTTACGCTCACCGGCAGCGTGTCGGCACTGCATGCGCGTGGCGACATCGCTGGCGATATCGGCCGGCTTGGCTTCGACGGCAGCGCGAATGGCGCCGGCGAAAACAGGCAGGGGCAAATCCAGTCGTTGCGTCTGGCGCCGAAGGTCGGACCGGTGTGGTCGCTGTCGGCGCCCGCGAAATATCGTTATGCGGCCGGCAGTCTCCGTCTCGATCGCGCCTGCCTGCAGGCGACCGCGCCTGGAGGAAATCTGTGCTTGCAGGCGAACGGCGAACAGGCCGCGTTGACCGGTGAGCATCTGCCGCTGGCTCTGCTCGCGCCGCTGCTCGCCGACCCAACGCTCAAGCCGTTTGGCGAAGCTGCGCTCGAGGGTCACTTCGCACGTCGCGCCGGCGCCTGGGGTGGCACGTTGGCATTGCGTTCGGCCGAGGGCGGACTGCGTCTGGATCCAACGTCGCCGCGCGAAGTGGTGAGTTATTCCGACCTGCATCTTGACGCGCAGCTGCAGGGCGAAAGCCTCGGCGTGAAACTCGCGGCGCAACTGCCGGAGAAGGGCAGCATCTCCGGCGAATTGCACACAGGCTTGCGCGGCGACGCGACGCTCGCTGGCGAGCTGACGCTGGACATCAACCGTCTCGATTGGCTGGAGTTGTTTTCCGTCGACCTGGCCAATCCAAAAGGACGCATCGACGGGCACCTCCTGATCGGTGGGCGCGTCGCGGCGCCGACGCTCAGCGGGCAGGCGAAATTGAGTGCGTTCGTCGGCGAACTGCCCGGTCTCGGCGTCAAATTGCATGAGGGCGAAATCCTCTTGCGCGGCGATGCCAGCGGCCAGACGCGGATCAGCGGCCAAGTGACGTCGGGCGCGGGTCGTTTGCTCGCCGACGGTCTGCTCGATCTCGGCAACAAGGAAAAGCCGCTGCAGCTGCGTCTGCACGGCGACAACATCACCGCCGCCGACACGAGCAATTTCGAGGCAGTGATCAGTCCCGATCTCGATCTCGCCTATGGTCATGACGTGCTGCAATTGCGCGGCGTCGTCACGGTGCCGTCAGCGCGCGTAGATCTCGAGCGTCTCGACAGCAGTCTGTCGGCGTCGCCCGACGTGGTGGTGCTCGATCCACGCGATCCCGCCGGCGTTGGCACGTTCCTGGTCGATACCGATGTCGAGGTGCGCCTTGGCGATCAGGTGCGATTGAAAGGCTTCGGGCTCGACGGCCGCATCGGCGGCGCGCTGCGCCTGCGCGATCAACCCGGGCGCGCGCCGATCGCCAACGGCACGCTGGACGTGCGCGGCAAGTACACCGCGTATGGTCAAGCGCTGCAGATCCGCCAGGGCCGGCTGACTTACGTCAACGCCGCCTACGACAATCCAGTGCTCGATATCCGCGCCGAGCGCGTGATCGAAAACATCACCGTCGGCGTGCGTGTGCGCGGGACGGCGTTGGCGCCGGAAACGGCGGTGACCTCGTCGCCGGCGATGCAGCCGACCGAGGCGCTGTCGTGGCTGGTGTTTGGCCGGCCGCTGACTTCGACCAACGGCGACGAAGCGCGCAGCTTGAGTGCGAGCGCGATGGCCTTGGGCGCGGGCGGCAATCTGATCGCGCAGCAACTCGGCGCGAAGCTCGGCCTCGACCAGGCCGGCATCGCCGAATCGCAGGCGCTGGGCGGTGCGACGCTGTCGATCGGCAAGCGCATCTCACCGAAACTGTTCCTCAGCTACGGCATTTCGTTGATCGGCACCGGCCAGGTGATCACGCTCAAATACCTGATCCGGCGCGGCTTCAACCTGCAGCTTGAATCGGGTACGGAATCGGCAGCTTCGCTCAACTGGCGCAAGGAAAAATGATGGTGCCGTGCTGGCACGCATTCGTCTCGCGGGATTGCGCGCGAATGCGGCATGGCAAGCGTTTGCCGATGTTTGCACCGGCGGCGCTGATACGCGCGTCGGCTTTCCGGTGACACCAACAAGAACGCCGCCCGAAGGCGGCGCTCTTGTTGCGGCGGTTGCGTAACGATCAGAACGTCATGCTGAC
Organism: Arenimonas sp.; assembly: GCF_035312645.1. Lineage (GTDB taxonomy): Bacteria > Pseudomonadota > Gammaproteobacteria > Xanthomonadales > Xanthomonadaceae > Arenimonas. The sequence continues at coordinate 5,139 of NZ_DATGBO010000118.1, forward strand.
GCCGACGTTGATCGAGTTGCGGTGCTGGGTGTCGTCGCCGAGGTGGCCGCGGTAGGCGAAGAACGCCTGCGAGTGCTCGTTGATCTGCATGTCGAAACCGAGGTCGGCTTCCACCCAGTTGTTCGACGGCGCGATGCCGTCGAGCTGGAAGTGGCCGTTCATCGAATTCGAACCGGCGAGCACGCTGGTGGCGTCGTTCTTGGTTTCGCCGGCGTAGGCCAGGCGGCCGTACGGGGTGATCTTGTGGCTGCCCATGTTGGCCGCGCCTTCGATCTGATAGCCGACGCGCCAGACCAGCGAGTCACGATCGAAACCGCCGAAGTTCATCGCGGTGCTGTCGCCGCCTTCTTCCGCATAGCTCTTCACCGACACTTTCTGCCAGACGGCATTGGCGAACACGCCGTGATGCAGGTCGCCGGTGCCGAAGTCGTAGCCGCCGCCGAATTCGAGGGCAAGGTGACGGGCATCGGTGTTGCCAGTTTCGTGGCGGGTGGTGGTGTGCAGGACGATGTCGCGACCGATATCGAGGCCGTTGCTGCCGCCCGAGACGATGCCGTCGATGTAGCCATTGCCGAAGGTCTTGGTGGCGTAGACCGAGGCCAGCACTTCCGTGCCGTCGAGCGAGCCGGCACCGAAATCACCGTTGGAACGCGCGACGCTGATCGCGCCGCCGAAGTTCACCGAATCGCTGTAGCGGAAATCGGCGCCAGCGGTGATCGTGGCGAGATTGCTGTCGGTTTCCGGTGAATTGCTGGTGCGGTCGTAGTTCTGGCTGCCGATCTGCAGATTGGCGTAACCGAAGGTATCGCCGTCCGGACGCTCGGTACCGCGCAGGTGGAAGATCTTGTTGTTGATGACGCTGCTGTGGTCTTCATAAACCTGCAGCGGCACTTCGCCGGCAAGCGAGACCTGGCCGGGCGCTTCGATCGTGGCGATCACGACGCTGGCCAGCGTTGCATGGCCGGCTCCCGTCGGATGCACGCCATCGGCGAACAGATAGGTGTTGTTCGCATTCGGTGCCACCAGCGTGGCCGTGCTGCAGGCGACCGAGCTGGGCACGGTGCAGGCCGGGTTGCTGACATTGGTGAAGCCATAGAGGGTCGGGTTGGCCATCACTTCGCTGACCAATGCATAGGTATTGATCGGAATGATGCCGACGCGGGTCAGGCTCAGGCCCTGGTTCAATGCGGCGTTGTAGCTGACCGAGGCGAAGCTCGCGGCGCCCGCAGCGGTGGGACCGGCAGCGACGAACTGCGGCGTCGCGCCAAGATCGGGCAGGTTGAACACCACGATGTAATTCGCGCCCGCGGCCTGCAGGGTCAGCACGTTGGTGATCACCGACGTGGCGACGCCGGCGGTGCCGGCCTGGATCTGCGCCTGGGTGGTCCAGACGCCGCCGCCGAGGTTGGCGAAGATGTCATTGGCGCCCATCCACACGGTGTACAGCGCATTGCCATCGGCACGGCCGCCGCGCGGGGTGAGGTATTGCGCCAGCTGCTGGCCCAGGCGCGGTGCGCCCGGATTGATGCAGGGGCCGGAGACGTTGGCGCAGGCGCCGCCGTAAGCGTAGTTGCTGCCGCCGGCGAGCGAATTGGTCTGGTTGTAACCGAATGCGGCGGCGATGATCTGCGCGGCGACCGGATCGGGATTGGTGGTGAAACTGTTGCCGGCTGGCAGAGCCGACAGCTGGGCGATGTTGCCGGCGTCGGAAAGGCTGTCACCGAACGTGACGACGCCGGTGAATTCCTGGGCTTGGGCGACGCTGGCGCCAGCGAGGGCAAGAGCGAGGGCGCCGGCCAGTTGATGGATGCGGGGCATGAGGTGACTCCTGGAGACGGGTGGGCAGTTCGACCGGTCGCGCTACGGTGCTGATGCGGCGCCGGGCAACCCGGTCCGCCTCCCCTCCCCTAGCCTTTCGCGGCCCACTCCGACGGTACTTGAGCCGTCGGATGTAAAGAACACATTAATACAAAGGCCGGAGCCATACCACAGGGCATGGAGCGATCGTCCGGCCCATCTGGTCAGCGCCCCCCGCCGTAACGTTTTTCGAGCCCGCGCGTATTGGGTGTCATGGAACAGGCACTGAGCTTCAGCGAACTCTATCGACAGCATGCCGAGGCGGTTTTCCGCCTGGCCTGGGTGCTCAGCGGCGAACGCGGCGAGGCCGAGGATCTGACTGCAGAAACCTTCGCCCGCGCCTTCGCCAGCAACAGCCGTATCGAGCAGGCGACGGTGCGCAGCTATCTGTACGCGATCGTGCGCAATCTGGTCGCATCCCGACAGCGACGACCGTTGCTTGAATTGACCGGCGACGAGGAACAGATCGACGGCGCGATTGACGCGGACCCGGGACCGGAGCAACGCGCCGAACTACGCCAGCGTCTCGCCCATGCCAGCGCCGGTTTGGCGTCCTTGCGTGAGCCCGATCGGCAGGTGCTGCTGCTCTGCGGCGTGCATGGCATGAGCAATCAGGAAATCGCCGATGCGCTAGGGCTTGAGCCGGGTCACGTTCGCGTGCGTCTGCATCGCGCCCGACGCCAACTCGCCGCCTTCATCACTTCACCTTCCACCCTCAATTCCGGGAGCCCGTCATGACCGTGCATGAAAACGTCATCCTTGATCTGCTGCCCAGCGTGCGCAGTGGCCAAGCCAGTGCCGAAAGCCGCGCGCTGGTGGAAAGTTATCTCGACGCGCATCCGCAGATCGCGAAATTCGCCGCGCTGATGCCCACGCCCGATCCGGGTCTGGAGCTGCGCGCACTGGGCCGGACGCGGCGTGAACTCGGCCGCGCGAGTTGGGAAAAAGCGCTCGCGATCACCTTCACGCTGCTGCCTTTCAGCTTCGCCACCGACGGCACGCATTTTCGTTTTCTGCTCGCCGACCAGCCAGGCATGATCGTTGGCCTGGCGGTCTGCGCAGCGGTGTTCTGGGCGCGCTATTTCCTGGCGGTGAAGCGCCGGCAGACATTGTGCTGATGCCAATCCATCGGCGCGCCGCGTGCCGCTCAGGCCACGCGGCGACGCTTGCTCAGATGCACCAGTAGCAGCGACAGCGCGGCCGGCGTCATGCCCGGAATACGCTGCGCTTGACCGAGGGTTTCCGGCTGTACCGAGGTCAGTTTTCCCTGCAGTTCCGCCGACAGGCCGGGAATACCGGTGAAGCTGAAACCCGCTGGAAAACGCGTGTCTTCGTGCTTCTTCTGGCGGGCGATATCGTCGCGTTGGCGCTCGAGATAGCCGGAATATTTCACGCCGATCTCGACCTGTTCGGCGACTTTTCCGTCGCTCACGCCCGGCCCCAGCGAGGGCAGCGCCATGAGTTTTTCGTAATCGAATTCCGGGCGCTTGATCAGGTCAAGCACCGTCGTTTCCCGCGTCAGTACGACGCCGGTGTGCTCTTCGACTTCGCGACCAAGCGCGTTGTTTGGCGCTGCCCAGAGCGCCGCCAGACGCGCGTTTTCGCCTGCGACCGCTTCGGTCTTGATCGAGAATGCAGCCCAGCGTTTTTCGTCGATGATCCCGAGTTCGCGCGCGGTCGGCGTGAGTCGCGCATCGGCGTTGTCCTCGCGCAATTGCAGACGGTATTCGGCGCGTGAAGTGAACATCCGATACGGCTCGGTCGTGCCGTGGGTGATCAGGTCGTCGATCAATACACCGATGTAGGCCTCGTCGCGGCGCGGCGCCCACGGCTGGCGCGATTGCGTAAAACGCGCGGCGTTCAGGCCGGCGACAAGCCCCTGCGCCGCTGCCTCTTCATAGCCGGTCGTGCCATTGATTTGACCGGCAAAAAACAGGCCTTCCACGCCTTTTGTCTCCAGCGACGCCTTCAGTCCGCGCGGGTCGAAATAATCGTATTCGATCGCGTAGCCGGGGCGGGTGATGTGCGCGTTTTCAAAGCCCTTGATCGACTGCACGAGTGCCTGCTGCACGTCGAACGGCAACGACGTCGAGATGCCGTTTGGATAGATTTCGTAAGTGTCCAGGCCTTCGGGCTCGATGAAGATCTGGTGCGAAGTCTTGTCGGCGAAACGCACCACCTTGTCTTCGATCGAGGGGCAATAGCGCGGGCCAATTCCCTCGATCACACCCGAATACATCGGCGAGCGATCGAGCGCGCCACGGATGATGTCGTGCGTGCGTTCGGAAGTGTGCGTGATCCAGCAAGAGACCTGGCGGGGATGTTCGTTGCCCGTGCCCATGAAGCTGAAAGTCGGAATCGGCGCATCGCCGGGTTGTTCGGCCAGGCCGGTGAAATCGATCGTGCGTGCGTCGATGCGCGGCGGCGTGCCGGTCTTCAGGCGATCGACGACGAACGGACCTTCGCGCAGGCGCTGCGCCAGCGTCGTTGCGGGCGGATCGCCGGCGCGGCCGCCGGCGTAATTGCTCAGGCCGACGTGGATTTTCCCGGCCAGAAACGTTCCCGCAGTCAGCACCACCGCGCGCGCATCGAAGCGCAAACCCGATTGCGTTATCACGCCATGCACGCGGCCGTTTTCGATGACGATGTCGTCGACCGCCTGCTGGAACAGCGAGAGATTCGCCTGGTTCTCGACCAGACAGCGGATCGCGGCCTTGTACAGCACGCGGTCGGCCTGCGCGCGCGTCGCGCGCACCGCCGGGCCTTTCGAGGCGTTGAGCGTGCGCCACTGGATGCCGGCGCGGTCGGCGGCCTGCGCCATCGCGCCGCCGAGGGCGTCGATTTCCTTGACCAGATGACCTTTGCCGATACCGCCGATCGCCGGATTGCAGCTCATCTGCCCGACGGTTTCGATGCTGTGCGTGAGCAGCAGCGTGCGTGCGCCGCCGCGTGCGGAGGCGAGGGCGGCTTCCGTTCCGGCATGCCCGCCGCCGATCACGATCACGTCAAATTGGTTCTGTTTTGTCATTTCCATTGCCTTGTTTCCGGCCGGGTCCGCCCCCTGCCAAAGCGCGGCACAGCGATCCCGGTTAGTGGTACTGCCCTAGCCGCGTATTCATTGGCTATCACGGCGCCCGGACCCCACCGGCCGCGCGCTGCCAGCCGGTCCCAAAACCCCGACGAAAGTGACCAAATTTGGCGAAATGTACGCCATTCTGGATTCCGGCCGGTTCATGCAACTTGAGTGGGGGTCGGCAGGAAGGCCGGAATATCCTGCTGGCCATCACACTCGACGGCCAGAACGCGGGTATATTGTGACCGTTATCACATCAAGACGTGTCGTTAAGTTATTGAAAATATTAGATTATTACAACGGCACGATAGTTGCTTATTAGAACAGATTCCGCGTTGAGATCTGTTTCACATGCTGAATTTTTCCGCCAGACATCCCAAATGTACGCGCCGGGCGCCCCGTCAGGCTCCGTCGCGCCCGTTTTTTGGCGGCTGCATTTCAGTCGCCGCGTCGATGTCGTTTATGCGGGTTTCCCTTGCAAGCCTCCTGCGCGTGGCACCGGGCGCAGATTGCAGGGGAGGCCCGGCATGGCCCGCCTGACGACCTCCCGCAACTGGCGCTGGTTGGTGCTGGCGACGGCCTTGTTCGCCGCCCCGGCATTCGCTACCGGCACCGTCGCCGGTACCGTGATCGATAACACCGCGACCCTCGACTACAGCGTCGCCGGTGTGCCCGCTGCGCCTGTCACCAGTGCGCCGGCCACGCTGGTCGTCGACGAACTGATCGAACTCACTCTGACTTGGCAGGACGGTTCCGCCGTCGCGGTCAGCACGCCCGATGTCGACGATGCACTGACTTTCCTGCTCACCAATACCGGCAACGGCGACGAGGCGTTTGGGCTCACGCGCAACAACGCCGTCGCCGGCGACAACTACGACCCCACCAACGGCACATCCGGCGCGATCTTTCTCGAAAGCGGTCTCGCGCCTGGCTTCCAGGCGAGCGGCGCGAATGCCGACACGCTGTACGTGCCCGGCAGCAACGATCCGAATCTCGCGCCCGATGCCGCGCAGATCATCTACGTCGTCAGCAACACGCCGAGCGCACTCGCCAATGGCAACACCGGTTCGGTGCGTCTGGATGTCGCGTCGCTGACGCCGGGTGCGGCCGGCTCGCCGCCCGGAACCTCGTTGTCGGCCGCATCGTCGCCGGCGATCGCGGGCGGGAAAAGAATCGCGGTCGCCGTGGTCGGCGCCGGCAATGCGCAGGCGCGGGCGGTCGGCACGTACGTGGTTGGCGGGCTGTCGGTGATCGTCACCAAGACGGTGTTGTCGATCGTCGATACGCATGGCGGCAACAGTCTTGAGCCGGGCGCGACCATCACCTACCGCGTGCTGATGACGCTGTCCGGCGCCGGCACCGCCGACAACCTCGTGATCACCGATCCATTGCCGGCGGAAGTCACCTACGTCACCAATTCCATTCTCGTCAACGGCGCCGCGCGCACCGATGCCGCCGACGCCGACAACGCACAGTTTTCCGCCAACACCGTTTCCGTTTCGCTGGGCAGCACGCCAGCGCCTGCCACCGTCACTGTCGATTTTCGCGCCACGCTCAACTGAAAGGAGTTGCCATGAAAGCCAAGTCGTTCATCCCCGCAATTTTCGCCGCCCTCTTGCTGGCCAGCTTGCATTCGGTCGCCTTCGCCGCACCGCCGGCCGGCGCGGTCGAACTCAAGAGCATCGCCGAGCAGGACGTGACCGTCACCGAAAATGGCAAGCAGGTCAGCAAGCGCCAGCCGGTGAAGAAGGCCGTGCCCGGCGATGAAGTGATCTACACGACCACGTTCCGCAACCTGATCAGCAAGCCGGTCGGCGACATCGCGGTCACCAATCCGTTGCCCAACAACACGACCTACGTTGCCGGCAGCGCGTTCGGAGAAAATTCCGTCATCACGTTCTCCGTCGATGGCGGCAAGACCTTTGCAGCGCCAGGCGCGCTGAAAGTCAAAGGCGCGGACGGCGCGCTGCGCGCTGCGCTTCCGGCGGACTACACGCATATCCGCTGGGTCTATCAGGGCGCGCTCGCCGTCGGCAAGACCGGCAGCGTCGGCTTCCACGCGCGGATCAACTGAGCGCGCCGCCATGAACCCCCTTCTTTCGCAAAGCCAGGCCGGCCTTTGGCCGCGTCGACTTCAGCATGCGTCGATGACGCATCCACCCTGGTTCCGACCTCCCAAGGCCGGCCGCGGGCCACCCCGCGCTGCCGGCCCTCCCTGACAAACAACCTGCAGCAATCACCTGTTTCCGCTTTTCGCTACTTCATTCAATCGAGGACACACTCATGAAACGCACTACCTCCAACAAGTCTCCACAGCTGAAGCTGACCGCGCTCGCCGCGGCCGGCCTGCTGTTGGGCTTCAGCCAATACGCAGCTGCCGCAGGCACGCTGTCCAACACCACCATCGGCAACCTGGCGACGCTGAACTACAGCGTCGGTGGCGTCGCGCAGACCGCGATTGGTTCTTCGGCGGCTGGTAACACCACCGGTGCCGGCACCGCGACGACGTTCCTGGTCGACAACAAGGTCAATGTGACCGTCGTTGAAGGCAACAGCACGTTCACCAGCGTCGTTCCGGGCGCGTTGACCCAGGTCACCACGTTCACCGTCAACAACCTCGGCAACACCGTGCAGGATTACGCGTTGAGCACGGCCAACCTGGCGTCCGGTACGGTGCTGTTCGCCAACACCGACAACTTCGACGGCACCGGCTGCAACTTCATGGTCGACGCCAACAACAACGGCCTGGCCGATGACGCCACCGGCACCTTTATCGACGAACTGATCCCGGATGCGTCCAAGACCGTATTCGTGGTCTGCAACATCCCGGCCACGCAGGTCAACAACGACTACGCAGTGGTCAGCCTGACCGCGACGACGGCGGTGGGTGGTACGGCGGCTTCGCAGGGTGCGGCTGTGACCCAGACCGCCGGTGCCGATACGGCTGGCGTGGATGTGGTGTTTGCCGATATCGCCGGTACCGACGATGCGGTGCGCGATGGCAAGGGCTCGGCGCGTGATGCGTACAAGGTCGTTTCCGCGACTCTGAGCGTGTCCAAGGTGGTGACGCCGATCTGCGATCCGTTCAACGGCAACACCAACCCGAAGAACATCCCGGGCGCGGCGGTGCAGTGGGCGATCACGATCCGCAACACTGGTGCCGCTGCGGCGACGCTGGCGACGGTTACCGACACCTTGAACGCCGCGTTGGCGTTCGACACCAAGCTGATCAGCGGCGCTGGCGCTCCGCCGGCAACCACCTGCACCAACGCAGGCGGTGCTTCGCTGTCGGCCTCGGGCTTCGGTGCGGTTACCGGCGTCGGTGCGACCACCTACGCAGCTCCGGGTATTGCGGGTCAGGCGACGACCGCTGGCGCGACCATTGCCGGTCAGAACATCACCATCAACTACGGCACCCTCGCGGCGCCGGCGGTGTTGTTGCCGGCGGGTAGCCTGGCTGCGGGCAACTTCATCACGGTCTACTTCAACACGTTCGTGCAGTAAGCGAACGCGACTGAAACCGTGACGGATCGTCTTCCGCCAAGTGGTTCCCCCTCCCGCACGGTTCGCCGTGCGGGAGAGGCTGTTTGCAGCTGGCTGGCCTCCGTGCCAGCCCGCTTTGCTCTGCGCGCGATCCGTGCACAGAGCAAAGCGGTGCTCGTTGCCTCCCTCGTTCTGCTGCCGCTGACCGCGTGGTCGGCGACGCCGCCGAACACGCCGGTCACCAACACCGCCACCGCGAGCTACCAGATCGCCGGCACGCCGATCAGCACCAGCGGTTCGGTAACGGTGACCACGGCGGCGCGCACGCCGGCGACGATCGAATTCCTACAGTACGCGGCCGCCGGTGGTGGCAGCGCGGTGCAGGTCAACGCCACGCAATGCAATGGCGGCCCGCTGCCATCGCCGAATTATCCGTTCCCGCCGGCGGCCACACTGACTGTGCCGGGCGCGATCAATCTCGCGCCGGCCACCGTGTATCGCAAGGGCGAGCCGGTGTTCATCCGCGTCACCGATTTCGACCACAACGTCAACGCGGCGGCGATCGACACGATCACCGTCACCGTCACCGCGCCCACCGGCGACAGCGAAACCCTCACGCTCTCGGAAACCGGCATTTCCACCGGTGTTTTCGTTGGTTATCTGATGTCGACCGCTGCGCCGGCCGCCGTGGGCAATTGCCAGTTGAGCGTGGCCAGCAACCAGATCATCACCAGCAGCTACACCGATCCGCTCGACGCCACCACGACGGTGAGCGCGAACGCTTTGGTCGATCCGTTTGGCACCGTGATCGATTCCGCCACCGGCCTGCCGGTCAACGGCGCCAGCGTGACGATCATCGACATCGCCACCGGCCTGCCCGCGACCGTGCTCTGCGACGATCTCACCACGGTGTTGCCGCAGCCGGTGACTTCGGGTTCGCCGACGGTTTGCGATGCAGTGATCACCCCCGGTGGCTTCCGCTTCCCACTCGTGCCGCCAGGAAATTATCGTCTGGTGATCACGCCGCCGGCCGGCTACGTCGCGCCGTCGACGGTGCCGGGTGCGAGCATCCCCGGCAGCCACAGCATCGTCGGTGCGCCCGGTAGCGGCGCGTCGTACGGCGGCAGCTTCACGCTGACGCCGGGACCGGCGGTGGTGATCGATCTGCCGATGGATGCCGGCGGCGGCGAATTGCAGATCACCAAGACTGCGGCGAAGACCAGCGTCGGCATCGGCGAATACGTGCCGTACATGCTGGTGATCAACAACACCGGTTCGGCGCCCAGCGCCGGCGTGCATATCGTCGATTACCTGCCGCGCGGCTTCCGTTATCAGCCGGGCTCAGCGCGTCGCGATGGTGTGGTGCTGGCCGATCCGGTGATCTCCGCCGATGGCCGCACGCTCACCTTCGATCTCGGCAGCATTCCGGGCAGCGCTTCGGTCACGCTGAAATATGTCGCTGTCGTCACCGCCGGCGCACCGACGGGCAAGGCCGAAAACATCGCGGCGGCAGCGGGTGGAATTTCCAACACCGCGCGCGCCAGCGTCAACGTGGTCGAAGATCTGATGCGTTCGCGCGCGATCCTCGAAGGCCGCGTGAGTTTCGATGCCTGCGACGCCCGCGGCGATGATCGCAACGGTCTCGCCAACGCGCGCATCGTGCTCGAAGACGGCACCTACATCCTTACCGACGAACACGGCCGCTGGCACGCCGAAAACATCCGGCCGGGCACGCACGTCGTGCAGCTCGATCTGGAATCGCTGCCCGCCGATGTCGAACTGGAAACCTGCGGCGGCAATTCCCGCAGCGCCGACAAGGGTCACGCGCAATTCGTCAACCTGCGCGGCGGTAGTTTGTGGCGCGTCGATTTCCATCTGCGCAAGAAAGTTGCCGACGCCGGCAAGGTCAGCCAGCAACTGCGCGCGACGCGCGACGCCGGCCAGGTCGCGCTGCAGCTGCAGCTCAAAGGCGACGCCGCCATCGCCAATGCATCCGCGACGCTGATGCTGCCGGCACAGGCACATCTGGTCGCAGGCAGCGTGCGCCTCAACGGCAGTGCGATCGATGCGGAAGAAAGCGACGGCGTGCTGGTCCTGCGCCTGCCCGCGCAGAACGCCGGCTGGACGGCGCAGCTGCAGGCAACGATCACCGCACCGGAGAACGCGCCCGCGAAAATTTCCTCGGTGGTGCGTGTGCTCGGCGCCGACAAGGCTGCGACCAGCATTCCGGCCGTCACCGCCGACGCCGATGCCAGGACCGACGCCGTGGAAGCGTCGGCACCGATGCTCGTCGCAGCATCGACAACGGTTGCTGCGGCAGCGGTTGACGATGGCCACCAGAATCTCGTCGAACAACTGCCCTACGACAAGGACTGGCTCGCCGCGGCGACGCCGGGCGCCGAATGGCTGCATCCGCAGGCTTCGTTCAAGCCGGCGCTGCCGGCAATCAAGATCGCGATCAAGCACGCGCCGACGGATACCGTCAGCGTGCGTGTGAACGGCGAAAAGGTCAGCGCGCTCAATTACGACGGCGCGCAGAGCAACGCTGCCGGCACGGTCAGCCTGTCGCTCTGGCGCGGTGTGCCGGTCAAGGAAGGCGACAACACGCTGGACGTGTCCGTGGTCGATGCCAGCGGCAAGGAAGTGCTGCGGCAGACGCGACACATCAGCTATTCCACCGACATCGCCAGCGCGGTGTTCGTGCCCGAGCTCTCGCGTCTGGTCGCCGATGGCAAGACCCGCCCGGTGATCGCGATGCGCTTCCTCGACAAGAACGGCCAGCCGGCGCGTCGCGGCATGAGCGGCGAGTTCGATATCAACTCGCCGTACCAGTCGGCGAACCAGCTCGATGCGATCCGCCGTGACCCATTGGGCGGCAAGGTCGGCGACCACGCGCGTTTTGAAATTGGCCAGGACGGCGTCGCGCTGATCGAACTTGCGCCGACCACGCAGTCGGGCGAGGCCATTCTCAAGTTCAACTTCAACGAACGCCGCGATGTCCAGGAAGTGCGCGCCTGGCTGGTGCCGGGCCAGCGCGACTGGATCCTGGTCGGTTTCGCCGAGGGCGTGATCGGCGCCAAGAACATTTCCGGCAACCACGACGCTTTCGCCAGCACCGGCGACGACGAGCAGTTGTTCGACGGCAACCGTGTCGCCTTCTACGCCAAGGGCACGATCAAGGGCGACACGCTGCTGACGATCGCCTACGACTCGGCCAAACGCCGTGGCGATGGTGGTGCGACGCTTGGCCAGGCGATCGATCCGAACCGCTATTACACGCTGTACGGCGATTCCACCCAGCCGTATTTCGATGCTGCCAGCCAGCGCAAGCTGTACCTGAAGATCGAGCGCAAGCAGTTCTATGCGCTGTTCGGCGATTTCGACACCGGCCTGACGGTCACGGAGTTCTCGCGCTACAGCCGCACCGTCAACGGCCTGAAGTCGGAATACCGCGGCGAGAAGTTCGGCTACAACGCGTTCGCGACGATGACCGCGCAGGCCTACGTCAAGGACGAGATCCCCGGCGACGGCACCTCGGGACTTTATCGCCTGTCGCGGCGCGACATCGTCGAAGGCAGCGACAAGATCCGCATCGAGACGCGCGATCGCTTCCAGTCGCAGAACATCCTCAAGACCCAGGTGCTGACGCGCTACCTCGACTACGACATCGACGTGCTCAACGGCACCTTGTTCTTCAAATCGCCAGTGCTCACGCGCGATGTCGATTTCAATCCGATCTACATCGTCGCCGAATACGAAGCCGGCGATTCCCGCCACGAGACGCTGACCTGGGGCGGCCGCGCGAATTTCCGTCCGACCGAAAACGTCGAGATCGGCGCGACCATGATCCACGAAGGCACGAAAGGCGCGACCGGCAACCTGCATGGCCTCGATGCCATCGTGCAACTCGACGACAAGACCAAGCTGGTTGCCGAATACGCGCAGAGCAATCGTCACGACGCGACCGAGCGTCTCGAAGGCGATGCCTGGAAAGTCGAGCTGACGCGCCACGACGAGAAGCTCGACGCCAAGGCCTATATCCGCCAGCAGGATGCGGGTTTCGGTCTTGGCCAGCAGGCGGGCGGCGAAAGCGGCACGCGCAAGATGGGCGTCGAAGCACGCGCGCGTATTTCCGACGACTTGACGCTGCAAGGCCAGGTCTATCGCCAGCAATTGCTGGGCTCGGACGTGCAGCGCGATGTCGCCGAGATCCGCGCTGACCAGAAGTTCGACAAACTCACTGGCTACTACGGTGCGCGTTATGCCCGCGACACCGATGGCAGCGGCGATGCCCGCACCACCGAACAACTGCTCGCTGGTCTCGCCTACGAGATGCCGAACAAGAAGATCACGTTGCGCGCCGGCGCCGAGATCGGCGTGGGCGCACAGAACGACAACACCGGCTTCCCCGATCGCCTCACTCTGGGCGTCGATTACGCGCTCAGCGACCGCACGACCCTGCTCGCCGAGCAGGAGTTCGCGCGTGGCGACAAGCTGCAGACCAGCATGACCCGCCTGGGCTTGCGCACGCGGCCATGGAAAGGCGGTGAAGTGGAAGCTTCGCTGGGCGACCAGTCTTCGCTCGATGGCGGCCGTGTTTTTGCGAATCTCGGCCTGGTGCAGCGCTGGGAAATCAACCAGCACTGGCGCACCGATATCGCGATCGATCGTTCGCAGACGCTGTCGGGCACGGCGGTGCCGTTCAGTACCAACCTCGCGCCGACCTCGGGCAGCGTTGAAGGTGACTACACCGCGGTCAGCGCCGGCCTGAACTACAACAACCAGGCTTGGTCGGCGAATGCGCGCATCGAGAAGCGCGTCTCGGATATCGGCGACAAACTCGACTTCCTGCTCGGCGCGCAGCGCACGCTCGACGACGGCCGCGTACTCGCCGCCGGCCTGCTTTATCTCGACACCAGCAACGACACCGGCCAGTCGCACAAGCTTGACGCGCGCTTCTCCTATGCCAGCCGCCAATCCGCGAGCGCCTGGACCTGGCTCAACCGTTTCGACTACATCGACGAATCCAGCCAGGACGCGATCGGCAATCTCAAGGCGCGCAAGCTGGTCAACAACACCAACCTCAACTGGATGCCGGGTCTGCACACGCAGGTCGCGCTGCAGTACGGCGCCAAGTACGTGTTCGACAGCATCGACGGCAGCGACTACAGCGGCTACACCGACCTGATGGGTCTGGAAGTGCGGCATGATCTCGGCGCGCGCTGGGATGTTGGCGCACATGCCTCGATGCTGCATTCCTGGGGCCCGGGCGTACGCAATTTTGGCGTCGGCGCCTCGCTGGGTTACAAGTTGGGCGGCAACACCTGGCTCGCGGTCGGCTACAACTTCCTGGGCTTCGACGATGCCGATTTCAGCGGCGCCGAATCCCGCGTGAAAGGCGCCTATCTCGCGATCCGCATCCGCTTCGACCAGGATCTGCTGAAGTTCGACCAGCACACATCGCAACCTGTCCGCAGCAAGCCATGAGGGAGCCCGTCACGTCCATGTCCACTCTCGCGCCGCGCTTCATGCACCGTTTCCGCTGGTTGCGCGGGCAGGGTTCGCGCGCGCTGATCGGCATGATGCTGCTGACGATCTTCGCGAGCTTCGGCGTGCCGGTGGCGAAGGCGGATCTGCGTGCGGCGCCGGTCTGGTACGACCAGAACGCGGTCAACACCACGCCCGATTGGCATTACCGCATCCCGATCAGCGTGCCCGCAGGCGCGACGGTCAACAGCACCGTCAAGTTCGACGTCGATTTCGCCGCGCAACTCACCGCGCTGGGCATCAACGGCACCTTCGACATCAACTCGCCGCGCGTCGTGCGCAGCACCGGTGCGTTGGCGACCAATCAGGAATACACCGACACCGTTTTCGCCGGCGCAACCGACGCGACCGGCAACTCGCGCGGCGAAGTTCGCTTCATCCTGCAGGACGCCGGCGCGGTTACCTACTATCTGTATTTCGACATCACCGCCAACGGCGCCAAACCGGCGAATCCGCAGGTCGCGATCAACGGCAACTTCGAATCCGATGCCAATGGCACGACGACGGTGCCAGAGGGTTGGGCAACGCGGGTGATCAGCGGCGCTCAGAACGCCGAGGTCCGCGCCAGCGAAAATCCGAGCATCACCGATGCCTCCAGCGGACAGACACGGACCACGGACGGCACGCCGCTCACCGGTGCCAATTCGTATCTGCTGGGCGAACGCACGGGCGCTCAACCCAACGGAAGTAATCCGGGCACCACCCTGACCAGAACGTTCGTGGTCCCCGCGACGACGCCGGGCAATCTGACTCTGCGTTGGCGTCCGGAGGGCTGGGACAGCTCCGCGAATGCTGCCACCACCTTCGATTTCATCCGGATCGAGGTCGTTGGCGCCACCACGACGGAAGTCGTCGGTCCGACGGCAGCCAACTACGTCACCAAGCCATTCAGTCCCAACTTTGCTTTGCAGACGGCAACCAATGCCCGCTCCGGCTATGGCCAGTACAACGGCTTCGACTGCACCACCACCGCCGTCCACCAGAACGGCATGACGGTGGGCTGCAACAGCGAGCCTTGGTTCACCGTGACGCAAAGCCTCGCCGCTTGGGCTGGACAGACGGTGACGCTGCGAATCCGCACCTTCACCAACGACGCCCAGTATCGCAGTTGGTACCACGTCGACGACGTCGAATGGTCCGTCGTCACCGCCACGCTCGGCACGCCGCAAGCCTTCGGCACCAACATCACCTTGCCGGCGGCGGCGGCGACGTTCACCGGCGGGCAGAAGCTGTCGATCACCGCGCAGGTCGATGCGCAGCCGACCGCGGCGGGAAATCCGGTCACTGCCGATGTTTTCGACAACGTCGGCACGCTGGTCGCGACCGGCATCATTCTCTACAACGACGGTACGCATGGCGACGTCACCGCCAACGATGCGATCTGGTCGAACAACGGCCTGACGCCGGCGAGTCCGACCTACACGATTCCGGCTGGCGCACCTTCGGGCGCAAATTGGTTGCTGCGCGTTTATGCGCGCGATGCCTCGACCAGCACGATCGGCGCGACTGCCGGCCTCGTGCATATTCCCGCACAGGCCAACGCGCCTTTCAGCCAGGCGAATTTCTACAACGTCGACGAGATCAACTTCACCGTCAACACGCCGCTGCTGACCAATCTCAAGACGGTCGCGGTGATCAGCGATCCGTTCAACGGCGCGGTCAATCCCAAGAACATTCCCGGCGCGTTCGAGCGCTACACCATCACCATCACCAACTCGGGCTCGGGCACGGTCGACAACAACACGATGGTGATCGTCGATCCGGTTCCGGCGAACACCGAATTGTTCACCGGCAATTTCTCCGGCGGTGCGCCCTACAGTTTTGTCACCAGCACCGGCACCGAAGCTACCGGCCTGACCTGCCCGTTCACCGCGCTGGGCAACCTCACCGACTGCGTGGATTTCTCCAACAACGGCGGCGTCAGCTGGACCTACGTGCCCAACGGCACCTTCGATCCGGCGGTGACCCACGTCCGCTTCACGCTGACCGGCGCGATGGCCGCCGATGCGCCGCTGGGCGCGCCCTCGCCGAACATCGCGATCGGGTTCCAGGTGCGGATCAAGTAGCGGTCCGGCGCGGAATTCGCTGCTGAGCCGACGACCGGGCGTTCGCTGCACCCTCGCCCGAGATCGCTGACATGAAAGGCCAGTGTTGGCACGCTTCCTGCTTACACCCGAAAGCACCTGCCGCGGCCAACGCCGGGGGGCGTCGACTCGACTGAACAGGGGCGAGTCAGGCGCGCGGCGGGGACGCCAGGCCGGTAGCTCCGGGGGGAGCTACCGGCTTTTTTTTGCCTGGAATTTGCCGCGCGTGTTTTTGTAGGAGCGGCGCGAGCCGCGATTTCTCACAGGCAGCGACGCAGATTGCTGGAAATCGCGGCTTGCGCCGTTCCTACGAACCGGAAGGAATGCCGACGCCCGGCGGGGTCGGTGGAACAGGGGGGATCCAGAGGAACCCCGGCCGGGCGCCGAGCAAGCGGGAAATCTCGACCCAGCGTCAGAAAGCGACGCATTGGGTCAGCTCACGGTCCAAGCATGCGACCAAGCGACGGCACCCCGCAAGCGCGGGGCATCGCCACACCAGCAATCAGCCGTCGCGACCGCGCCCATTGTTGCGGCCACGCCTTGGCGATTCGGGCTCCGGGCTGCCGGAGGCGGGCGCTGTCGAAGGCGCTGGGGCCGGCGACCAGCTCGGCATCGGCTGCGGTGTTCGCTGCTGCGCGGGTTGTTCGGGCCAGCGCTCGCGAATCGGCTGAATGCGCCGGGGCGGCGGTTGATCGCTACGGGGCGGATTGTTCGGGCGTTGCGATGGCTGGTCAGGCAGCGATTCGCCGAGGCGGACCGGACGATTGAAGTCCTCGTACGGATCCGGGCGCGGGACGCGCCGTCGTTGCCCCGCACCCGGGTCAGGCTGCGCCGCCACTGGCGGCATCGGCGCGATCGGTGGCGTCGCGTAAGGCGGTTGCTGGCGATGCGGCGGATGCGTCGGCCAAGGACGATCATGCCCGTTGAACGATCCGCGATAGCCGTAACCCGGGCCTTGACCGTAATACCGGTCGTATCGGTGCTGATAGAACGGCCAGCCGGGATTGCCGAAAAAGAGCGAGAAACCGCTGTAACCGAAAGGCTGATAAAAGCTGCCGAAATCGTAGGCGGCGCAATTGCGGTACTGCACCGAGCAATAACCATCGAAACCCGATAGCCCGATCGCCCCGAAGAACGGATCGAAACCGAAACCATAAACGCCATAGCCATCGTCAAACCGACTCGGCTCGGGCGCGTAGTAATAGTCACCGCGACCATCGCCAGCCGGCGAGTAATAACTGCCGTCGCGATAGACCGTGCCGTTTTCGGCGTACCCACCCGATGTGCTGGCGCAACCCGACAAACCCAGGGTCAGCGCGATCAGTGCGAGAACATGTGACTGTGCCATGGCGCACCCCCGTGTCGAGTTTCGAGTCTTGGCGCGATGCGGTGAATTACCGCTTAATCTATCCCCCTCATACACGGCGCCACGGCGCCGTTTCTTTCGCACGGGGATGAACGATGACGATGCATCAGGCGTCGGGCCGATGGAAACTCGGTCTGGCGCTGGCCCTGATCACCGCAGCCTGCTGGGCGACGCTGCCGGTGGCGCTGAAGATCACGCTCGAACGACTCGATCCGATCACGCTGACCTGGGTTCGTTTCCTGGTCGCTGCGCTGGTGCTGGCGCTCTGGCTTGGTATTCGCGGCGGCACGGCGGTGTTCGCCACGCTCGATCGCCGCCGCTGGATGCTGCTGACGGTCGCTGCGCTGATGCTTATCGGCAATTACGTGTTCTACCTGCTCGGCGTGCAGCACACCTCACCGGCGAATGCGCAGCTGCTGATCCAGCTCGCGCCCCTGCTGATGGCGCTGGGCGGCATCTTCGTTTTCCGCGAATCCTACCGGCCGGGACAATGGCTGGGTCTGGCGATCATCGCCGTTGGTCTGGGTCTGTTTTTCGGCGATCAGCTGCGCGCTACCGCGCAGACAGGGCAGGGCTACCTGCTGGGTTCGGCTTACGTCATCGTCGGCGCAGTGGTCTGGGCGGCGTACGCGCTGATCCAGAAACAACTGCTGCTGCGGCTGTCGTCATCGGCCATTCTTCTCTTCATTTACATGGTCGCCGCCGGTGTGCTGCTGCCATTTTCGCACCCGCGCGAGTTGCTGGCGTTGGATTCAAGACATGCGCTGCTGCTGGCGTATTGCGCGATCAATACCCTGGTCGCGTACGGTGCATTTGCCGAAGCGCTGGCGCATTGGCAGGCTTCGCGGGTATCGGCGGTTCTCGCGACCACGCCGCTGCTGTGCCTGGCGACGGTGGCATTGGTACACGCATTCGCTCCGGCCAGCATCGCCGCCGAACACGTCGCGCTGTTCGGCTATGCCGGCGCCGCGCTGGTGGTGATCGGCTCGACGATGAGCAGTCTGTTGGGCAACAAACCTGAGGTGATCGAATGAGCCAAACCAGTCCGCCGATCTTCGCCGATATCCTCGCCGCCGCCGCGCGCATCGCGCCGCATGCGCATGTCACGCCGGTGCTGCGTTCGCGTTCGCTGGACGAACTGGCTGGCGCGCATTTGCATTTCAAGTGCGAAAATTTCCAGCGCATGGGCGCCTTCAAATTTCGCGGCGCCTGCAATGCCGTGTGGTCGCTCAGCGATGCCGAGGCGGCGGCCGGAGTGGTCACGCATTCCTCCGGCAATCACGGCGCGGCATTGGCCCTGGCCGCGCACACGCGCGGCATCGCTGCGCACGTGGTGGTGCCGGCAGGTGCGGTCGCGGTGAAAATCGCGGCGATCAAGGCCTACGGGGCGACCGTGCACGAATGCGCGCCAACCATGGCCGCACGCGATGCGATGGCCGCCGAACTGCAGACGAAACTCGGCGCGCGGCTCGTGCATCCGTTTACCGATCCGGCGGTGATCGCTGGCCAGGGTACGGCCGCGCTGGAATTGCTCAAGCAGGCCGGCGAACTGGATATCGTGCTGACGCCGGTTGGTGGCGGCGGCCTGATCGGCGGCACCGCGATCGCGGTCGCCGGCATCGCGGCGGACACGCGCGTGCTTGGTGCCGAGCCCGAAGGCGCCGCCGATGCCTACGAATCGCTGCGTCGCGGCGAGCGCGTCACTGATCTGAAAGCCGATACGGTCAGCGACGGCCTGCGCGGGGTGATCGGCGAGATAAATTTCGATCTTCTACGCGCGCATCGCGTCGAGGTATTGCTGGTCAGCGATGCGGAAACGCTGGCGGCGATGCGCCTGATCTGGTCGCGACTCAAGATTCTGGCCGAGCCTTCCGCCGCGACCGCGCTCGCGGCCGTGCTGCGCCATCGCGAACGCTTCGCCGGCCGGCGCGTCGGCCTGATCGTCTCCGGTGGCAATGCCGATCTGGAGCAGTTGCTGCGCTGAGCGCTGCGCGACCGTTGTGCTGGATCCTGCCGCATGTTTGACTGATCGCCGTACGTCGGCCGGACTCCGGAACGAGATCGACGCGAACGAATTTCCGGATGCAGAAGGATGCATTGCAATGACCGATGAAAACATCGAATGGACGGGTCATCCGTCGCAGTGGCAGAACGCCTGGTGGTTCCTCGCCTGCGTGTTGTTGTTGCCGATTCCGTACGCGCTCTGGCTATGGCTGGTCACGCGCAACACCGTCTACACGCTCACCGATCAGCGCCTGAAGTTCACCCGCGGCGTGTTCAACAAGACCACCGAGGACTTGGAGCTGTATCGCGTGCGCGACAGCAAGTTCCAGCAGAATTTCTTCGAGCGCATGTTTGGCCTCGGCGAAATCATCCTCTACACCACCGATGCCAGCACGCCGGTGATCAATCTGACCTTCATCCCCGATGCCGAAAGCGTGCGCGAGAAAATCCGCGTCCTGGTCGAAGCCCGCCGCGACGCCAAGCGCGTGCGTTCGCTCGATATCGGTGGCGAGGAGCCGGGCTTGCATTGATGGTTGCATGTAGGAGCGATGGCAATCGCGACTGCTCGGCATGCGGCATCAGTCGCGATTGCCATCGCTCCTACAAGGCAGAAGCGTCACCGCCGCCGCAACGGAATCCGGTCGGCGGGAAAACTGGCGATATCGGCGCTGCCTTCGCGGCGGGGCGCGCCGGGTTCGGGTGACCAGGCCATCGCGGTGATCACTTCCCAACTGCTGGGTAGCAGGCCGTTGCGGCGTTCGCTTTCATACGCCTGCAGCATGGCCGCGTGCCTTGCTTTGCCGCCCAGCCCACGTGGACGCTGCGGGCGGGCATCGTTGGCGCCGATAGCGCGCAATTCCTGCAACAGGCCGCGGACATCGGCATAGGTCAGCGTGAACACATCGCGATCGAGTACCGGATTGCGGAAACCCGCGGCGATCATCGCGTCGCCAACCTGCTGGATCGCTGCGAACGGCGACAGCGGCGGATGTTTTTCACCGGCGGCGAGATAGGCCTCGCGCAATTCGATCAAGGTGTCGGGCCCGAACGTCGAGAACACCAGCAAACCCTGCGGCTGCAGCACGCGCCGGAATTCCGCCAGCGCCACTGGCAGGTCGGGCACCCACTGCAGGCAGAGACTGGAAAAGATCAGGTCGACGCTGCCGTCGACCAGCGGCAGCTGCGATGCTTCCGCGCAGATGCGTTTGATCGGTCGCCAGAACCGGGTCTGCTTCGGCACTTGCCGCAGCATTGGCAGCGCAAGATCGAGCGCGACCACTTCCGCGCCCGGCCATTTTTTTTTCATCGCCGCGCTGGCATGGCCCGGGCCGCAGCCGATGTCGAGGATGCGCGCCGGCTTTTTTTCCTCAAGCACGTCGAGTTGTTCGAGCAGTCTCGTTTCCACTTCCCGCTGCAACACCGCGACTTCGGCATAGCCGGCGGCGGCGCGGCCGAAGCTGCGCTTGAGCCGGTGCAGGTCGAAACCGCGTGGGCGCAGCGGCGTGCTCACGCCGGCAGCGACAGCGAAAACGCCTCGATCGCGTCGGCGACTTCATCGGCATGACTGAGGAAGGGCGCATGCCCGCCGTGTTCGATCTGCACGAACTGCGACTGTGGCGTGAGTGCGACCGCGGCTTTCATCGACGCCGGCGATACGAGCCTGTCGCGGCGGCCGGCGATCCACAGGCTCGGTACCGACAGCACTGGCAAGCCCGCGCGCAGATCGCTGTCCTGCAGGCGCGCCAGGCCTTCACGCAGCACCTGCTGCGGCGGCTCGCCGAAGGCGTAAACAATCTCGCGCAACTGCCGCAATTCGTCGCGGACGTGATCGGAGCCCTGCGCTTCCAGCATCAGGAAGCGATCGAGCGTGGTGCGGTAATCCCTTTCCAGATGTTCGGCAAAGCCTGCGAACAGCGCCGGATCCATGCCGCCATCCCAACCGTCGCCGCGCACGAAACGCGGCGTCGATGCCAGCATGATCAAGCCGCGCAATGAATCTGGCAGTTGCTGCGCGCCCTGCAACGCCACCAATCCGCCCAGCGACCAGCCCAGCCAGAGTGCCGGCGGCGTTTCGCTGGCGATTTGCGTGGCCATGCGCGCCAGTTCCAAGGGCAACAGACTGTCGCGACTACGGCCGTGCCCGGGCATGTCGACGATGTGCAGCGTGTAGCGTTCGCGCAGACGTTCGACCAGCGGCGCGAACACACCGCCATGCATCGCCCAGCCATGAATCATCACCAGCGCAGGGCCGGTGCCAACGGTTTCGATATACATGTCAGGGAGAGGCCGCGTGCGATCGGAGTGCGGCGATTATCGCATCCACCTGTGACCACCGTCTGCGCATCTCGCGCCGTCCAAACCACCACGAGGGCCGCATGCGCGCATGCCAACCCTGCGCGCGCGCATGGATCCGCGCGCACAGCCACTGGTGATCGAAACCCTCCCAGACACCGGCCGATGCCGCCAAGTTGTACGCCAGCACCGGATGCACGTCCTCGAACAACAACTGCGCGAGTTCGTCGCGGCTGAACGGCGCCGCCGCCAATACGCGTGCGCATGGCGCGATCAGGGCATCGATGTCGGTGTCGAGATACAGGTCCGACAAAGCAATCCAGACCCGCTCGCGCGCGGTCTCGTGCATACCGCCCGGCTCAGGCTTCGGCGGTGTGCGGGTGATTGCAGATGATGGTCAGCGCCGACACCAGAGCATCGATTTCATGCTCGCTGTGTGCAGCGGTGATGGTGATGCGCAGGCGCGACTGGCCATCGGGCACGGTCGGCGGGCGGATCGCGCTGACCAGGAAACCCTGGCTTTCTAGACGACGCGACACCGCCAGCGTGCGCGCGTTGTCGCCAAACACCAGCGGCTGGATCGGCGTGTACGACTCGGCCAAGGGCAGGCCGGCACCCAGTGCGCCACGACGAAAACGCGCCACCAGCGAAGCGAGTTTGGCGCGCCGCCAGGCTTCGCCGCGAATGAGTTTGAGCGAGGCGCGCATCGCCGCGGCCATGCCTGGCGCAGGCGCGGTGGTGAACAGATACGGGCGCGCGGTTTCAGCGATATGGCCGATCAAGGCCTCGCTACCGAGCAGCATCGCGCCCTGGCCTCCGAAAGCCTTTCCGAACGGCAGCACCAGCAGCGGGACGTCCTTCGCGGTGAGATTGGCGACGGCGGTGCTGCCGCGGCCGTCGGGGCCGATCACGCCGATGCCGTGGGCGTCGTCGACGTAGAACGTCGCATCCTGCGAACGCGCCAGCAGCGCGAGGTCGCGCAGCGGCGCGAGATCGCCATCCATGCTGAACACGCCATCGGTGGCGAGCATCGCGGCGCCGTCGCGATGGCTTTGCAGCTGCCGCATCGCCGCCTCGACATCGCGATGCGGATAACGCTTGAGTTCGCAGAAGGCCAGACGCGCGCCATCGAGCAGGCAGGCGTGGTTGAGCTTGTCCTGTACGCAGACATCGCCGGGCTCGAGCAGCGATTGCATCACCGCGAGATTGGCCAGGTAGCCGCTACCGAACAGCAGGCCGCGCGGATAACCCATCCATTCCGCGCATTCGCTTTCGAGCGCAGCGTGTTCGGCGTTGTGGCCGCTGACCAGCGCCGAGGCGCTGCTGCCGACGCCATACCAGGCCGCGGCCTGCTGCATCGCCGCGATCACGTCGAGATGCTGGGAAAGACCGAGGTAATCGTTGCTGCAGAAATTGAGCAGGTCGTTGCCGTCGACCTTGATGCGCATGCCTTCACGCGCCTGCACCACGCGCCGCGTGCGCACCGATTCACTGGCGATCCGCTCGGCACGGGCGGCGGCAACGCGATCGCTGAGGCGCTGGCGGATCATGCTCTGCTCAGGCAGCGCAGGTATGGGGCTTGTCGTCGGCGCAGGCCGGCGATATTTCCGACTGCAGCACGTCGGCATGCACGGTGCGCGCGCCGTGATCATGCGGCGTCTGCGTCACCTGCATCGGCACCAGGCCCAGGCGCACGAACAGCGCCTGGTCGGCTTCGACATCGGGATTGCCGGTGGTCAGCAATTTCTCGCCGTAGAAAATCGAGTTGGCGCCGGCGAGGAAACACATCGCCTGCAACTCTTCGCTCATCTCGGCGCGACCGGCGGACAGGCGCACCACCGACTGCGGCATGATCACGCGCGCCACGGCGATCGTGCGCACGAACTCGAACGGATCGAGCAACGCGGTGCCATGCAGCGGCGTGCCTTCGACCTGCACGAGACGATTGATCGGCACCGAGCCGGGATGTTCGGGAAGATTGGCCAGCGTCTGCAGCAGGCCGGCGCGCTGTTCGCGCGACTCGCCCATGCCGACGATGCCGCCGCAGCAGGTTTTCAGGCCGACGTTGCGCACGTGTTCGAGCGTGTCGAGGCGGTCCTGGTACTCGCGGGTCTTGATGACGTCGCCGTAGAAATCCGGCGCGGTGTCGAGGTTGTGGTTGTAGTAGTCGAGGCCAGCGCTCTTGAGCGTGCTGGCCTGGTCGCCGTTGAGCATGCCCAGCGTGGCGCAGGCTTCGAGACCGAGCGCTTTCACCGCGCTGACCATCTCGGCGACCTTGGCGACATCGCGGTCCTTCGGCGAGCGCCAGGCGGCGCCCATGCAAAAGCGCGAGGCGCCAGCATCTTTCGCCTGCTGCGCCTTGGCGACGACTTCATCGAGTGTGAGCAGTTTGTGCGCCTTGACGCCGGTGTTGTAGCGCGCGGCCTGCGGGCAATAGGCGCAGTCCTCGGGGCAGCCGCCGGTCTTGATCGACAGCAGGGTCGAGACCTGGACTTCGCGCGGATCGAAATTTTCGCGGTGCGCGGTGGCGGCGCGATGCATGAGGTCGGGGAAAGGCAGCGCGAGCAGCGCCAGCACTTCGTCCCGGGACCAGTCATGACGGAGGACTGCAGGCATGGGGGGGTTCCGACAGCGGCCAAAATGGCGAGCAGGCAGTCTGGTGAGCCGCCCCAGTCCTGTCAACACGAACACCATGGCGAAACTTGCGAGCTGGATCACGCAATGCAGCTTTGCTCTGCTGGCCTCGCGCTGTCTGGTCTGTGGCGAGCGCGGTAGCGCGACACGCGATCTGTGCCCGGCCTGCGCCGCCGCCCTGCCCTGGAATCGTCGGGCTTGTGATCGCTGCGGCCTGCCCTTGCCGGGTTCGGACGCTCTCTGTGGCGCCTGTCTGCTGACGCCGCCGCCGTTTGCGCAGACCCGTGCCGCCTTCATTTATGCCGCGCCTGTCGATCGCCTGTTGCCGCGCTTCAAGTTTCACGGCGATCTTGCCGCCGGTGCCTTGCTGGCCGAACTCATGGCAAGCCGGTTGCTCGATGCCGAGCGACCGCAGGGTTTGGTGCCGGTGCCCTTGCATCGTCAGCGCCTGCGTCAGCGCGGTTACGACCAGGCGCTGGAGTTGGCCAAGGGACTTGCCGCGGCGCTTGATCTGCCGATTATCGGAGACGTGCTGCGCCGCGTCGGCGCGACGGCGGCGCAGTCGGAGCTCGACGCCAGCGCGCGGCAACGCAACGTCCGCGGCGCATTCACGTGCCGGCGCGATGTACTGCCCGCGCATGTCGCGCTGGTCGACGACGTGATGACCACCGGCGCCACCGTCCGCGAATGCGCACTCACGCTGCGCCGCGCCGGCGTCGCGCGTATCGATGTCTGGGCGGTCGCGCGTGCTCCGTAGGAGCGCTCATGAGCGCGACTTGCGCAAATCGCCGTGCCGTCAACCGATGTCGTCAATGGGGAATCGCGAGCGGGACCGCGATTCGCGCAAATGGCGACAGCGTCGATCAAATTACGCCGCCGCAACCGCTGGCTTCATCAGCAACGCCAGCGCAATCCCCGCGAACACCAGCATCCCGACCCATTGGTTGTTGATGAAGGCGGCGAAGCAATGTTCGCGACTGCGATCACGCGCCTGCGCGAATTGCCAGACGATGAAGCCGGCAGCAACGGTCAGGCCGACGTAATAATTCAAGCCCAACTCGGCGCGCGAACCAACCAGGATCATGGTGACGAGGAAGCCGCCGTAGATCACGCCCTGGGCGATGAGATCGGCATCGCCGAACAGAATCGCGGTGGATTTCGCGCCGGCGCGCAGGTCGTCTTCGCGGTCGACCATCGCGTACCAGGTGTCGTAACCCGTGGTCCACAGCAGGTTGCCGAGAAACAGCAGCCAGGCCAGCGGCGGCACCCAGCCCTGCACGGCCGCGAACGCCATCGGAATGCCCCAGCCGAACGCCAGGCCCAGATATACCTGCGGCAGATAGGTGTAGCGCTTGAGGAAGGGATAGCTGGCGGCGAGAAACGCGCCGGCGACGCTGAGATAAATCGTCAGCCAATTGGTGAAGGTCACCAGCGTGAACGCGACCAGCATCATCAGCACGAAGACAATCAATGCTTCGCGCGGCGACACCGCACCGCTGGCCAGTGGCCGCGTCCGCGTGCGCTCGACCTGCGGATCCAGCCAGCGATCGGCGTAGTCGTTGATCACGCAGCCGGCCGAGCGCGTCAACCAGACGCCGACGCTGAAGATCAGCAGTATTTTCAGCGGCGGCATTCCATCCGCCGCCAGCCACAGCGCCCACCAGGTCGGCCACAGCAGCAGCAGCGTGCCGACCGGGCGATCGCCGCGGATCAGCAGCCAGTAGTGCGGCAGGCGTTCGCGCCAGTCGAAATGCGGCGCCGGCGGGGTCGGGACGTCGGTCATCGCGCTAGCCTAACAAAGCCCGGCAAACTTCCTGCACATTGCATTCGCCCCGCGGCGACCGCATCGTGATCCTGTCACCCGGAGGAGTCGCAATGAACGCAGGACAAGGTTCGACCGGCAATGTCATCGCCGCCGTCTGCAGTTTCTTCATTCCTGGCCTCGGCCAGCTTGTCCAGGGTCGCCTGTTCAAGGCGCTGGTCATGTTCTGCCTGGCCAGCGTGTTGTGGATCGTGTTGATGGGCTGGCTGGTGCACCTGTGGTCGATCATCGACGCTGCCATGTTCACGCCCGTACAGCTCAGGCCGGCCGGTCGCGGGGCCTGATGTACAATGCCCGCCGCCGCGGTTCGCTGCGGCGACGGGCCGTACAGCCCGGCCGGAATGATTCCGGCGCCAGTCTCGCCAGAGTTTCCAATACGCGCCCGTAGCTCAGCTGGATAGAGCACCACCCTCCGAAGGTGGGGGTCACAGGTTCGACTCCTGTCGGGCGCGCCACTCATGCCGAGCTTCGTCGGAGCGGGCATGACGAAGTTTGCCGCGGCGGAAACTACACCTAAGCCCATAAGCTTGCGTTGATCAGACCGCGGCAGAAGCTACGGCCAATCTCATACGCTTGCATTGACGAGAAACGAGTCCCAGCCGCGCGCAAGTCGCGCTCATGAGCGCTCTCAGGGGAGTTCCGCGACTTGCGTAAGTCGCGGTCATGCCCGCTCCTACAGCGCCATCCCCGGCGGCGCATGCAAGGCAATCAAGGTTTCCAGCGCACCATGCTCGTGCAGTTCGCGCACGGTGCTGACGAAGTCACGGTCGGCGCCGAGGTAGGCGCTTTGCAGGGCCGCACGTTCGTCGGCGCTGATGTCGGGGGCGTCGGCGGTGGCGGCGGATTTGTAGCGGAAGCGCAGCAGCAGCACGCCGGGCGCCGGTTCTTCCAGGCTCACCAGTTTGCTCGCGCCGGCCAGCGCTTCCGGTGCCTCGACGATCTGTTCGAAGCCCGCGCCCATCGCTGAAAACAGCAGACGCTCGCGCACGATGATCTGGCCGCGGCGGGTTTCGCGTCGGACTTGTCCCGGTGCAAGGAAGTCGATCTCGGCGCCATCGAGGCCCTCGTCGAAAATCTGCGGGCGCAGCACCAGCAAGGCCAGCGCATCGGCGACTTCCTGGCGCGGAATCACCGGCACGTCCGGGCTGCGTGGGTCGTTGACGATGACGATGTGTTCGAAATCCATGGCGAATCCGGAAAGTGCGTGCCTCGGGATTCTTGGCCCGGCGTCGTGGAATAGCAATGCATCGTGGCCTCGTGTTGTGGATCGATCAGGCGGCGACCGGGCGCACAATGCCCGGGTCCTTTCCCGGCCGGAGCCCGACATGACGACTACCCGCGATTTCCCTGCCCTCGCCAAACGCTGGCTGGGCGCGCGCGCCGATCAGGCCAGCGAACTCGAACGCGTCGTGCTCGAGCGCGTGCAGCAGCGCCAGATCGTCAGCCGCGACATGACTGCGGATATCAGGGAAATGAGTTTCGGCGATCGCATCGCCGACCGTGTTGCGAGTTTCGGCGGCTCCTGGACTTTCATCCTGATGTTCATCGCCTTCCTGGTGCTGTGGACCGCGATCAACACGCATTGGCTGCTCAATCAGCCGGTCGATCCCTTCCCTTACATCTTCCTAAACCTGTTGCTGTCGATGGTCGCGGCGTTGCAGGCGCCGGTGATCATGATGAGCCAGAACCGGCAAAGCGCCCGCGACCGCGCGATGGCCGAGCACGATTACGAGGTCAACCTCAAAGCCGAAATCGAGATCATGGCCCTGCACGAAAAACTCGAGGCGATGCGCGCCGAGCAGCTGGAGGCGATCCTCGCCGGACAGCAGCAACAGTTGAAGATGATCACCGAACTGATGCAGAGCCGTGGCGCGACGCCGTCGTAGGAGCCAGCTTGCTGGCGGCAGGAGATGACTTGATCCACGCAAGCAGGTGAGCTTGGGATAGTTGCTGCCGGGGTAATGACCGTCGCAAACAGACGGGTGAAGGGTAGTCTCTGCTTAGGTAGGCTTGGTCGCCAGCAAGCTGGCTCCTACGGGCATCAGCTTGTCGCCGGCAAGCTGGCTCCTACGACGATGTCAGCATCGCGATAAACGCCTTCGTGAACGCATGCACGTCGCCGGGCCAGCGCGCGGAGACATAATTTCCGTCGCGAACCACCCAGGCAGCGCGGTCGTCATCGATGCGGTCGCGGAACAACCCGCTGCGTTTCCGGAACCCTTGCGGTGCGGCGTCGGTGACATCGCAAAAATCCTCCGGTCGCGCCAGCGCGCGCGTGACTTCCGCCTGCACGCTCATGAAACCGGCAGGCTGTTTTTCGCCGTCGGGATAGGTGCGGTAATACGCCGGATCCCAGAAGCGTCCGAACCAGCGCGTGGCATCCCAGGCTTTTTTCTCCAGCGCCCAGGTCAGCGCGGTCGTACGTCGACCATGCAGCACCGAGTGACCCGTGCCTGGGTTGCGACTACGCGCCAGCACCAGCACGCCGTGGCAGATCGCTGCGACCGGCCGCGCGGCGGCGAACGCGGCGACGGCGAGTTGCTGCACCTGCGCGCTCTCCAGGTATTCGCGCATGCCGCGGGCGCGGTGGCCGCCGGGAAACAGCACGCCATCGATACCCTGCATGCCGTTTGCCAGCATCAGTGCATACGATTGCGGTGCGCGAAATTCCGGCGCGGCGAGCAATTTTTGGTAGGCCGCGCGCGCATCGGCATTCGCGCGCAGGCTCAGGCCGAGCAGACGGATTTTTTTCAGGCCGGGAATCCAACCCCAGGGGTCGAGACCTTCGCCCGTGAGCATCAGGTCGTCGGCGCTGGCCGCAGCGCCATCCGGCGTCGCGAACACCACGTGCATTCCCGCCGCGCGCAGCATCTGCCAGGGCACCGCGACTTCACTGGGGTCGAAATCGCGGCGCGGCAACGGGATCAATACCGTGCGTGTTTTCGCAGCAGCGGACGACTCAGTGGTAATCGGCGCTCTCCACCCGCCAGCTGCCATCGTCATTACGCGCGAAGGTGAACTCGCCTTGGTAGGAATCCTTATCGCCGATCTTCACCGAATCGAAGCGCTGCTCGGTGCCGTGGCGCGACAGGGCGGCCGCGGCGGCGAGGGTGATTTTTTCCAGCAGCGAATCAGCGCGGCGCTTTTCCTTTTCCTGTGTAGCGCGTTCTTCGCTCTTGAGCGCGGCGACGATGGTGGCGCCGTCGGCGGTATAGGCGAAATCGAAGTCGGCATGCGCGGCGTACAGCGTGCGCTTGTCGTCGGTAACGCGTTTGATGTCGCGGAAGCGGAAATTTT
This sequence comes from Arenimonas sp., assembly GCF_035312645.1. GTDB lineage: Bacteria > Pseudomonadota > Gammaproteobacteria > Xanthomonadales > Xanthomonadaceae > Arenimonas. Next base: position 34,598 of record NZ_DATGBO010000118.1, read on the forward strand.
CCGCGACCATGAACTGCATCGGATAGGCCTCGGCAGCGCCGACATGCGCGGTGATCGCCTTGCTCATCGCATCTTCGCTGGGCCGGAACGTACAGGCGGCAAGCAACACGACGACCAGCAACATCAGAATCGGCAACAGGCGGCGCATGGGCAACTCCTTTTCGATACGGCAATCTGCATCATCGCGCGAATCAGCTTCTGGTCAACGCGAGCACGCGGCCTTGGGTGCGGTTTCTGTTGAAGCCTGATCAACGCAAGCCTATGAGCTTGGGTGTAGTTTCTGCCGCGGCAAACTTGGCCATGCCCGCTCCTACGGTTTCCGGGAGTCGAGAATCAGCTGCGCGAGATAGCCGTCGCCTTTCTCGATCAATTCCACCGGCGTGTACTGGAAGCCCGAGCTCACCATCGCTTCGCCGACGCACCATTCGCGCTGGTCGCGGGTCAGGGCGCGGCCGCCGCTGGCGACAGCCTGCAGGATATGCGTTGTCGGGACGTGGCTTTCCGGCTCGACCATCGGCGCGCCGGCAGCCACGGCTTTCACGCTCTGGTTTTTCAGCAGATCCAGGCGCGCCAGCGCGACCGCGACCGGATCGCCGCCATCCTGCAACTGCGGCACCGCCGTCGCGAGCGCGCCGAGCAAGGTGTCGCGTTGCGCCATCACCGACAGGCGCTTGCGCTCGTCGGTAATGCGCTGCTCCTTGAGCTCGGCCATGGCTTTTTCCATGTCGTGCAACTCGGTGGTCTGGTCGACCAGCGTCTTGGTGCCTAGCTTGGCCATGACCTTCTTGCTCAGCGTCTCGTACAGCGGCAGATCGCTGAACTTGAGATCGCGGGCCGCGGCCTGCCAGGCCAGCGCCACCTGGTTGGCGGTCTGTGCGCGCTCGCTGCCGACGGGGGCGGCTTCCTCCACAGGCTCCGGCGTTTCGCCAGCGGCGGTTTCAGCGGCACGGACACCGGCCAGTGCTTGGATGCCAGCGTCCAGGCGATCGCAGAGCTCGGTCTTGTGGAAGTCGCGTTGCGCTTTGCGCAGCTCGATCCGGCAGTCGATCAGCAGATTGCGTAAATCCTTCATGCCGGCATTGTAGTGCCGATTGCGCCGGCGCCGACGGCCTGCCCCGGCTCAGGGCGTGAGCAGGAAATACAGCAGGTTGTTCTGGAAATACGGGTTGGCGGTCAGGCGCTCGTGGGTTTCACAGAGAAAAAAGGTCTGCGCGATCGGCAGCGGCTGGAAATCCGCAGACGCAGTCGCGTGCGCACCGGGTAGGCGGCCTACCTGCGAGCTGCGCGTCACCAGCCCGTCGCCGGGATCGGCGAGCAGGCGTTCGTAGTCGATGCGGTCGACGCTGCGGTGACCGTCGTGTTTCTTGCCCGGTTCGCCGATCCGGCTCGGTGCGGTTTCTGCGGGTCGAAACACCAACTTCGATCCCGCCGGATCCTCGACCAGCATCGCCCGCGCCGCGGTCATGCGGCAATCGCCGCCGAAGGTAGCGATATCGACGGTGCTGGCCGGAACCGGGGCGGTCAAGGCCAGTTGGAAACGCCGCGCGCGATGCAGGTTATGCACGAATGTCGCCTGCAGGTCCGCCACGGATTTGTCGCCGGCCTCGGGCGTGGTGCTGGCGGCGCGCACGCGCGCGATCACTTCCGGCGAGTACACCGACCAATGCCGCGCCTGCCACATCGCCGGGTCGTAGATATCGATGTCGAGCGGATTGCCGTCGGTATCGACGATCGATTTGACCATCGGATGCGGCAATGCCTCGAACGGCGTCACCAGCGTCGCCATCACTTCCACCGGCACCGTGCGCACGGCCAAGCGCATGCCATACATCAGGCGCTCGACGCTTTTGACCGAGCCGAGGTTGGGCGTGCCGAGCATGATCAGGCGGCGGATGCGCTGGTCGCCTTCGTGCCAGGGCGTGAACTGCTTGTCCTCGAGCACGTCGCGCGGCCCGTAGCGCAGGTAGTAGTTGGCGATCAGGCCACCGTTGCTGTGCGCGATGATGTCCACGCGCAGTTTCGGGTCGTGGTAGTCGACGCGGATCTGTTCGATCAGCGCATGCAGTTCGCGCACCGATTCGGTGTTGTCCTTGCGCCAGTCGTAAGTGAACACGTAGTAGTGCCGGCGCGCGTTGCCAGTGCCGGCCGGTTGCCCGGGGACGCCGCGATGGAACTGCCCGACCTTCTCGAGACTGTCGAGCAATGCCTCATAGAAGTCGACGCCGGCGATGCCGTAGAAAAGATCGCCGGCGACCAGGCCTCCGCCATCGCTGCTGTCCATTTTCGTCAGGTCGCGATAATCGCTGAACGCGAGCGTGCTCAAGCCACCGGGCCAGATCTGTTTGCCGGTCTTGGCATCGATCAGCGTCGAGCCCATCAGGCCCGGAATCAGAATCACCGGCGGCTGATCGGGATTCTCCACGCTGTTGGCGTAGAGGCGGGCGAGATCGGGCTTGTCGGTGGCGTCGACCGTGCCGTTCAGTCCGAGCGAAAGCAAGACCAGCAGGCCGGCGCGCAACAGCCAGGACAGGGGCGCAGGAGAGGCGCTCATGGATATCCTCATTCACGAAAGTGGCGCAGTGTGTCGATCCGCGATCGCGATCGACACTGCCACAAGTCAATAGGGTGTGCGGTTATCGGCATGCGCGCAAGCCGTACGCGCGGGTGTGGTGGTGTGGCACTCCCCACGCAGGAGCGCGCACGACCGCGATTTTCTCCAGTTGCGATACAGCCGAAGCAAATCGCGCTCATGAGCGCCCCTACGGCTTACGAAGCAGCGACCGCCTCGGCCAGCGCCGGATAATCGGAATATCCCGCCGCGCCCGGCGTATACAGCGTCGCCGGATCGAAGGCCGACAAAGGCGCGTCCTCGCGCAAACGCCGCGCGAGATCCGGGTTGCCGAGGAATGGCCGACCAAACGCGATCACATCGGCGAGGCCGGCCGCGAGATCGGTTTCGGCGCGGTCGCGGTCGTAGTCGCCGGCAAGGATCAACACGCCCTCGAAGGCCGCGCGAACCCTGCGCACAAATGCCGCTGGCACCGCGCCCGGTGTCGCGATCAGGTGCAGGTAACCGATGCGACGCTTGGAAAGTTCGGCGACGAGCGCGAGGAATTCCTCTTCTTCGCCTTCGTAATTCGCGGCGAGATCGTTGAACGGATTGAACGGCGACACGCGCACACCGACGCGGTCGCGACCAATCGCCGCGATGCTGTCGTCGATGAGCTCAAGCAGGAAGCGACGGCGGTTTTCCGCCGAACCGCCATAGCCGTCACTGCGGACGTTGCTCTTCGGATTCAGGAATTGCCCGGGCAAGTAACCGTTCGCGGCGTGGATTTCCACACCATCGAGGCCGGCGCCGATCGCCAGCTGCGCCGCATGCACATAGTCGCCGCGGACGCGCGCGATGTCGTCGCCGTCCATCGCTTTTGGCACGGGATGCGATTGCATGCCGGCGCTGTCGGTCCACATCTGGCCGGCCACCGCCACCGCCGAGGGTGCGATCAACTGCGCGCCTTCCGGCAGATTGAGCGAATGACCGACGCGACCGGTGTGCATCAACTGCACCACGAGTTTGGCGCCGCGCGCATGCACGGCATCGGCGATCTTCTGCCAACCGGCTGCCTGCGTGTCGTTGAACAGGCCCGGGATGCGCGCATAGCCGAGACCATCGGGCGAAGGCGAGGTGCCTTCGGTGATGATCAGGCCGGCATCGGCGCGCTGCGCGTAGTAATCGCGCATCACGTCATTGGGAACATTGCCGAGCGCGCGCGAGCGCGTCATCGGCGCCATCGCGATGCGGTTGTTGAGCGTGAGCGCGGCATGCGGCAGCGGCTGGAACAGGCGGTCAGTGCGGGTCATGGCGAATCTCCTTGGACAGACCCCTGAACTGGGCATGCGGCGGGCACGGCCCAAGCCCCGGCGGCACGATGCAGTGTTGCGCGCATGGGATGACACTGATTCGCAGGAGCGGTCATGACCGCGATTTGCCAATCGATGGCGCCACAACTTGAAAGAATCGCGGCTCACGCCGCTCCTACGGCGTCACGAATTCACCATCGAGATAGAACCAGCGCCCATCCTCGCGCAGGAAGCGACTGACCTCGTGCAATCGCACCGCGCTGTCGCCACCGATGCGATAGCGCGCGACGAACTCCACGGTCACGGTGTTGTCGTTTTCGCGCGCATGCCGTCGCACCTCCAGGCCCAGCCACGTCGTCTTCGTGTCCAGCGCCAATGTCGCAAGCGCGGGCCGCGTGTCCGGGTGCCAGGTCGCGAGCAGGTAGTCGCCCAAGCCCAGCACATAGGCGCTGTAGCGCGAGCGCATCAGCGTCTCGGCATCCGGTGCCGGCGCGCCACGATGCCAGCGCGCACAACAATCAGCGTAGGCGAGCGCATTGCCGCAGGGGCAGGGCGGGGGCGACTTTCCGGAGGATTTCATCGCGAAAGATTAACCCGCTTCAGCCGCAGAACACCGATCATCGCCAGTCTCAAACGCCGCGACGCACAGCATCGATCCTGCCGTCATGTCCGAATCCGACTCCAAGCCGGCCCGCATCAAAGGCCGTGGCAGCGCCAGCAATCCCGAGGGCCGCTTCGAGCTGACCACACGCGTGGATTTCGACGACGGCTGGTATGCCGATGGCGAGCCGCTCGCGCCGCCGCGCACCGAAGTCACGATCGAGCGCGCGCGCAGCATCATCAGCACGAACCAATCGCCGGACGTGCCTTTCGATCAATCGATCAACGCCTATCGCGGTTGCGAGCATGGCTGCGCCTACTGCTATGCGCGGCCGACGCATGCCTATCTCAACCTGTCGCCGGGCCTGGATTTCGAGACGAAGCTCTACGCCAAGACCAACGCTGCCGAACAATTGCGTGTCGAGCTGGCCAAGCCCGGTTACGTCTGCCGGCCAATCAATCTCGGCGCCAACACCGACCCCTATCAACCCATCGAGCGCCGTTACCGCATCACCCGCGAGATCCTCGAGGTGCTGCTGGAAACAAGGCACCCGTGCACCATCATCACCAAGAACGCGCTGATCGAGCGCGACCTCGACCTGCTCGCGGAGATGGCGAAGCACGATCTCGTGCAGGCGTTCGTCTCGATCACCTCGCTGGACAACAAACTGTCGTCGCGCCTGGAGCCGCGCGCGAGCGCGCCACACCGGCGCATTGCTGCGGTCGCCGCGCTCAATGCCGCCGGCGTGCCCTGCGGCGTGATGGTCGCGCCGATCATTCCGGCGCTCACCGACAACCATCTGGAAAACATCCTCGAACGCGCCGCCGCAGCCGGCGCGAAAATCGCCGGCTACACCGTGATCCGCCTGCCGTACGAACTCAAGCAGTTGTGGGAGGAATGGCTGCAGCAGCACTATCCCGAACGCGCCGAGCACGTGCTGAGCCTGATCCGGCAGATGCGTGGCGGCAAGGACAACGACGCCCGCTTCGGCACGCGCATGAAAGGCGAGGGTGTGTTCGCCGATCTGATCCGTACGCGCTTTCTCGCCGCCTCGCGCGCACATGGCATCCGCGGTCGCGGCGGCATTGCGCTCGACACCAGCAGTTTCCAGCCGCCGCGAAAACCGACGCCGCAGGGTGAGCTCTTCCCGTAGGAGCGACCTTGGTCGCGACTTGCTCAAGCCTGCATCAGCAGGAACCAAACCCAAGGTCGTGTGCTTGCGTGGTCAGAAACTCAGCCGTATCGCAATGCGAATAAATCGCGACCAAGGTCGCTCCTGCGAAAGTATCGTCATGCCCGCTCCTGCGAATCGGCATAGGCCATAAGTCATGGCTCTGCGATGCACCACACAAACTCATGCAGCGACCCGCGCGCGCGGCGAATTTCGCATGCAACAATCGGCCCCTCTCTTCGCACCGAGGTCCCGCCGATGCTGCCGTCCCGTTGCCTGTCGCTCGCCATCGTTTCTGCCCTGTCGCTATTGCCGGTCGCGCATGCGCAAAGCATCGCGCCGGTCGATCAACCCTATCCGGGCACGGTCACGCTCACGGTCGATGCCAGCGATCTGAGCCGACGCATTTTTCGTGTGCATGAAGAAATTCCGGTCAGCGCCGGATTGGTTTCTCTGCACTATCCGGAATGGTTGCCGGGCAATCATTCGCCCTCCGGCCCGATCGATCAGCTCGCCGGCCTGCTGATCACCGGCAACGGTCAGCGCCTGCAATGGAAGCGCGATCCGCTCGATGTCTACACGATCCGCGTGCAGGTGCCGGCCGGCGTCGACAAGCTCGCCGTCGATTTCCAGTTCCTGTCGCCGCTCGATCGCGCCCAGGGCCGTGTCACGGTGACGCCGGAAATCGTCGGCGTGCAATGGAATGCCGTCGTGCTTTATCCCGCCGGTTACTACGCGAAGCAGATTCCGTTCCAAGCGAGCCTGAAACTACCCGATGGCTGGAAGTTCGGCAGCGCGCTGGAAGTCGCATCGCAAGCTGGCGCGCGCACCGAGTTCAAGACCGTTTCGCTCGACACCCTGGTGGATTCGCCGCTGTTCGCCGGAAAATATTTCCAGCGTTTCGATCTCGACCCGGGCGCGAAAATTCCGGTGCATCTGAACGTGGTCGCCGACGATGCGGAGGATCTCGACATCAAGCCCGAGATCCTCGCCAAGCACCGCGAGCTGGTGCAGCAGGCGTACAAGTTGTACGGCTCGCAGCATTACGCGCATTACGATTTCCTGCTCGCGCTGTCCGACCGTTTCGGCGGCATCGGTCTTGAGCATCACCAGTCCAGCGAAAACAGCGCCGACACCGACTACCTCACCGATCCGAAAAAATATCTCGGCAACGACCTGTTGCCGCACGAGTACACGCATTCCTGGAACGGCAAGTTCCGCCGCGGCGCCGATCTCGCCACGCCCAATTTCAATGTGCGCATGCAGGACAGCCTGCTCTGGGTCTACGAAGGGCAGACGCAGTATTGGGGCTACGTGCTGTCCTCGCGTTCGGGCCTGCTCAGCGCCGAACAGGTGCGCGATTCGATCGCACTCGTCGCCGCCGCTTACGACAAGCGCGAAGGCCGCGCCTGGCGCGACCTCGAAGACACCACCATGCAACCGATCATCACGCATCGCGGCAGCCAGGGCTGGCGCAGCTGGCAGCGCAGCGAGGACTATTATTCGGAAGGCCAGCTGATCTGGCTGGACGCCGACACGCTTATTCGCGAGAAGAGCGGCGGCAAGCGTTCGCTCGATGATTTCGCGCGCACGTTCTTCGGCGCCGAGAATGGCCGCGTCGAACGCCTGACCTATACCTTCGACGATGTCGTCGCGGCCTTGAATGCCGTGCAGCCGAACGACTGGGCGAGCTTCCTGCGCGAACGCCTCGATGGCCACGGCCCGGGCGCACCGCTTGCCGGTCTTGCGCGTGGCGGTTGGAAGCTCGTCTACACCGACAAACCCAGCAGCGTCGCGGAAGCGTCGGAGCGCGAACGCAAGTCCGCCGACTTCACCTATTCGATTGGCCTCAGTGTTTCCAGCAAGGACATGCGCATTGGCGATGTGCTCTGGGACAGCCCCGCGTTCAAGGCCGGCCTCGCTTCGTCGATGACGATCACCGCCGTCAACGGCATGACCGCGACTACCGACGGCCTCAAGAAAGCGATCACCGCCGCGAAGAAGACCGGCGCGCCGATCGTGCTGCTGGTCAACAACCTCGACCACATCGACACGGTGACGATCGACTACCGCGACGGCCTCAAGTACCCGCACCTCGAGCGCATCGCCGGCACCCCCGACCGTCTCGGCGACATCCTCACCCCGAGAAAATAAAAAGCTTTTCGTAGGAGCGACCCTGGTCGCGACCAGATCAGATCGCGGTACCGCCAGACGGTCGCGGCCAAGGCCGCTCCTACGAAACCCGAATACCGTATCCTTGCCGCCACCTTCCCGCTGGCGCACGTCATGACCCGCAATCGATGGCTGATCCTGGCGATAGTGCTGGTGCTGGGCTGGCAGTTCTGGACGCATCGCGCGGCCACATCGATCACGACGCCGGCAACAGGCAGCAGCGCCTCGCGGCCGGCGACATCGCCGCCGCTATCCTCGGCAAACTCCGCGCCTTCGGCACGGCACAATGATTCCGTCGGCGACGACAATAACGACAACAACAGCGCGTCGGACGGCCTTCCTGCCGAAGCCCGCACCACCTTGAAACTGATCGCCAGCGGCGGCCCGTTTCCCTACGATCGCGACGGCGTGGTATTCGGCAATTTCGAAAAACGCCTGCCGAAACAACCGCGCGGCTACTACCATGAATACACCGTGCCCACGCCTGGTGCGCACAACCGCGGTGCGCGCCGCATCATCGCCGGCGGCGAGCCGCCCGGCGATTTCTGGTACACCGACGATCACTACGAAACCTTTCGCAAGATCGAGGCCGCCCGATGAGCGTGCTCTGGTTCGATGGCCTGCTGACCCAGCTCGATGACGCCGGCGTGTATTTCCTGCCCGACGACGACGTCGACGAATTGCTCGAAGCCGCGGCGATCAATCGTTTCCCCTGCCTGCGTGTCGATCTGCGCGACTGCGCCGACAAGGCCGACCTGCTGCGCCGGCTCGCACTTGCGTTGAATTTTCCTGCGCATTTCGGCAATAACTGGGACGCCCTCGCCGACGCGCTCGGCGATCTGCGCAAGCCCGACAGTGAAGGCCTGGTGCTGTTGCTGGAAAACAGCGAACGCCTGCGCCTGCATGCCCTCGCTGAATTCAAGACCGCGATGGAAGTGCTGCAGGCCAGCAGCCGCGACTGGGCGCGCAGCAAGCGCCCGTTCTGGGCCTTCATCGCCCTCACCGATGCCGAGTTCAACGCCCTCGCCTAGCCCGTAGGAGCGCGCATGAGCGCGACTTGATTCGGCCGCTTGTGCATATGATCGGCGGCCGCGCCGCTGCGCTACGATGCCGCCATGCCTTCGCCGGAGATCGCCATGACACCGCCGCCCTATCTTTCCGACGACCAGATCGAGCGCCTCGCCGATCTTCTTGATCAGCGCGCCGCGCCGTTCCAGGGTTTCAACCTCGAAGCGCTTGATGGCTATCTGTCGGCGATCGTCGTCAGCCCTGGCGACATTCCCGCCAGCGAATGGCAGCCCGCGGTCTGGGGCCCAAAGCCGCCGCGTTGGGAATCGCCCGCCGAGGCCGAGGAAGTAGCGATGCTGCTGAGCGGCCATCTCAACGGCGTCACCGCGCGCGCGCGCCAGGGCGAGGATCTGCCCGATCATCTCTCGCCGCTGCTGTGGCTTCCGGAAGATCCGATGGCCGAACAGAAAGACGATCTCGATGTCGGCCGCGACTGGGCCTTCGGTTTTTTCCGCGGCGTCGAATTGCGCAGCGATGACTGGGATACGTGGCTGGACAAGGAAGACTGGATCGACGAGATCTTCGCGCTGCTCGAACAACTCGGCACCGGCGAAATCACCTCCGACAATCCGCAGGAAGCCGCGACGCCTGTGACCTACCGCGAGCGCGTCGAGATCGTCGCCAGCCTCCCCGGCATGCTCGCCGACCTCTACGTCCACCGCATCGAACAGCTCACCCCGCGCACGCCGGCAAAGCGCGCCGACGGTCCCGACCGCAACGACCTCTGCCCCTGCGGCAGCGGCAAGAAATACAAGAAGTGCCACGGCCAGAATTGATTGCGCGACGGCGGCATGACCACGCCGCGATTCCGTAGGAGCGGCCTTGGCCGCGACCGCATCAGATTGCGGTGCTTCGCCTTTGTAGGAGCGGCGCGAGCCGCGACCGCATCAGATCGCCGGATACGAACACGCATTCGATCAACGCAGGCACATGACCGCGGGTGTAGTTCCTGCTGAGGTCTGATCAACGCAAGCCAATGAGCTTGGGTGTAGTTTCTGCCGCGGCAAACATGGTCATGCCCGCTCCTACGGCCGACCGACAAATAACTCCCCGCATTCACACCAATAGGCGCACCCTGCATCACCGCGCCTCGCCCCGGCTCCCGCCGCCGGCGTTTCGACGCTCCCGTCGCCGACCGGACGCGGCTCATCCAACGCCGAGGTTCTTCATGTCCGCCGTCACTCCCATCGCAGCGCCGACCGCAACCAGCACCGATATCCTGCGCGACCAGTTCGCTGGCCACATCATCAACGCCCTGATCATCGCTCCCCGCCAACCCGGCATCGCCCGCCTCGATGTCGACGGCATGGCCCGCTCCGCCTACGAATACGCCGACGCGATGCTGCGCGCGCGCAGCCCGTAGGAGCGATGGCAAATCGCAACCCGTTCCCCCGTAGGAGCGGCTTAAGCCGCGACAAAGCCTGCCTCAGCAGGAGCTACACCCAAGGCCGCCTGCTTGCGTTGCTCTGAGGCCTGTCGCAGCAACCAGGAGACACCGCGGCACGCGTTGACGCATTGGTCTTCGCCGCCCAGCGGGTACTTTCTCCGCAAAAGAAAACGGCCACCTCGCGGCGGCCGTTTCCATTTCGCAATCAGCAAAAACCGATCACCAGATCCGCACGCGATCTTCCGGCTTCAAATACATCTTGTCGCCCGGCTTGACGCCGAACGCGGTGTACCAAGCGTCGAAGTTGCTTACCGGTCCGTTGAGGCGGTACTGCGGCGGCGAATGCGGGTTGGACTTGATGAGGTTCACCAGGGCTTCGTCGCGGTACTTGCCTTTCCAGATCTGCGCGAAAGCGAGGAAGAAGCGCTGGTCGCCGGTGAGGCCATTGATGACGGGCGCGGCTTTTCCTTTCAGGCTCAGGTGATAAGCCGTGTAGGCCATCGACAGGCCACCGAGGTCACCGATGTTTTCACCCATCGTCAGCGCACCGTTGACGCAGGTGTTGGGCAGCGGGCAGAAGCTGTTGAATTGCGCGCCCAGGGCTTTCACCTTCACGTCGAAACGCTTGCGGTCTTCGTCGGTCCACCAGTTGCGCTGGATGCCGGCGAAGTCGGATTTGCTGCCCTGGTCGTCGAAGCCGTGGCCCATTTCGTGGCCGATCACCGCGCCGATCGCGCCGTAGTTCACCGCCGGGTCGGCGTTGAGATCGAAGAACGGCGCCTGCAGGATCGCGGCCGGAAACACGATCTCGTTGAAGGTCGCGTTGTAGTAGGCATTCACCGTCTGCGGCGTCATGAACCATTCGTCGCGATCAGGCTTGGTGCCCAGGCGCGCGTTCTGGTCGTCGGCGTAGTACTTGCGCATCGCCATCGTGTTGGCGATCAGGTTGTCGGGCACGATGCTGACCTTGCTGTAGTCGCGCCACTTCGTGGTGTAACCGATCTTCGGGCGGAACGTATCGAGCTTGTGATAGGCCTCGGCCTTGGTGGCATCGCCCATCCAGTCAAGCTTGCCCAGGTTCTGCCGCAGCGCGACGCGCAGGTTCGCGACCAGCTGGTCCATCGCTGCTTTCGCTTCCGGCGTGAAATGTTCGGCGACGTAAATTTCGCCAACCGCATCGCCGAGGCCGCCAGAACCACCGACCAGCGTCACGCCGCGCTTCCATTGTTCGCGCTGCGTCTTCTGGCCGTTGAGCACGGTGCCGTTGAACGCGAACGAAGCGTCGTCGATTTCTTTGCTCAGCAGTCCGGCGTGATTGTCGACGGCGTTGAAGGTGAGGTAATCGCGCCAGACGTTGAGCGGCGTGTCGTTGATTACCGCCAGCACCGGGCCGATCGCGCTCGGCGTGCTGACGTTCACTTCCTCGGGCGAGCCCAGGCCCTGCTCTTTCGCATGCGCGGCCCAGCCGTACCCCGGGTACAGCGTGTCGAGATCGGCGAACTTGGTCAGGTTGTAGGTTTTGTCGCGGTCGCGCAGCTGCGCGCGATCCCACTGCGGCTTGGCGAGCGCGGTTTCCAGCGCCAGCACCGCTTCGGCGCGCGCCTTGCCATTGCTGATGCCGGCGAAGCCGAGCATGCGCTGGATGTGTTCGACATACGCGGCGCGGATGGCGACGAAGCGCGGATCGGGATTGAGGTAGTAGTCCTTGTCCGGCAGGCCGAGGCCGCCGACGCCGACGCCAACCAGGTAGCGATCGGGATTCTTGCGATCCAGGCTCACGCCCATGCCCACCGGCGACGCGGTGCCATCGACATCGGCGTCGCCGAACGCGGCGACCAGCGCGGCCTTGGAATCGATCAGCGCGATCTTGTCGAGCAGCGGCTTGAGTGGTGCGATGCCGGCGGCATCGCGCGCGGCGGTATTCATGTAGCTGGCGTAGAAATCGCGCACTTTCTGCGCGTTGCTGCCCGGCGCGATGTCGTTGCGCTTGCCCAGTGCTTCGATGATGTCGCGACTCTGCGCCTCGGCCTCGTCGCTGAGCGCGTTGAACGAACCGAAGCGCGTTTCGTAATCCTTGAGCTGATACGTATCGAGCCAATGGCCGTTGGCGTAGCGATTGAAGTCATCGCCGGGCTTGACCGAAGTGTCGCGGGCACTGAGGTCGACGCCGAACGCGCCGAAAGTCGGTGCGTGTGCGGGTTTGGCGGCCTGCGCCAGCGGCGCGGACAAGGCGAGAGCGAGGCTCAGGCTGAGCAGCGAGGGCTTCATCATGGGGCTCCTGATTCAAGGGTCGGGTCGTTGGGAACGGCGACCTTAGCGCATCGGCGACGGCGCGCAAGGGCGGGAGGTCATGGGTCCGGCCTTGGCTGGGACTCGTTTCCGATCAACGCGAGCATATGAGCTCGGGTGTAGTTTCTGCCGAGGCAAACCTGATCACTCGCGTGAGCCCTGCGTGAGGGCGCGGCGACTGATTTTCCGGGGATTCATCCGGCCGGCGGCATCCTCGCCCCGGGCTTGAATCCCACCGAGGAATCACATGAAAAAGATCATCGCTCTTTCTTCCGCGTTGCTGTTCGCTACCGCCATGATCGCCACGCCGGTCTTTGCCAAAGACAAGGACAAGGACCACAAGCAGAACCATGGCCACGCCGGCCAGAACGATCAGGGTTGGCACGACCAGGGACACAACGACCGGGGCGACGACCACGGCTACGGTCACGACAATCGCGGCGGCAACGGCAATGGCCGTTTCGAAGACCACTACCATGCGAAAAAGCACTACAAGGCCAGAGTCGTCTATGTGCAGCCGCGCGGTTATCACCCTGGCCGCTGGAATGTCGGCAACCGCCTGCCGCCGGGGTATTACGTCCGCGATTACTACGTCGACTATCGTGCCTACCGGCTGGCCCCGCCGCCGTACGGCTACCGCTGGGTCCGCGTCGACCGCGACGTCTATCTGGTTTCGACCAGAAACGGCCTGGTACGCGATCTGCTGATCGACCTGTTCTATTGATCATTGCTGTTTGAGTAATCCGCACGCAAGAAAAAGGGCCGGCAATGCCGGCCCTTTTTTGTGCGCGGTTGGCTCACGAGGTTATTTCCAGGTGTCCGCAGGAAAGACGATGACCTGTTGTTCGCGGCCTTCCGGCGCGGGTTCATCAGGGCCGCTGTTGCTGCAGTTCTCGCGGCCGATGCGGCCCATTTCCCGGAAGAGTTCGCGGGCGTTCGCTTCATCGTCCTTCTTCTTGTCGCCCGTGCCAGCGGGGAAAGAGATCATCATCGTTCCGCACTTGCCGAAATTGTGCACGGCCATTTTCGGCACCAGATCCTGCACGGCGCGGTCGACGCGGGCAACGAATGCGTCCGCCGGCATGTCGGCGGCGGCCACCGATGCGCGCACCTTGATCAGGAACAGCTGGCTGTAGAAAACATAGGCCAGCGAACGCATCGCCTGCCCGTTGTGCATGAAGCGGAGCGGGCGTTTACGCCCGACCAGCGTGGTCGCCGGAATCAGATCCTTGAGAAAATCCGGTGAATTCTTGTCGGCTTCGACGACGGGCGCAGCGGCCGTTGTCGTCGCGGCTGCATCGTCTTTCGGGCTCGCCTTGGCTTTCTGTTCGATGTCATCCTTGTCGAGAAACGAGCGCGGCGCCGGCACCGAAAAATCGCCGATATCGTCGAATTGCACATTGGCGTAGACCTGTTGTTTCTCCATGTCCCGGATCGCCGCTTCGACCTCCTGCATCGCACCGGTCAGGGCATCGGCCTCGCTCGCCCGGCCCAATGGGTAGATATAGATATTGAATTGCAGATGCGCCGTCACATCCTTGAAGGCATAAGCCAGCGAAACGCCGTCGGCTAGCCGCGAGGGGTCATAGCTTTCATCGTGCAAGGTGTAGTCGCCGACGACTTTCGGATAGCTGACAACGCTCTTGTCGATGAATTGTTTGCTGGTATCCGCCGTCGGGCGCTTGGCCAGCGTGATCGGCGCGAGTGCGAGCAAGGCGATGCAGAAAATCAGGCGCATAAGGGCTCCGGTATGGATGGAGGAAGCATAGGCGATATCCGGAAATCGCGGCGACGCTCCTGCTGCGACTTCCGTCACGTCTCCGACGCGCGCAGGCGCGCTGCGAGACCACTCCAGCGTTGCGCCTGGCGCGCGATGCCTTCGCGCAGTGTGGCTTCGCTGGCCCAGAGAGTGACGGCTTGCCGGCAACGGGTGAGGCCGGTGTAGATCAGCTCGCGCGATACCGGCCGGGCGTTGCGTTCGGGCAGGGCGAGGAAGACGCGCTCGAATTCCGAGCCCTGCGATTTGTGCACGGTCAGTGCGAACGCGGATTCGTGCGCCGGCAAAGCGGCCGGCAGCCAGGCACGTGGACCACCATCGGCATCGAACCAGACGCGCAACTCATCGCCCGCGTCGCGCCAGGCGATGCCGATGTCGCCGTTGAACAAACCATGGCGATAGCTGTTTTCGGTGACCAGCACCAGGCGGCCGTGGAAAAAACCTTCGCCGCGTCGCGCTGGATCGAGCGCAGCGGCGATCACCGCGTTGAGCGTCTGGCTGCCGGCCGCGCCTTCGCGTATAGCAGCAAGCACGCGGAATTTTTTCGCCGCAGCGAGTGCGTCTTCCACGTTCGCGGCGGCACACACCGCCGCATACGCCGGCAACGCCTGCGCGAGCACGGCTTCGGCCAGCGCGCGGTCCGGGCCCTGGCGCCAATGCACGCCACGAAACAGATCATTGTCCAGGCCGGCGAGCGCCGCCTCGACGTGACCATCGCGCACCAATGCCGCCAGCCGCGGCACGTCGATATCTTCCGATTGACGATGGCTGTGGGTGAGGTGGATACGCGCCAGCCTCGTCGGAGCCAGCTTGCTGGCGACCGCTGTGGTCGCAGAGGAATCCGAAGCAGCAGTCGCCAGCAAGCTGGTTCCTACGGCATCTGCGGCATCGCAAAGTGCAGCCAACACATCACCGGTTTCCACCGACGGCAGCTGGTCGCGATCGCCGATCAACAGCAGGGTCGCATGCTCCGGAACCGCTTCGACGAGTTTGCACATCAGCGGCAGATCGATCATCGAGGCCTCGTCGACGACCACCAGATCCGCTGGCAGCGGATGCGCGGCGTCGTGGCGGAATGCCGTGCTGTCGGGACGCCAGCCGAGCAGGCGATGCAGAGTGCGGGCATCGGGCGCGAGCTGCACGGCAGCGTCGGCGCTGATCGTTGCGTCGGCAACAAGCCGCGCCAGCGAATCGCGTACCGATTCGGCGAGTCGCGCCGCGGCTTTGCCGGTGGGCGCGGCCAGCGCGATCCGCGGAAAATGCCCCGCTCCTGCGGCGGTGTGCTGGAAATTCTCGGCAAACAACACCAGCGCCCGCGCCACCGTCGTGGTCTTGCCGGTGCCCGGCCCGCCGGTGAGCAGCAGGAAGCGCTGCGACAGCAACGCGCGCGCGGCCTCGGCTTGCGCGCGCTGATCGCCGTCGGCGTCGGGAAACAATTGTGCGAGTCGCGCATCTGTCGCTACGTCCGCGATGACCGTCGAAGGCGCGGCGCGTTTGCTG
This sequence comes from Arenimonas sp., assembly GCF_035312645.1. Classification (GTDB taxonomy): domain Bacteria; phylum Pseudomonadota; class Gammaproteobacteria; order Xanthomonadales; family Xanthomonadaceae; genus Arenimonas. The sequence continues at coordinate 50,424 of NZ_DATGBO010000118.1, forward strand.
ATCGCTGTCGCCAGCCGCGTCTCGTACTTCCAATAACGACGCAACGACAGCGCTTCGCCCTCAAGAACCAACACCGTAGGAGCAGCGTGAGCCGCGACCATTTCTTCATCAGGCTGGTTTTCCGCGGGATTCGTCGCGGTCAGACCCGTTCCTACGAATGGCGATGCGCGCAGCAGCGCGCACCAATCGTCCAGCGCCGGCAACGTCGGTGGCTCGCGATCGCCGACGAGATCGAGCAGCAGCTCACCGACTTGCGCCAGCGGCAACTGGCTATGGCCTTGCGCGACCGCACGGCTGCACAGCGCCGCCGTAGCGAGGACGGCATCGGGCGTGTCCGGCCGCAGCCGGCGCAGGCTTTCGGCGAATGCATGATCCACCGTGCGCAGCCAGCCACCGCGATAAAGATCGGCAAGCAGGCTCATGCGTCGGCTCCCGACGGCAGCGCGAACAGGCGATCCAGCGATTCCAGCAGCGGCACCGGCAGCGTGAGCGCGTGGATGCCGGGGGAGTCGGCGGCGAGTGCGTCCAGGCCGCGACAGAAAAGATAGCGCACGCCGCCCAGATGCCGCGTCGGGTCGTAGGCGGTGCCGAGGCGGAAGCGCAGCCAACGATGCAGGGCCAGCGAATAGATCACGTATTGCAGGTCGTATTCGCTGTCGCGCACCGCCTGCGCCAGCGTTGCGGGCGCGTAGTCGCGCAGCTGGTTGGATTTGTAGTCGAGCACGTAATAGCGCCCGGCATGTTCGTAGACCAGATCGATGAAGCCGGTGAGCAAGCCTTCCAGGCGACGGCGCGCGCCGAAGGCCGTGCGTTCGCTGACCAGGCCATGCGCGTGCAGCAACGCGAGAAAATCCGTCACCGCGGTTGGTGCCAACGCGAGATGGAATTCCATTTCCGCGCATTGCGCCTCGCGCGGCAACGCGGCAAGGCGTGCGCCTTCCGGCAGACGCACGTTGACGGTGTTGGCGATCAATGCGGTCAGCAGCGGCACGCCTTCGTTCTGGTCGGCCTCGCTGGCGTAGCCCTGTTCGCGCAATGCCTGTGCGACCAGGTCGAGTTGTCCCGGCGGCGGCAATTCGCCGCGCCAGTCGCGCCACGCTTCGGTGTCGGCGAGTTCGAGCGCGGTGTGCAGGCTGTTGCCGAAGCGCGCACCGGCAAAACGTGATGGCGTGATTGCGGTCGCGATGGCCGGCTCGACTTCATCGCCAGCGCCGCGCTCTTCGGCGCCGGCATCGGCGCGCGCAAGTTGCGAAAAGCTGTAGATCCACCAATCGCGATCGAGCATGCGTTGGGCGATGGCCGCGGGAGGGACGACGGCGGTCGCGTCGCCCGGAATCGCATCGGCAAGCGCTGCGGAATCCTGCGCGCTTGCGTCAGCGGCGGGAACGACGGCGATGGCATGGGCGCTGCCAAGCGCGGCGGCGCGATCACGCAGCAGATCCAGACGCAGGCCGATGTTCGCCGCGTCGATTTTCATTGCTTTGTCGGCGTCGGCGTCGCGATGCAGCAGCCAGGCGAGCGCGGTTTTTTCCGCACCGGTGGCCGGCCCCCAGGCCAGCCAGGTCGCCAATCGTGCGCGGGTCAGGCCGACGTAAAGCAGGCGCAGATCTTCCGCGCGTTCTTCGGCCTCGTCGCTACGCTGTTCCTGCCCCTGCTTTTCCGGATACAGCTGTGCGACGCGCTGCGTGCCGTCGTGAAAACTCGCCATCGCCGGCGTGCTCGCATGCCGACCATTGCCGCCGGTGGCGACGAAAGGCAGAAACACCAACTCGAACTCCAGTCCCTTGCTCTTGTGCAGCGTGAGGATCTTGACGCGTTCGGCATCGGACTCCAGGCGCAGCAATTCGCCTTCGCTCTCGGCATCGGCATCGGCGATGCGACGATCGAGGAAATCGCAGAGACCGGCGAGGCCGAATATCCGGGCGTCGGCGTCCTGCAACGCTTCGGCGAGCTGCAGGTAGTTGGTCAGGCGCCGCTCGCCGTCGCGCAAGTTCAGCAGGCGCGCCGCGTTGTCCGCGCACAGATCGTTGAGCAGTGCGAGCGGGCCGTGGCGTTCGCTGCGCTCGCGCCAGTGCTGCAATCGGTCCTGCCACTGTCGGTGGGCGTTGTCGTCAGCGTCGAGCGCGGCGATCGCCAGGGCATCAAGACCGAACAATGGCGCCGCCAGAGCGGCACGCAGGCGCGCGTCGTCGCCGGGTTCGCGCAGCGCGGCGAACAGCCAGCGCAGATGCCGCGCTTCGTCGGTCTGGTACAGGCTGAGCTTGCCCGCCGCGACGCTGGCGATGCCGGCCGCGGCGAGTGCGCGCTGCATGCGTGCGCCGTCGTCGTGGCGTTCGACCAGGATGGCGATATCGCCCGCGCGTACACCGCCACAGTGGCCGTCCCGGCCCTGTCGCGTCACCCGACCGGCGGCGCCGGCGACGAGCAGTTCGCGGATCGCCGCGACGCAGGCGCCGGCAGCGCATTCGCGCGCTTTCTCGATACCGCCTTCCTGCTGGTCGAAGGTCAGCACCGTCAACGCCGGCATCGACACGCCATCGCGTTGCAGATGCGCATCGTCATTGCGGTCGCCAGCGATGACTGGCGTGAAGGCGATGCCGGGTTGCGCGAACGCGTTCGTGCCCGCGAGATCGAACAGCGCCTGCACCGCCGTCAGCAGCGCCGGCCGCGAACGGAAATTGTGCGTGAGCGAATGCCGTTGACCGGCGCCGACCTTGCCCGCCGCGGCGAGATAGGTGAAGACATCGCCGCCGCGGAAACGATAGATCGACTGCTTGGGATCGCCGATCAGGAACAGCGCGCGCTGTGCATCAGCGTCGTCGGGCGCCGCGAACACGTGCGCGAAGATCGCCCATTGCCGCGCGTCGGTATCCTGGAATTCGTCGAGCAACGCGACCCGATACTGTTTGCGCAGGCAGGCCGCGAACGCTTCGCCCTGCTCGCCGGCCAGTGCGTCGGCGACGCCACGGATCATGTCGTCGTAACCGAGCAGGCCGCGCTGCTGCTTGATCGCATCGAGGCGTTCGCGCGCGAAATGCAGCGCGTCGTGCACTAGCGCAACGCGCCGATGCTGTTCGACCTCATCGTGGAAATGGCGCGCGGCCAGCCAGTCTTCAATCGCGGCGAAAAACGGCGAGACCGGCGTGACGCCTTTCTTGCTGGTGGCATCCTTCAACGCCGTATCGGTGAAGCGGCCAATCTTGCCACTGTCGATGATGGGATCATCGACAAATCCGCCGTCCCGCCAGGAACGCAGGGCACGCCAGACCGCCTCGAAGGTTTCGCTGCGGATGGTGTTGTTATTGAGCGACTTGTCGGCGAGGGCTTTGCCCACCAGGGCATACGCGGCTTCGCCATCTTTGAGGAACGCTTGCGTCAGGCGCTGCCGGGCGAGCATCAGAGCCGCATCTGCATCCGTTTCCTGATGTTCTGGCTGAGGCAGCAATACGTCCACCGTCAGCAAGCCGCGCAGGCTCCGCGCCAATTCCTTTGGCGCCCCCCAGATATCGCGCAGCAGCCGCGCGTCCTGTTCGTTGCGCGAGCGCAGGCGCCAGAATGCGGCCGCGACTTCCTCGCGCAGCGCGGTCTCATTTTCTATCAGCGCGCGCTCGATCAGCGGCTGCCCGGCCTCGAGCGCATGGTCGGCGAGCGCGCGACGACAGAAACCATGGATGGTGTGGATCGGCGCCAGATCCATCGCGGCGACCGCGACGCGCAGCCGGTGGCGCAGGGCGTCGCGACCTTCGCGGGCGATCGCGGCATCGAGCAAGGCCTGCGTTGATGCCGCCGCCGGATCGTCCTGCGGCAGCGCGCTGTCCAGGCGGGTGAGGGCGAGCAGCAGGCGCTCGCGCAGACGCTCGCGCAACTCCTTGGTCGCGGCTTCGGTGAAGGTGACCGCGAGGATTTCCGAAACCGGAAGGCGCTGCTCGATCACCAGGCGCGAATGAATCGTCGCCAGCGTGAAGGTCTTGCCGGTGCCGGCGCTGGCTTCGATCAGCTGCAGACCGCACAGTGATACCTGCAGACCGAGGTCCTGGTCCAGCGCGGTCACGGGATTCCTCCCGGCGTGCCCGCGAGCGCATCCAATACCTCGCGGGCGGCGGCGAGGAAGGCGTCCGCTGCATCCGACGGCGATGCGTCATCGAAAGGATCGCGGCCGCGCAGCGTGAGGCGCACGGCTTCGTCCTCGCCTTCGCCATGACCGCCGCGCTTCTTCCATTCTTTCTTCGCCTCTGCCCAGCCGTCACGACCCGCGCGAAAATTTTTGTAGAGCACATGCGCGGTCTTTGGCATGAATGGCAGCAATTCGCGCGTCGCACCTTGTTGCAAGGCGAGCAGTGCACGCAGGCCGGCGCGTGCACTGGCGGCGGAAACCGGCGTTATTTCCTGCGGCGATTCGCCGCGTACGAAGCGATGGATGGGTCGCGTTTCGCCCAACGCGGCCCAGACCAGCGCATCGATGCCGAGGGTGAGCAGGGTTTTTCCGTGGCCCCTGCTCGCGCTGAACTGCAACAGGCCGCCGTCGTGGATCGCGGCGAGATCGCCGGTCAGCACGATGCCGTCGAGATCGAGCTCATATCGCCGGACCTGCGTCGCGCCCTGCGCCAGTCGCCGCCAGGCGACGGCCTGCGGCGTCAGTTCCGCAAGTATCTGCTTCAGTTCGATGTGGCCGTCGGCGCCGGGCGCGAGGCGGCCTTCGGCGAGCAGGCGCGCGCGCAATGCGTCGCTGTCCGGCGGCGCGTCGGCGATCAATGCCGCGAACACGCGCTGGCGCAGCGAATGCGCGCGCAGGTGATCGTCGTCGCCCTGCGGTTCGGCATCGGGCAGCGCGTCCTCGACGGAATCCAGATGCAGGCCGAGACCGTGACGCAGATATGCGCGCGGCGGATGCGCGAGCGTGCGTAGCAATTCGGCGCGCGTGACGATGCGCGGTGCGGCATCGGATTCCCGTGCAGGCAGTGCTGCGGAAAATACCGGCAGAACCGCGCGCGCGCTTTCGCTGGCATCCGCCGATGGGCGCCAGTTCGCCCGGTAGCTCATGCGCCGGGCATCGCCTTGCCCGAAAGCCGCGGGTGCGAACGGTTGCAGCGGATGCGCGACGACAAGATCCTTGCGCACCTGTACGGGAGCGGCGAAATACTGCGCGGCCGCGTCGGCGAGTTCGGCTACCACCACCGACGGCGGCAAGGTCTCGCCGCTGCGCGGATCCTGGCCCAGCCAGCTGACGTAGAAGACATCGCCGGCGGCAGCGAACAATTGCAGGAACAGACTACGGTCGTCGTCGCGGATGGAGCGGTCGCCGTGCTGGCGCTGCGCCGTGGCGAGCGCAGCGGCGAGACGGTTGAAGCCACCGGCGGGATCGCGGCGCGGAAATTCGCCGTCGTTCATGCCCAGCAGGCAGATCACCCGGAACGGAATCAGCCGCATCGGCACCATCTTGCCGAAGGTCACGCCGCCGCTGAGCCAAGGTTGGCGCGTGTCGTCTTCATTGAGCGCGGACTGGAACCAGGCGCGCATCACCGCCGCCGGAATCGCCGTGGTCAATCCGGCGACGCGCGCCTGTTTGGCGAAATTCGCGATCAATCCATGCAGCCATTCCAGCGTGCGCTGATCGCCCGCGATGGTCGGGCGTTCGGGAAACACATCGGCGAGCAGTTGCGTCAGTCGCGTCTGCCAATCGTCGGCCGAATGCGTACCCTGCAACTGTCGTTGCCAGCGCGCGAACACGCGCAGGCCTTGCAGCAGGGCATCGAGCGTGGCGATGGCGGTGCCTTCGAGCAAGGGCAGCGGCGCGACGCCGGCCGTGCTTTCGTCGCTGTCCAGCGCATGGCCGAGCAGCAGGCGATCGATCGCCCAGGCCCAGGTGTAGGCCGATTCGTCCGGCGCATCGAGTGCGAGCCGGTGCGCGGCATTGAGGCCCCAGCGTGCTCCTGCGGCCTGCAGCCAATCGCGCAGGCTGTCGAAATCCCGGCCCTCGAGATCGAAGCGCTGCGCGATCGCCGGCACCGCCAGCCATTCCAGAACTTCGGTCGCGGTGAAGCGTGCTTCCGGTAGCGACAACAGTTTCGCGAACGCTTCGGCTAGCGGTTGCGTGGCGAGCACGCTGCCGTCGCCGATGGCATAGGGAATCGCCAGCGCGCCTTCCGCGCCGCCGAACACGGCGGCGATATGCGGCGCATAGGCATTGATGTCCGGCGTGAGTACGGCGATGTCGCGCGGCTGCAGGTCGGGATTTTTTTCCAGCAGGTCGCGCAGCTGGTCGTGCAGCACCTGCACCTCGCGCAGACGCGTGTGGCAGCTGTGCATCTGCAACGTGTGATTGCCGGCATCGCCACGATCGAAGGCCGGGCATTTTTCGTCGCCGCGCATCATCGGCGTCGGCAGGCGCGCGAGCAGGTCGCGCTGCAGTTGATGCAGCAGGCCCGGGCGCATGACCGGATCGGGCGGCGTGTAGACAGCCTGCTCCCAGGTGGGATGCGCGACTTCATAGGAAAACAGCAGCTGCACGAAATCGCGACCGGCGGCGCCGTTGTCGCGCAGCAGCGGATTTTCGCGATCGGCGAACACCGCGTCGGCGCTATCGCGCAGGCGTTCACGGGCGCTGCGCAGGTCGCCCCACCAACCGGCGACGGGCGAGACGAAGAAGAACTGCAGCACGCCGGCGCGCGCCGACGAGGCGATTACGCGCAGCACATCCGGCGAGACGTTCTGGCAGGCGAACGCGAATACACGCACCGGCAAGCCCGTCGGCGGCGGCGAATCGTCTTCGCCGAAACGCGACAGATAGGCCTGCAGGCGGGCCGCGCGATGCGTTTGTCCGCGAGTCGCGCGCCGCCACAATTCCGCCTGCCAATCGTCGCGATCGGCACCGGCATCCCAGCGGATCAGCCAGGCGCGCCGCCAGGCCTGGTATTTCTCGAACATGCCGGCAAGCTCGCCCGCCAACGTCCATGCCGCAAGCGCGCGGTCGTCGCCCGCAAGCACGGCGCGCAGCGGCGCGAAAACTTCTGCCGCCATCGCCACGTCATCGGCGAGCAGCGACCACAGCCGCCAGCGCAGCGTCGCGGCCTCGGCGAGAGCGAGATCGCTGCTGCCATCGACATTGGCATCGAGCGCGCGCGCAACGAATTCGCCAGGCGTGAGGAATTCGATATTGGCAGCGATGCCGTGGCGTTCGGCCAGTGTTTTCTGCAACCAGCGGCGCATCGCCGGCTGCGGAATCAGGATCGTGTCGGGAGCGAGCAAAGACCCGCCGCCGGGCTTCGCCAATTCGGCCGCGAGGATGCCCGCAAGCATGTCGAGGTCGTTGCCGTGGTACAGGCGAAAGTCGGGGGCGGCGGGCATGGCGGCATGATGCCGGATGCCGGTCGCATCCGACGAGACCGCTCACGCCAGTCCTGGCAATTCGTCCTCGAAGCGGATCAGGTGGCGCACGCCCGGCGTCAGCGGCTCGACCTGGTAGTGGCCGCGCTGCGCGAGCACGCGGTCGGAAATCGCCGGCAGCGCGTTCGCCTCGACTGGGAAGTCGACGAAGGGCGAGACTTCGATCTCGATCAGCAACTCGATCTGCAGGTGCTGGATCTGGCCCGGCATCACGTCGAGCTTGAGCAGCACGCGATGCACGGCGTCCATGCGCGTGGCTTCGCGCACCGCGGCCTGGCAGATGCGATAGACCGCGGTGCGCGCGTCGTCGCTGAGCGCTTCGATGCGGCCGTAGAACATCGTTTCGAAGACGATGCCGGCGTCCTCGAGCATCTCGCGCAATGGGCCGAAGCCGATCGCCTCGCGCAACCCATGTGTGTCCAGCGCCTGCGGACGCAGTTGCCGCAGCACGCGGCGCAGGCTGTCCTGCATTTCCCGCACTTGTTCGCGCACCGATTCGAGCAGGCGCAGCGTCTGCTGGTCGCGGACATCGCGGAAGGCCAGGCTGATACGCGTGCCGAGCGCGTGGATGGCGGCGCCGAGTTCGTAGTCGAGCTCGCCGGCGAGCTCGCGCTGGCCTTGCTCTTCCAGGCGCACGAGACGCTGGCTGACGTCACGCAGGTCGCTGGCGAAACGCGCGAGGTCCTGGTTGGCCTGGCCGAGTTCGCGATGACGCGCGCCGAGGTTTTCGTGGCTGCGGCGCAGCTCGCTGCTCGCGGCGCCGAGCACCAGGCCGCCACCGCCGATCACCGCCAGCGCGAGCTGCAGCGCGCTCAATTCGACCGGCAACGCATGCAGGCGACCGAGCAGTTCGATGCCCAGGCCGATCAGTGCGATCGCCAGCGCCGCGCCTTCCCAGCCCTGCCGGAACGAGACATAGAAGATCGGCGCGAAACCGAGCATCAACAGATACGGGGCGAGATCGGCGCGTTGCTGCAGCAGCACGAACACCGACAGCGAGAACAGCGCGAGCAGGCCGAGATCGCGCCACAGCGTACGTTGCAGCGGGCGGCGCAGGTCCGGGCGGAACAACAGGATCAGCGCTGGCGCCATCACCAACTGGCCGGTGAAATCGCCATAGAGGAAAGCGAACGTGCCGGCCAGCGAACCGCGCGCCAGCCCGACGCCGCCCGACAGGTAATGCGACAGCACTGGCGCGACCAGCGCCGCGCTGGCCAGGCCGGTCGCGACCAGCAGCAGCATGCGCGCCGGCGTGTCGATCCGGGCTTGTTCACTGCTGCCGCGCACCAGCAGCACCAGCACGGCATAGATGAGGAAGGGCAGGACCTCGAGCGCGAAGAACACCGGCGTCAGCAGCGGATCGCCGCGCCAGACCGACATCAGCGCCAGGCCGATCCACTCGCCGGCCGCAAGCCAGCCCCAGCGCCGCGTCGGCGTCAGCCAGAGCGCGCCAAGGCGCAGACCCGCGGGCAGGAACCACAGCACGTGCGATACCCGCGCCAATATTTGCCAGGCCAGCCCGTACAACAGCGCAGCCAGCAGCCAGCGCCCGAGCGCACGCCAATCCCGGGAAGCGGTCGCCGACGGGGCATCCGGGATCATTCGAGCGGACTCGAGCGGGAGGCGGGCAACATGCCGATGATTAGCCCGCAACCCGGCGGCGGGGTCAATAGAGCTGATCGGCCAGACCAATTCGACGCCTGTGCTTTTAATGGCGAGGGGCTGGCCGATATAATCCGCCCCTTCGCATTTATCGGGCCGCGGCCCGCACCGGAACCTCTGTGCGCAATCACGACCTCGTGTTCCTCAAGCATTTCTCCCAGGTGATCGGCGTGCTGGTGGCCATCACCGGCGCATTGATCCTGCTGGGTCTGTACATCAACGGCCTCAAGCCGGCGGAAGTGAACAAGACCGCCGAAGCCGCCAAGGTCGAGCGCATCCAGCCGGTTGGCGCGGTGTACGCCGGCGCCACCGGTGCCGCCGCCCAGGCCGCCGCAGTGGCCGCGGCCGCCGAAGCCGCCAAGGGCCAAGTCGCTTACGGCGGCTCGCTAGACGGCTCGGTGATCTTCGGCAACCTGTGCACCGGCTGCCACACCGCCGGCGTCGCCATGGCGCCCAAGCTCGAAAAGGCCGCGTGGGCGCCGCGCATCGCCCAGGGCAAGGAAACGCTCTACAAGCATGCGATGGAAGGCTACAAGGGCCCCGATGGCGGCATGATGCCGGCCCGCGGCGGCAACCCGGCGCTCAGCGACGCGCAGATCGCCGCCACCGTCGACTGGATGATCAGCCAGCTGAAGTAAGCTGCGAACCCCGATCGTTTTCGAACGCCGCCTCCGGGCGGCGTTTTTGTCTCTGGAGGTCGTGATGAAGATTGTCGCTGCGTTCGCGCTGGCGTTGTTCGCATTGAATGTCGCTGCCCAGGTTGCGGAACCCGTCGGCCCCAGCAAGGTGCTGGCGATCAGCGAAGTGCAGGGCACCGGGTTGCAAAGCCCGATGATCGGGCAGCGGGTGATGGTTGAGGGTGTGGCGGTGTATGCCGGCAGTCCTGCGGACCAGCAGGCCGGCATGTATCTCCAGAGCGTGAAGTGGGGCAGCGACAGGCACGCATCCAATGCGATCTATGTCGTCCTTTCGCCGGCCACCAGCAGGATCAAGCGTGACGTGTTGGTGCGTGTGACCGGCACCGTTGCCGAACTTGGCACCGCGCCGAACACCATGACGGCACTGGTCGATGCACACCTGCAGATACTTGGTGCCGCAAAACGTCCTTCCACCTCTTTCCCGGGCGCGCAAATCGATGAATTCGGCCTGGAGCGATACGAAGGCGTGTCATTGATCTATTCGGTCACGGTGACCGGTGCTGATCACCTGCGCGACCGCGGGGAATTGGATGTCAGTCTGGACGGACGATTGTTCTCGCCGACCGAAGTGGCGACGCCGGGCAAGGCAGCAAATTCGGTCGCCGAAAAGAATGCGCGGCGACTGGTGGTAGTCGATGACTCGCTCGACCTCCAGGCGCCAGCTAGTCAGTGGTATCTCCAATGGCCGGTGAGCCAGAAAACTCCGCTTCGTGTCGGCGAGTCGCTTTCCTTTTGGGGCGTGCT
>NZ_DATGBO010000119.1:0-13118 GCF_035312645.1 Arenimonas sp.
GGGCATCCGGGTGTCGGTGATCGAGCCCGCCTACACCAAGACCCAGTTCGACGCGAACTTGCTCGCGCCCGATGCGAAGCTTGAGGAGTATCGCGAAGCCCGCGCGGGAGTGGACAAGGTAATCGCCAAGGTGATGGCAAATGGCGACGATCCGAGCGTCGTGGCGGACGTCGTCTTGCAGGCGGCCAAGGCCGTCCAGCCGAAACTCCGTTACACCGCCGGCGGCCTCGCGAATCGCCTGCGCTTGCTGCGCAGGTTTGCGCCGGCCCGACTGGTGGATGCTGGCATCCGAAAGGACTTGCGACTCGATGCAAACACGATTTCGCAGCCATGAAGGCCTTCATTCTCGACCGCTACAAAAAGAAAAGCGCCTTGCGCCTGGGCGACATGCCGGCGCCGGAAGTTCGCGACCACGATGTGTTGGTCAAGATCCATGCGGCCGCCCTGAACCTGCTCGATGCCAAGGTCCGTGACGGCGAATTCAAACTGATCCTGCCCAATCGCTTCCCGTTGGTGCTGGGTCACGACGTGGCCGGTGTGGTGGTCCAGGTCGGATCGAAGGTCCGAAGGTTCAAGCCAGGCGATGAGGTGTATGCGCGTCCACGCGACGGCCGGGTTGGGACGCTCGCCGCGCAGATCGCCATCGACGAAACCGACGTGGCCTTGAAGCCCAGGAACCTGAGCATGGTGGAGGCCGCCTCCATCCCCTTGGTCGGCCTGACCGCGTGGCAGGTGTTGGTCGAACGCGCCAGCCTGAAAAAGGGACAAAAGGTTCTGATCCATGCCGGCTCCGGCGGCGTCGGCACCTTCGCCATCCAGTTGGCCAAGCAGCTCGGTGCGACTGTGGCGACGACGACCAGCACGAGCAATGTTGACCTGGTCAAGAATCTCGGCGCGGATGTCGTCATTGACTACAAGAAGGACGATTTCTCGAAGCTGCTCAGTGGGTACGACGTAGTGCTGAACAGCCTTGACCAGGCCACGCTTGAGAAATCCATCGGCGTTCTCAAGCCGGGCAGCAAACTCATCTCCATCTCCGGGCCGCCGGATGTCGCATTCGCCAAGTCCGTTGGCTTGAACTGGTTCCTCCAGCAGGTGATGCGCCTGCTGAGCCTGGGCATCCGGCGCAAAGCCAAGCGGCGCGGCATCGACTACTCCTTCGTTTTCATGCACGCCCACGGCGAGCAGCTGAGCAAGATCACCGCGCTGATTGAATCCGGCGTCATCAGGCCTGTCGTGGATCGCGTCTTCCCGTTCCTGGAGACGAACGAAGCGATGGCCTATCTGGAAACAGGGCGCGCCAAAGGCAAGATCGTCATCGAAGTGGAATGAATCGTCACCTGGCCGGAGAACAGATATGAGCCTGATCGCGGATGTTCTGGGTCAAACCGGCAGCGTCGGATTGACTGGATTGGAACAGTTGCGCGCATTGATGGCCTCGGGGCGCCGCCCGGGCATCGCCGACTCGCTCGACTTCGCTCTGACCGAAGTCGACGCCGGCCGGGCCGTGTTCGAAGGCACGCCGGGACAGCACGCCTACAATCCGATCGGAATGGTTCACGGCGGCTACGCAGCGACCTTGCTCGACTCCGCTTGTGGCTGCGCGGTGCACTCACGTCTGGGCGCGGGTCAGTCCTACACGACCCTTGAGCTAAAGGTCGCCTACCACAAGGCATTGACCAGCCAGAGCGGCCCTTTGCGCGCCGAGGGCTGCGTGCTCACGATGGGCCGGCGCGTGGCGTTTGCCGAGGCGAAACTGATCGATGCCAGTGGTCGGCTCTTTGCCTCGGCCAGTTCAACGCTGCTGGTGATCGACCAATGAGCGCCTGGGGCGAATTCGTCACTCAACGTTCGGGAACTGCCGCCTGGATCGGCGACGCGCGCGAGGGCTTTGGCTTCGTTTCGACCGAGAGCAGTGCGCTCCAAAGTCATCCCTACACCGTCGACAGCCGCTTCAATGGCGCGGCCGGCACGAGTCCGGAAGAATTGCTTGCCGCGGCATGCGCCAGCTCTTTCACCATGTATCTCGCCCTGTTATTGGCGGATGCGGGTTTCACCGTCACGCACATGGACACCACAGCACTGGCGACGCTGCAGTCGGACCAATACGGTTTTTCCATCTCGCGTCTGCACCTGGTGCTCACCGCGTCGGTTCCGCATGCAGACAACGCCACATTCCAATCGCTCGCGACCAAGGCGAAGGAAAATTGCGCCGTGTCCAAGTTGTTGAGCGCCAAAATCTCACTGAACGCTACGCTGACTGACCAGCAGGCAATGGCCGTCTTGGACGATCGACTGAGGCAGTGATCTCGAATACTGATCCCAACGCGCAATCCAGCCGATGCCAATCAAAACCGGTCGAAGCAGACGGAAATCCCGCCTGCCTTCGTTCGCACCGACCCCGATGAAAATTTCACTCGGCGCTCAGGCTTCGCTCAGTTCACCACCGAGTTCGTCGGTGATCGCATTGCCCGGCTCATCCGCGTTCCTGCGAAAGCGTCCGAACGGCGCCTTCTCGCGCGCACGACGGATCACCCGGCCGGTATTGGCGCCGAGATCGTCGAGCATCGCGTAGATCGTCGGCAGGAATAGGAGGCTGACGATCGTCGAGAACGCCAGACCGCCAGCCACCGCACGCGCCATCGGGTAATACGGTGGGCCGTCGCCACCGACATCGGCACCGGCAAAACACAGCGGCAACATGCCCAGAATCGTCGTGCCCATGGTCATCAGGATCGGGCGCAGACGCTCCTTGCTGCCGGTGACCAGCGCGTCGGTGCGGCTCATGCCGTTCCGGCGCAACACGTTGATGTGCTCCACCATCACGATGCCGTTGTTCACCACCACGCCCATCAACACCAGCATGCCGATCAGCGCCATGATCGAAAACTCGGTGCCGGTCAGCGCGAAGATCCAGAACACGCCCAGCCACGAAAACACGATGCTGCTCAGGATCGCCATCGGGAACAACAGCGATTCGAACAGCGCCGCCATCACTACCAGGATCATGAAGATCGCGATCAGCATGTTGCGGCCCATCTGTGCGCCGGCCTGGTCGTCTTCCTGGAAGGTCTGGCCCCAGCTCCAACCGTAACCCGGCGGGAACTGCGCGGCGTTCATCACTTCCTCGACCGCCTTGCGCGCATCGTCCTTGGTCGCGCCATCGGCGACGTTGGCTACCAGCGCTTGCGAGGTACGCCGATCCTGACGGGAAATCTGCGATGAGCCGCGACGCAGCTTCACATCCACCACCGACATCAGCGGCACCGTACTGCCGTCGTTGCGGCGCAGGCTGAGATCGGAGAGATCTTCCACGCGAAATTTTTCCGCGCCGGCGAATCGCACCGTCATCGGCACTTCGGTATTGCCGCGGCGAAACTCCCGCAACGGCGCGCCGCGCAGCGCGATGCCGATGTACTGCGCCACTTCCTGCGCACTGAAACCGTAGATCGCCGCGCGCTCGCGGTTGACCGTCACCTGGATCTCGCTGTTCTCGTCGCCGGAGTTGACGCGCACGTCGCGCAGCTTCTTGTTGTTGGCCAGCAGCGGCACCATGCCGTCGGCGAGCTTGCCCAGCGTCTCGGTGGAATCGCCATTGACGTAGAAGGTAATTTCCTTGCCATCGCCGCCGTTGTTGCCGCCGCCCTGGAAACCGATCTCGGCGCGCGCGAGCTTGGGCATTTCCTTGCGCATCAATTCCTGGATCGCTTCCGGATCCTTGGCGTCGTCGTCCAGCGTCAGGCGGATGCCGCCCCAGCCCTGTTCGGCGAACACCACGTATATCTGCTTGAGGTGGTAGCGCTTGCGATTCGCCTCCAGGTGCTGCTCGACCTTGGCCATCTCATCGGACATCTGTTCGAGGCTGTAGGCGCCCTTCCAGTCGACGTACAAGCCCATTTCCTTGCCGGCCTCGTTCGGAAACATGTCGAACTTGGTGAAGAACGCCGGCACCAGGCTGATCCCGATGATCAGAAAAATCCCGAGCAAGGCCTTGCCACGATGTTCCAGCGACCAGCGCAGCAGGCTGCCGTAACGCCGGCTCAATGCCGGCACAAAACCATGCGCGGCGCCAACGGCCGGTGGCGTTTTCAGGCGCGCGCTGATCATCGGAATCAGGCTCACCGCAACCAGCCACGAACACAGCAGCGCGATGGTGATCGTCAACGCGACCTGGCCGAGGAAGATGCTGATCTTGTTGGTGCCACCGAAAAGATTTGGCAGGAACACGATGATGCTGGTCAGCGTGCCGGCGCTGATCGCCATCTGCACGCTACGCGTACCCTCGATCGCGCAACGCACCGGATCCGCGGGAAATTTTTCCCGGAACTGGTAGATGCTTTCGACCACCACCACGGCGTTGTCGACCAGCATGCCTACCGCCAGCAACAGGCCCATCATCGACAGGATGTTGAGGGTGATACCGAAGAAATACATCGCGCCCAGCGTCATGATGATGCAGATCGGGATCGCCAGCGTGACCATCAGCGTGCTCGGCCAATGCCGCAGGAAATAGAACAGCACCATCATCGACAGCAGAGAGCCGATCAGGCCGGCCTTGACCAGTTCCTTGATCGAATCGGTGACGTTGTCGGCCTGGTTGTCGAAGACCACCATCTGGATGCCTTCCAGCGCAGGCGATTTCTTCACCTCTTCCACTGCAGCCATCGCGTCGCGCGCGACGTTGACCAGATTGGAGGATTGCTCGCGATAGATGTCCAGACCGACCGCCGGGCGACCATCGAGTCGCCGCCCGAAGGTTTCGTGCTGCGGCTTGAGATGCACCTCGGCGATGTCGGAAAGTTTCAGCCCCTGCTCGTTGAGCACCAGATCGCGCAGCTGCCCGAGGTCCTTGATCTCGCCGATCGGCTGCACGCGCAGACGGCGTTGGCCTTCGTTGATTTCGCCGGCGGAGACCGAGAAATTCACCGCCTGCAGCTTGGCCGCGAGCTGGTTGAGGCTGATGTTGTGCGCGCCCAGGCGTGCCGGGTCGATCGAAATTTCGACTTCTGATGGCGAGGCGCCGGAAATCTCCACGCGGGCAACGCCGGGCACGCGCTCGATGCGACGCTTGACCTCGGTCTCCAGCAATTCGTATTCCTTGACCAGATCACGATTGCTCGAGAAGCGGATCCGGATCATCGGCTGATCGGTCAGCGAAAAATTCTCGACGAAATAACGCTGCATGTCCTCGGGAAGATCCGAACGGATCGCATCGATACGGTCGCGGGCTTCGCTGGAGGCGATGTTGATGTCGCGGTTCCAGTCGGAGAATTCCAACTGGATATCGGCACCGTCGGCGCGGCTGGTCGAATTGATCGAGGCGATGCCGGGCAAGGTCGCCAGCGCTTCCTCGGCCGGGCGGGTGATGCTGCGTTCAACCTCCTGCGGCGTCGAACTCGGATACGGAAAATTCACCACCACGAACGGGATGTTGACTTCCGGAAACTGCTCCAGTGGCAGGCGGAACGAGGCGATCAGTCCAATCGCCACCATCGAGACGAAAAACATCACCGCCGTCACCGGCCGGCGCAGGCTGAGTTCGGCGAGCGTCATCCGTGCAAGCCTTCCATCGGTGCGGAAAGATCGATCGGCTTGGCGCGTTCGCGATAGAACGCGTCGGACTTGCGATCGAGCAGGTTGTACATGATCGGGATCACGACCAGGGTCAGGATCGTCGACACGCTCAGGCCGCCGATCACCGTGATCGCCATCGGCGCGCGTACTTCCGCACCGTCGCCGCCGAAGAACGCCAGCGGCGCGAAACCGAACAGCGTGGTCAGCGTCGTCATGATGATCGGGCGCAGGCGCGATTCCGCGCCGCGGCAGATGGCGTCGCGCTTGGCCACACCTTCCTCGCGCAACTGGTTGACCTTGTCGATCAGCACGATGGCGTTTTTCACCACGATGCCGACCAGCAGGATCAGGCCGATGAACACCACCACCGACACCGGCGAGTTCGACAGCCACAGGGCTGCGACCGCGCCGACGATCGCCAATGGCACCGAGAACATGATCACGAACGGATGCAGCAGCGATTCGAACTGCGAAGCCATCACCAGGTAGACCAGGAAAATCGCCAGGCCGAAGGCGAACATCAACGACTGGATCGAGCTGTCCAATTCCTCGCTCTGGCCGCCGAAACCGAGGTGGATATCGGCGCCCAGCGGATTGTCCTTGACCAGTTTGCGCACCTCGGCCACGGCGGTGCCGAGATCGATGCCGCGCAGGTTGGACGACACCACGGCGACGCGCGTCTGGTCGGCGCGATGGATTTCGCTCGGCCCGGTGGTTTCAACCACGTCGGCGACCGCGGCCAGCGTCACCGGACGATCGCTCTGCGGATTGACGATGATGCGGCGGATATCGTCGACGGAAGCGCGATCGCTTTCGCGGCCGCGCACCAGCACGTCGATCTTGCGGTCGCGGAAGCTGTAACGCGTCGCGACTTCGCCGCGCACCTGGCGCACGACCTGGTCGGCGATCTGCCGCGAGGTCAGGCCGAGCGCCGCCGCACGTTGCTGGTCGAAACGGATCTGCACTTCCGGGAAGCCCTGCTCCACCGAGGATTTGACGTCGGCGAAATGCGCCGAGCCCTGCATCAGTTCGGCGAGCTTGCGGCCGGCGCGCGACAACGACTCCAGATCCTGGCCGCGCAATTCGATTTCCAGCGGCGTCGAGAAACTGAAAAGCTGCGGACGACCAAACTTCACACCGACATCCGGATACTGCGCCATGGTCTTGCGCATGCGCTCGGTGACCTGGGCCTCGGTCTGCTTGCTGTAATGCTCGCCGAGCACGACGCTGAGCTTGGCGACGTTCTCGCCGGACTCGGTCGGATTGGCGTCCAGGCGTGTGCCAGTGCCACTGACGCCATACAGCGCTTCGATGTCCTTGTCACCGTCGTGGGCCAACTGCACCGCGCGCACCAGCGCATCGGTCTCGTTGAGCTGCGTGCCTGGCGGCAGTTTCGCAGTCATCTCGAAACGATCCTGCGCCAATTGCGGAATCAGATCGGTGCCAAGCGTGGTCGCGACGAACATCGCGATGACAAAGGCCGCTGTCGCGCAGGCGAGAATGGGCCAGGGTCGATCCAGTGCCTTCGGCAGGATGCCGTGATAGAACTTCGCGGCGCGCTCGTAGGGAATCAGGATGAATTCGCCCAAGCGTGCGAGCCAGACGCCGACGGTATTGGCCAGGCCGCGGGCGATGCCGATGAACAGCCAGCTGAGCCCGAACGCGCTGCCGGCGAATCCGCGAATTACGCCTCGGCCCGCTCCGGCGGCGACGCGCCCGGCTTTGTTGGTCGGCTGCCAGGGCGGATGCGGATCTTCCTTCTTGAAAGCCAGCGGCGCCTTGTCGCGGATCGACGACAGCATCGGGATCAATGTCAGCGACACGACCAACGAGATCATCAACGCGATCGAAACCGTCAGCGCCTGATCCTTGAACAACTGCCCGGCGACACCCTGGACGAACACGAGCGGGAAAAACACGGCCACCGTGGTCAGCGTCGAAGCGACCACCGCCATGCTGACTTCGCGCGTGCCGACGACCGCAGCCTGCAGGATGCCGAGGCCACGCTCGCGTGCCTTGGCGATGCTTTCGAGCACGACGATGGAATCGTCGACCACCATGCCTGTCGCCAGCGCGAGACCTGCGAGGGACATGACGTTGAGGCTCAGGCCGAGCCGGTCCATGAAGAAGAACGTGGCGATGATCGATACCGGCAACGACAAGCCGATGACGAAGGTGCTCCAGCCGTCACGCAGGAAGAAGAAGATGATCAGGATCGACAGGAAACCGCCGACCAGCGCCTCGAATTGCACTTCCGACAAGGCGTTCTTGATGAACTTGGATTGATCCTCGATGGTGCGCACCGGAATGCCGTCGATCAGGTATTCGCCGGGTTTGGATGGCGCCGTCTTGGCCAGGCCGGCGCTGGCATGGCTTTGCAAAGTCGCGAGTGCATGACGCACGGCATTGGCTACAGCGACGGTGTTGGCATCGCCTTCCTTGTAGATCGCCAATTCGACCGCTTCACGACCGGCGAGACGGATCACCGCCTCGCGTTCCTTGTAACCCTGCACGACCGTGGCGACGTCCTTGAGTCGCACCGGCACGCCGTTGAGCGAAGTGATCAGCAGCTCGCGCATCTGGTCCAGGCTGCTGAACTGGTTGACGGTGCGCACAAGGTAGCGTTCGCTGCCTTCTTCGATGCGGCCGCCGGAAATGTTGACGTTTTCCTGCTTGAGGCGATCGATCACCAGACTTGCCGGCAGATTGAGCTGCGCAAGACGATCGGCATCGACCTGCACCTGCACCTCGTCCTCGAGACCGCCGGCGACCTTGACCGCGGCGACGCCATCGACCGGCTCCAGGCGCTTCTTGAGTTCGTCGTCGGCGTAGCGACGCAGACGCATCAACTCAGCCTGGTCACTACCGGCGTTGTCCTTCGGCGTGGTCAGCACGAGGCGCATCACCGGCTCGGTGGACGGGTTGAAGCGCAGCAACACCGGCGCCTTGGCTTCCAGCGGCAGGCGCAGCACATCGAGTTTGTCGCGCACTTCGAGGCTGGCCTGGTCCATGTCAGTGCCCCAGGCGAACTCGAGCACGACGTCGCTCTGGCCTGTACGCGAAATCGATTGCAGCTTGCGCAGGTTCTTGACGACACCGACGGCTTCCTCGATCGGCTCGCTGAGCAGCGTCTCGACTTCCGACGGCGCGGCGCCCGTGTATTCGGTGCGCACCGTCAGCGTCGGATA
Organism: Arenimonas sp.; assembly: GCF_035312645.1. Classification (GTDB taxonomy): domain Bacteria; phylum Pseudomonadota; class Gammaproteobacteria; order Xanthomonadales; family Xanthomonadaceae; genus Arenimonas. The sequence goes on from NZ_DATGBO010000119.1 coordinate 8,763, forward strand.
ACTCAGGTCGGGCAGCAGGTTGACCTTGAGATTGAACAGCGCGATGACGCCGAAGATAACGAAGGTCAGCGTGATCATGAAGACGGTCACGCGCCGTCGTGTCGCGAATTCGACGAGATTCATTTGGCGGCAGTCTCGGCCACGACCTTGGCGGCCGGCTGACTGCCGAGGGTGATGATCTGCACGTCGCTGCCATCGCGGATCGCGACCTTGCCGGCGGTAACGACCTGGTCGCCTTCGACAAGACCGCTGCGGATTTCCGCGAGCTCGCCATTGGTGTAGCCCAGCTGCACGACGACTTTCTTCGCCTTGTTGTTGCGCACGACGTAAACGGCGGGCTCGCCCTCATCCTCGAGCAGCGCGATGCGCGGCACGGTCAACGCATCCTGGCGCTGGTCATAGACGACCTCGATGCGGCCGAACATGCCCGGACGCAACTCCGGCGCGTTGTCGAATGCGCAGACGACACGAAACGTGCCGCTGCCCGAATCCATCACCGGGCTGATGCGGTCGACGCGGCCTTCGAACACCTTGCCCGGCACGGCATCGACGACCATGCGCAGCGGCAGGCCGGCCTTGAGGCGATTCATTTCGCGCTCGGGCGCGTTGAGCACGCCTTCGAGATGCGCGTTGTTGACGATGCGGAACACCGGCGCATTGAGGTTGATCAGATTGCCCGGCTTGACCATGCGCTGCGCGACCACGCCGCTGATCGGGGCGGTGATGTTGGTGTAGGAGAGTTCGAGCTTGGCGAGCTCGTAACTGGCGCGCGCGGATTCGAGGTCATAACGGATCTGGTCGCTGGACTCGGCGCTGACCAGTTTCTGCGCGGCCAGCCCTTGCGAGCGACGGTAGTTGTTTTCGAGCTTGTGCACGGTCGCGAGTTCGCGCTCGGCTTCGAGCCGCACCTTGTCGCCGTCGATGCGCGCGAGCACTTGCCCGGCCTTGACCTGATCGCCTTCCTCGGCAAGCAGTTGCACCATCACGCCCGAAGTTTTCGCGACGACCTGTGCCTCGCCGGGTGCTTCGAGATTGGCCGTGCCCGAATAACTCGCGGAGATCGGCTTGCGCGCCGCCTTGGCGACTTCCACCGGCACCGCCTCGACTTTTTCGATCGGCTTGCCGTCCTTGTCGACTTTCGCCGCCTCGTCTTTCTTGCCCGACGCTGCTTCGGCATCGCCGCCCGCAGATCCCTTGCACCCTCCGAGAGCGAGGCCGGCAACGACCAGGGCGACGGCGCCGGTACGCATCAAAACGGGCAGTCGGCGGGTATCGGAGGACGCGCTCATCAGGTCTTACTCTCGCAGGTGTTGTAGTTGCATAGAACAGTAACGCATGTGCCTGCTGATCGATATGTGCCGAAAGTCTGTATGTGCTGATTCGGTACGCCTCTGCGTCGACGACACACCACCCCCTGTCTGGCTCCGGCGGCGCAGGCTATAATTTTTGCCTGATCGTCTCCGCCGACCCTTCCGCCGGAATCCCAATGAAAAAACGAGTGTTGCTGACCACCGCCCTCCTGGCTCTGGCTACCGCCGCTGCCCCCGCCTTCGCCAAGGGTGATGCCAAAGTCGGCAAACAGCTGGCCTACACCTGCACCGGCTGCCACGGCATCGCGGAATACAAGAACGCCTACCCGAACTACCGCGTGCCCAAGATCGGCGGCCAGAGCGAGCAGTATCTGGTCGCGGCGTTGACCGAATACAAGAAAGGCGAGCGCAACCACCCCACCATGACGGCGCAGGCGCAGAGCTTTTCCGACCAGGACATCGCCAATATCGCGGCGTACCTGTCCAGCCTGAAGCCGATCAAGAAGTAACGGAACCGACCCATGATCCTGATCCGCATCGCCACCGTTTCCCTCGCCCTCGCCTTCAGCGCGTCCGCCCTGGCCGGCGCCACTGGCGACATCGCCAAGGTCAAGATCAAGGCCCAGGCCTGCACCGCCTGCCATGGCGCCGACGGCAGCCACCCAACGGCCGACAAGATGAATCCGCCGCCGGTCATCGGTGGCCAGTACCCGGATTACCTCGCCAAGGCCTTGCACGATTACAAGTCGGGCAAGCGCAAGAACCTGATCATGGGTGGTCAGGCCAAGGACCTCACCGAACAGGATATCGCCGACCTCACCGTGTATTTCGGTTCGCTTGACCCGCAAATCCATGACCTGAGCGGTCACACGCGCTGATTGTCACCGCGATTATTCATCGAAGGAAAAGGCCCCGATCATCGGGGCCTTTTTTCTGTGCCGATGTATTTACACCGACGAATTTTCTTCGGCGCATCCCTCGCTGATGGTCAGCGCCCTGGCGGCAATGCTTTCTTGCGCTCCAGCGGCTTCCTGCATTCCGCGTCGTAAAGCGCACGGGTCTTGCGCCAGGTTTCCTGGCTTTTTGCATCAACGATCCGATCCCACCACGCCTTGCATTGTTTGCTCTCGGCCTCGTTCAATGTCGCTGGATCGTCGTCCTTGAATACGTAGCCATCGTCGTTGTGCGCGACGCCACAGGCACCACCCAGGGCAAGAAGGGAAACATGGCAGACGATTTTTTCGCCGGGGTGGCCGGGGACGGGAATGCGGATTTCCTTGCTGGCTTTCTCGACCGCACGGCTGAGCAACTCGGTCAGTAAGTCCTGATCAGGCCGCCAATACTGGTCGAAACGCGTGCTTTCGTAAGTCAACGCCGGCGGTCGATCAAAAAATTTTCCGGCTTTCGCCAGCCCTGGAACCTGGTAGTCGAACACGCGTTCGTCGCTGTCGACCTTGGCGAGTTCGGTCATCAAGCTTTCCGGAAGTCTCACGCGTCCGTCGGCAGCATAAAGTTGCAGAGGCGATTTTTGCGACGCCGCGGCAGCGCTTATTGTGGCGATTCGATGCGGCTGTCCGTTCGCGATCTGTGCCTGCTTCGACATCCGGATCACGACCGCAGCATTGGCCGCTGGCTTTGCATCAGAAAGAGCTTTTGTTGCCGCTGGCACCGGTTCCGGAGAGACGAAACTGATTTCGATCGCATCGTCGTTGCTGGCACGATCCGACTCGATGGCCGGCGCGCGCAAAATCCAGAAGATCGCACCGATGTGGATGGCGACCAGGGCGGCGAATAGAAAGCGGCCCGCGCGCTTGTCGAATACCGGCGCCGTGCTCGCCAGCGAATGCGGATGCCAGGCGGTTTCCGATATTGCGACGGGGGCGTCGGGCATGAGGCTTCGCAGTGATCAGGTCGCCGTTAGGGGCGCCTGGGCAATGAAAGTTCAGCGCGCGATGTAGGGCGCAGCACCCGTGGAGTGATCGGTGGCGTCGCGCACCGCGGTGATTTCCGGAATGCGCGCCATCAAGGTTTTCTCGATGCCCTGCTTGAGCGTGACATCGGCCATGCCGCAGCCGTGGCAGCCACCGCCGAAACGCAGGCGCACCACGCCATCGCTGGTGATTTCCTCAAGCGAGACCTTGCCCTTGTGCGATTCGAGTTGCGGATTGACTTCGGTTTCCAGCAACCACTGCACACGCTCGATCAGCGAAGCATCGCCCTTGGGCGCCTCGCCCTTGATGCGCGGTGCTCGGATAGTGAGCTGGCTGCTCGTGCCCTGGCTGGCGTAATCGATCTCGGCGCCATCGAGGAAAGGAACGCTGGGGGCGTCCACGAACAGCGTGAAACCCTCGCAATCGAGCGACCACTCGTCGCCAAGCAGGTCTCCGTTCTCGCAAAATTCCAGTCGCGCATCGGCGCGTGGCGTGCCCGGGTGTACGGCGGTGACACGGATACCGATGGCATCGCCGCCCTGGGTGCCGAGCAGGTGACGGAAATAGGTCTGGGCGGAATCGGAGATATTGATCATGGCGATATTTTACGGGATAGGCCGGTAAAGTTCCGTGAGCTGAAGTAAAGTTCGCCGTCGCCCGTGCTGATCGCCTGCGATTCCGCGAATACGATCAATACGGCCACAATCCTCCGATTTCAACCCGAGGCAACGCCATGTCCATCCTTTCCGAACTCGCCTCCCGTCATTGCACATCACTGCGCGGCGCCGATAACCTGCTGCCGATCGACAAGGTGCGCGGCTACCTCGGTGCCCTCGCCGGCTGGGAATTGCTCGAGGACGGCAAGGCGATCGGCAAGACCTTCAATTTCGGCGACTACTACCGGACGATGGCCTTCGTGAATGCATTGGCCTTCATCGCCCATCGCGAAGATCACCATCCCGATCTGGGCGTGCACTACAACCGTGCGGTGGTGCGCTTCTCCACCCATGATGTCGGCGGACTCAGCCTCAACGATTTCATCTGCGCCGCGAAAATCGACCAATTGACGTAGCCTGCATTCCACCCGCGACCGTTTCGATGCCCGCAAAGATCGA
>NZ_DATGBO010000120.1:0-18637 GCF_035312645.1 Arenimonas sp.
TCAGGTGATTGTCGCGGCGGTTGATGATCAGCGCGCCGTCGGGCATCGCGGTGGCGGCTTGCCGATAGGCGCGCAGCAGGCCGACCAGGCGCCGGCTGCGCGTGCGGTTTTCGGTCTGGCGGCGGTGGATCAGCGTTTCCAGCGCGGCCCACATGCCCTGGCCGTGCACGGTATGCAGCTGCTGGCGCCAATCGAGGAAACGCGAGACGCGATACAGCCGCAGATAGGCGCGCAACGCGACCAGCGCGGTCGCGGCCAGCAATACCCAGGCGAGCTGGTGCAGCCACAGGCCGAGCGCGGTGGCAAAGACATAGAAAATCAGGAAGCGCAGCAACGATTGCCGCCAAGCCAACCGTAGCAGCAGCGAGCGGCGCATCCCTGCGGCCGGAGTCAATGCGTTGCCGCGGAGAATCGGTAACCCGATCCGCGGACGGTCTGGACCATTTCTTCCAGACCGGTGGGTTCCAGCGCTTTGCGCAGGCGGCGGATATGCACATCCACCGTGCGTTCCTCGACGTAGACATTGCCGCCCCAGACGTGGTCGAGCAACTGGGTGCGGGAATAGACGCGATCGGCGTGGGTCATGAAGAAATGCAGCAGGCGGTATTCGGTAGGGCCGACGTGGATGGACTGGTCGCCGGCGTAGACGCGGTGGGCGGCGCCGTCGATACGCAGCTTGCCGACCGTCACGGAACCGTCGTCTTCGTCCTCACGCGAGCGGCGCAACACGGCCTTGATGCGGGCGAGTAGTTCGCGCGCCGAGAAGGGCTTGACCACGTAGTCGTCGACGCCGGATTCGAGGCCGCTAACACGGTCGTTTTCCTCACCGCGGGCGGTGAGCATGATGATCGGGATATCGCGGGTGAGTTCGTCGCGGCGCCAGCGCCGGGCCAGCTCCAGGCCGCTGCTGCCGGGCAGCATCCAGTCGAGAAGAATCAGGTCCGGGACCCGTTCGGCGATCGCCGAGGCGGCCTCGCGGGCATCACCGGCATGGACGGGTTCGTATTCGCCCTTGCGCAGGGCGAACGCGACCATGTCGCGGATGGCGGGCTCGTCGTCGACGATGAGAATGCGTTTTTGCACGGACGTACCCTGTCATTGGAAGGAGCAGGGTGCAAGTAGATAAAACTTTTGTGACCATTGAGTGACTGCGCCGGCCGCGGTCAGCCCGGATCGGGGGTCTGGTCCTGCGGTTTGACGCCCTGCCGGCGCATATCCAGCACGATCGGCGTGATCGCGGCGATGCGAGCCTCGACCCTTGCGCGCTGGATATAGTCGATGTCATCGCGCTTGAGCAGGCCGTTGAGCTGCGTCAAGGCATCTTCGGCGCGACCGTTGAGAAAGGCGGCGTCGGCGTAGGCTTCGGTGGCGCGGGCGGTGTCGCCGGCGAGTTCGCTGGCGCGGCCGAAATTCTTCTGGAACAGCGGATCCTCGGAGCTCGACGAAAGCAGGGGTTTGAGCACCGACTGCGCACGCCGGCCGGCCTCGGCGCCGCCGATGTCGTTGAGCATGAGCGCGTAGCTGAGACTGATGGAGCGGTCCTGCGGGAATCGTCGCAGCAGGTCTTCGAAGCGTTGTTTCGCGACCGGATCGTTCTTGCCGGCATGGGCGCATTCGGCGAGAGCGAGATCGATCCAGAGGTTTTCCGGATGCGCTTTGAGCAGCGATTGCAGGCTGGCTTCGGCGCTTGCGGATGAACCGGCGCGCATCTGCGCCAGCGCAAGGCCGTAGCGTTGCGCATCGCTGACGCGACCACCGGCGTGTTCGAAAATCAATCTGTATTCCTGTACCGCCGTGCCGGGGCTGGCGGCGCTAAGTACGCGCAGGCGCTCTTTCGCCCATTCGAACATTCGTGGTTGCAGGTTGCCGGTGGTCGCACTGCCGATGTCGCCGAGGCCGAATGGCAGCAGGGGATTGGACGATGGACGGCTGGTGGCGGCTAGGCGCGGCGATTCGCGTTGCAAGCGCGCGGCACCCTGGCGTGCTTCGCTGATGCGGGTGGCGGTAACCGGATGGCTCTGCAGATAGGCCGGTGCCTTGATGCCGCCGGAGTTGCCGCGCATGGTTCGATCCATGCGTTCGAAAAAATCAGCCATACCGTTGACGTCGTAACCGGAGCGATAAAGCGTCTGCAGGCCGACGCGATCGGCCTCGGCTTCGTTCAAGCGCGAATAGTCGAGCTGACGTTGCATCGCGAGCGCCTGACTGCCCATCACGGCGGCCTGGATCGCATCGCCGCTGTTGCGGCTGTTGGAACTCTGCGCGGCGATGATGGCGCCGACCATCGCCAGCATCAGCGGCAATTGGTCGCGCTTGGCGCGTTCGACGGCGCGCAGCACGTGGCGCTGGGTGACGTGGGAGATTTCGTGGGCGATCACGCCGGCAACTTCATCTTCGTTCTGCGCGGTGAGCACCAGGCCGGCATTGACGCCGACATAGCCACCGAGCGTGGCGAAGGCATTGATCGAGCGATCACCCATCATGAAAAAGGTGAATTGCTGCTGCGGGCGATCGCTGACGGCAGCGAGGCGGTGGCCCATGGTGTCGAGCCAGGAATCGATCAGGGGATCTTCGGTGACGTAGCCGTAGCGACGCAGCTGGTAGAGGGTGTAGGCGCCGTATTCCGATTCTTCCTGCGGGGTCAGCAAGGTGCCGGCCGAGGAGCCCATGTCAGGCAGGGAGTTGCTCTGTGCCCGGGCGCCAACGCCGGTTCCGAGTGCGAAGACGAGGGCAGCGGCAAGGGGAAGGGTTCGGCGCACGGGTTTCTCCAGCAGGTTCGACAGCATGCCCCAGGCCGTCGGCAAACGAGTGAATCGGTAGTTAATCCAGGGCTCAAGACCGCCGGGGCCTGTAAAATGTTCCGCAGCGCCCCCATGTCCATGCCGACCGTCGAGGAGAAGCCTGTGCCCGAAGTGATCATGTACACCACCGCCGTCTGTCCTTACTGCGTGGCGGCGAAGAATTTCCTGAAGTCGCGTGGCGCCGGTTACACCGAGGTACGCGTCGATACCGACCCGACGGCGCGCGCGCTGATGATGGAAAAATCCCGGCGCACGTCGGTGCCGCAGATCTTCATCGGCGACAGGCACGTGGGTGGTTACGATGACCTGGTCGCGCTCGATCGCGCCGGCGGCTTGAAGCCGCTGCTGGAGGTCGCGCCATGAGCCACATCGATGAGGCCGATCGGGTGAAGGCGTTCACCGAGTTCCGGCAGCGCATGAACGAACGGATCCTCGGCCATGACAATCAGGTGGTGAAGCGGTTTTTCGCGCTCGACACGCAGACCTACAAGGCCGGCGCGCTCGACATCAAGACCAAGGAATTGCTCGGTCTGGTGGCATCGATGGTGCTGCGCTGCGACGACTGCATCAGCTATCACATCGCGCAATGCAAGGAAGTCGGCGTCAATCGCGATGAGTTTTTCGAGACCTTCAGCGTCGGCCTGGTCGTCGGTGGTTCCATCGTGATCCCGCATCTGCGCCGGGCCGTGGATTTCCTCGACCAGATCGAAGGCGAGGGCGTGCATGCGCCGAAGCCGGGGCATGAGCACGGCTGAGTCGATGGGAATACATCGCGACACTTTCTGAAGCGTCGAGTCCGCAGTCCCGCGCCTGCCGGGGATTCGCGTGCGGTTCGGTCGGCACATCCTGTGCCGACTCACCGCCGCAAACCATCCCTGGTTTGCTACTGCGAATTCCCCGACAAGCACGGGACTGCTCCGTGGCGGTGAGGCAAGCCCGCTCCACGCAAGTCGTAATCTGAGCGGAGATTTTCTCGCCGAAGCCTGATTCTCCATATTCGCGACCGCGGTACCCGGCGGGGGTATTCGCGCCGAGCCGGCCAGGGAGGGCCGGCGCGACCGCCAGGGCAGGACAGCCCTGACGGTCGAAAAGCGAACGCCCCCGTCGGGTGCTGCGGGTTGCATCGAAGCTGAAATCCGGGCTTTCCCCCACAACGGAACCCACCAAACGAACCTGTCTAGAATGCTTGGCCGGCGGCCTGATCAGTCGATCTGGCATAATGCGCGCGCCTTCGGCGGTGACTATCCCGCCTTCAAACCCGAGAAGAACAAGCCCTCATGACTCAGACCATTGCGGTGATCCGCGGCGACGGCATCGGCCCGGAAATCATGGACGCGACACTGCACGTCCTCGACAAGCTCAATCTCGGCCTGACTTACGACTTCGTCGACGCCGGCCTGGCCGCCTACGAAAAGCAAGGCGAATTGTTGCCTGCCGCCACGCTCGCTGCCATCACCAAACACCGCATCGCGCTCAAGAGCCCGCTGACCACGCCGGTCGGCGAAGGCTTCTCCTCGATCAACGTCGAGTTGCGCAAACGCTTCGACCTCTACGCCAACGTGCGTCCGGCGATCAGTTTCCCGAACACCAAGTCGCGTTATCAGGCGATCGACCTGATCACCGTGCGCGAGAACACCGAAGGCGCCTACATCGGCGAAGGTCAGAGCCTGTCGGCCGACGGCGAGACCGCCTTGCTGACACAGAAGATCACCCGCAAGGGTTCCGAACGCATCGTCCGCTACGCCTTTGATCTGGCCCGCAAGATCGGTCGCAAGAAAGTCACGATCGTGCACAAGGCCAACATCCTCAAGTCGACTTCGGGATTGTTCCTGAAAGTCGCACGCGAAGTCGCCGCGCAGTATCCCGACATCCAGTGCAACGAGATGATCGTCGACAACACCTGCATGCAGCTGGTGATGAAGCCGGAGCAGTTCGACGTGATCGTCACCACCAACCTTTTCGGCGACATCATTTCGGACTTGTGCGCCGGCCTCGTTGGCGGGCTTGGACTCGCGCCGGGAGCGAATATCGGCGCCGATGCAGCTATTTTCGAGGCGGTGCATGGCTCCGCGCCCGACATCGCCGGCAAGGGAATCGCCAATCCTTGCGCGCTGCTGCTGGGCGCCGGCCAGATGCTCGATCACCTCGGCAAGGTCGACGAAGCGCGGCGCCTGCGCAATGCCATCGTCAAGACCATGGAAGCCAAGGACAACCTGACGCCGGATCTCGGTGGCGAAGGCACGACGATGTCGTTCGCGAATGCGATCGCGTCGCGACTGTCCGCCTGACGATCGCTTCCGGTCATCGTGGGTGATTGCAGAGGGGCGCCGATGGCGCCCCTTCTTTTTCATCGCCGCTTTATCATCGCGAACGCGAGCGTGGATTCATCGCCTGCGTCGAGCGCTGCCGCCTTGTTCGAAAGCGCCGCTAGCGTCCGCGCCAGAAATGCTCGAGCACCGCGACCTTGCCCTTGCCGGGTCGATATGAATTGACCAGCGCACCGTGCACATAGTCCGCGGCGGCATCGCAGGCTTCGGGCAGGGACAGGCGCAGGCAGAGGTTGGCGGCGATCGCGGAGGCCAGCGTGCAGCCGGTGCCGTGGCCTTCGACATCCAGGCGCGTGTGCACGAATTCGTGGAGGTGATGACCATCGTCGAGGCGGTCGGTCATCTCCGGGCCTTTCAGATGACCGCCCTTGAGCAGCACTGCGCGGGCATCGAGCGCGAGCAGTTCGACCAGCGCGGCCTCCGCATCTTCATCGCTTTCGATCACGTGGCCGAGCAGCAACTCGGCCTCGGGAATGTTCGGCGTGATCACCGTCGCCAGCGGCAGCAGACGTGTGCGCAGCGCATCGAGCGCGGCCGGGTCGAGCAGGCGGGCGCCGGAACTGGCCACCATCACCGGATCGAGCACGATGAACTTCGGTTGATGCTGTTCCAGTGCGTCGGCGACGGCGTGGATGATGCGGGCGGTGGCGAGCATTCCGAGTTTCACCGCCTCGACGCGGAAATCATCGAAGCAGGCGTCGATCTGCGCACGCAGGAAATTTGTCGGCGGCACGTGCACGGCAGTCACGGCGCGGGTGTTCTGCGCCGTCAGCGCGGCGATTGCCGAAAGACCATGCACGCCATGCGCGGCAAACGTCTTGAGGTCGGCCTGGATGCCGGCACCGCCGCCGGAATCGGAACCGGCGATGGTGAGCACGCAGGGCTGGCGGGTGTCTTTGCTCATGGCGATGTTGCTCGCGAGCGTTGATGCTGGCGGTAGGCGACATAGGCCAAGCCGGTGCCGCCGGTGAGGGCTGCCGGAAAATACAACGCCGCGTAGCGGAAGCTCGCGAACAACCACGCGCCCAGCAGGCCGCCGGCGAAGAAGAAGGTGATCACCAGAAGGCATAGCCCCAGTCGCCGCTGCGCCACCGGCATGCCGCGCAGCGCATGGCCGAGCATGATGCCGAGGTCGGTGAACATGCCGCTGACATGCGACGTACGCACCACGGCGTTGCTGTAGGTCGTCGCCATCGCGTTCTGCAGGCCGCAGGCGATGGCAGCGCAGATCGGGCCGGCAAGTTGCTGCCGTTCGAACAGCGGTATCGCGATCAGGAGCAGCAGTGCTTCGATCGTCAATACCAAGCCATAGCGACGGCCCAGGCGCAGCGCGCTGTCCTGGATGATCAGGCCGCTGAGCATCGCGCCGCCAACGAAAGCCGCCATCAATGCAAAAAGATGCGCGGTGGCGTGCCAGTCGCCCGTCACGAGTGCGGCGGCGAGCAAGCTGGTGTTGCCGGTGAGGTGGGTGATGGCCTGGTGCTGGAATCCCAGGAAGCCGACCACATTGACGATGCCGGCCACGCAGGCGAGGGCGGCGGCGCCGACCCAGACCCACGTGGCCAGGCGTTCGGCCATTTTCTACAGGACTTCCGAGGCGTAATCGGCCAGACGCGAACGCTCGCCGCGACGCAGCGTGATGTGCGCGCTGTGTGCCCAGTTCTTGAAACGGTCGACAGCGTAGGTCAGGCCCGAGGTTGTTTCCGTGAGGTAGGGCGTATCGATCTGCTCGACGTTGCCCATGCAGATGATCTTCGTGCCCGGGCCGGCGCGCGTGATCAGCGTTTTCATCTGCTTGGGCGTGAGGTTCTGCGCTTCGTCGACGATCACCCAGCGGTTGAGGAAGGTGCGGCCGCGCATGAAGTTCATCGCGCGGATCTTGATGCGGCTGGCGAGCAGGTCGTTGGTCGCGCCGCGGCCCCAGGCGCCGTGGTCGTCGGTGTGCGTGAGCACTTCCAGGTTGTCGGTAAGCGCGCCCATCCACGGCGTCATTTTTTCTTCCTCGGTGCCGGGCAGGAAACCGATGTCTTCGCCGACCGAGACCGTCGCGCGGGTCATGATGATCTCGCGGTAGCGCTGCACATCCATCGTCTGCGCGAGGCCGGCGGCGAGCGCCAGCAAGGTTTTGCCGCTGCCGGCGGTGCCCAGCAGGGTGACCAGGTCGATCTCCGGATCCATCAGCGCGTTGAAAGCGAAATTCTGCTCGCGGTTGCGCGCGTTGATGCCCCAGACCTGGTGCTGCTGCGAGTGGTAGTCGTCGACGATCTGCAGGATCACGCGGTCGCCGTCAATGCGCGCCACGCGCATCTCAACTTCGTCCTCGCCAGGCATGTACAGGAACTGGTTCGGATACCAGCCATCGTCGGCGCTGCGCCGCACTTCGTAGAACGTGCGGCCTTTTTCCGTCCACGAGCGCAGGTTGCCTTCGTGCCGCTCCCAGAAATCCGCCGGCAACTCCATCGCGCCGGTGAACAGCAGGTTGAAGTCGTCGATCGCGCGGTCGTTCTCGTAGTCTTCAGCCGGCACCGAGCAGATCGAAGCCTTGATGCGCAGGTTGATGTCCTTGGACACCAGTACCACCGGAATGCCGGGATTGTCTTCGCGCAGTTGCAGGATCGAACCGAGGATCAGGTTGTCGGGAAGGACAGTGCCGAAACGCTTGCCGGCTTCCACGGGTTTGAGCTGGAACAGCAGACGACCGACGCTGTCCGGGCTGCGTAGTTGCAGGCCCTTGGGCGGCGCGAGTTTGACGCCGTTCTCGATGTTGGTGCTGCCGTGCGCCTCGATCAGTTCGTTGAGAAAGCGGCTGACCTGGCGGGCGTTGCGACTGGCTTCCGAATGACCTTTTTTCCCGTTGTCCAACTCTTCCAACACCATCATCGGTATGAAGACGTCGTGCTCCTCGAACTTGAACAAAGCAGTCGGGTCGTGCATCAGCACGTTGGTGTCCAGCACGTAGATGCGCTTGCTTCGGGTCATCGATATTCCCTGGTGGACGGAAAGAAAGTGTTGCTGCGCATCCTGCGAAGCGCAGGATTGCGCGAGTGGCGCGTGAGGCAGGATGCCGGGAGCGCCCGCTCGCGGCATTCGCACATCCATGTGCAGCACGAGATCACCGTGGCTCGCGGGGCGAGACGGTGGGTGGGGTGAAAACGGGGGACGGTCATTCCGGGCAGCCTGTCCGGAAAGAGGCTGCAGGCCCGTGACGACGGGCGGGCGTGTTGGCGATGGCGAGCGATCGGCGTTCGGGCATTCGATCTCAGAACTTCATCGGATCCATGATGGCGTCGAGGTTGAGGTGATCGCAGAACTCCATGAAATCGTCGCGCAGGGCGGCGATGTGCATGTTGGCCGGGATGCCGACCGTGACCTGGCAGGTGAACATTTCGGCGCCGGTCTGCATCGCACGATAGCGCGAACTCTGCAGTGTCTCGATAGTGATGCCCTGGCGATCGAAGAAATCGGCGAGCTGGAACAGGATGCCGGGCTTGTCGGCGGCGACGACTTCGACGATGTAGGGCAGCAGGTTCGACTGCATCGGCTTGGCGCCGGTGCGGTACCAGACCAGCTTGAAGCCTTCCTCGCGCTCGAGCCGGGTGAGCATGGCCTCGAGCTTGGCAACCGCGTCCCAGGAGCCGACTGCGAGCGCGATCACCGAGACATCACGGCCGACCGTAGCCAGACGGGCGTCGACCATGTTGCAACCGGATTCGGAGATGCGGCGGGTCACCGCCAGCAGGGGTGACTGCGGATGCGTGGTGTAAGCGCTGATCAGCAGGTGGTTTTCGTTTGCAGCGGGTCTGGCGGTCGCGTCGGTCAAAGCCTTGTTCCAGCGGCGGCGCGGTGCATGCCGCGCCTGATATGCCAAGCCAGCATACTTGCCGCCGCTTTCCTCCCGCAAGTAACATCGCATCCGGATTCTCGCAGGCCCACTCCCTTGCACCTCACCGGCAGCATCACCGCCCTGGCGACCCCGTTCACGGCGTCGGGCGAGATCGATTTCCCCGCATGGCAACGCCTTCTCGACCAGCAGATCGCCGGCGGAACCCGCGGCGTCGTTGTCGCAGGCTCGACGGGCGAAGCGGCGACGCTGTCGGACCAGGAGTTCGGTCTGTTGCTGCGCGCGGCAGTGCAACACGTCGCGGGACGCATGCAGATACTTGCCGGCACCGGGCAATCGAGCACCGCGAAGACGATTGCGCAGACGCAGCTCGCAAGCGCAGCCGGCGCCGATGCCGCGCTGGTGGTGACGCCTCCTTATGTGCGTCCGACGCCGGCCGGCTTGATCGCGCATTACACGGCGGTCGCCGAGCAGGGCGGACTGCCGGTGGTGCTCTACAACGTTCCGGGCCGCACGGGTTGCGACATGCAGCCGGAAACCGTGGCCGAGCTGTGCAAGCATCCGGGCATCATCGGTATCAAGGAAGCGCGCGGCGACGAAGAGCGCTGGAGCGCGCTGTATCCGCTGGCCTCGGCGAATTTCTCGTTGCTCAGCGGTGATGACCCGACCTTCGTGCGCGCACTGCGCGGCGGTGCGTCCGGCGTGATCTCGGTCGCCTCGAACGTCGTGCCGCGGGTGTTCAGCAAACTTTGCGCGCTGCTGGCTTCCGGTTCCGGCGATGCGGCAGTCGCGCTGGATGCGCGCCTGGCGCCGCTGTACGACTTCCTCGGTGTCGAATCCAATCCGATTCCGGTCAAGGCAGTGTTGCAGCGCCTCGGTATCGGCACGCAATTGCGGCTGCCGCTGCAGGTGCTTTCGCCGCGATATGCCGGGCAGGCCGACGAAATGGCTGCCCTGTGCCGACAGATCGAAGCCGAACTGTCGTGACGAACTTTGCCGATAAGGCTACTGTCTACCCAAGCCGCGGCCAGACCGCCCGCTTCATTTCGCAGGAGAACACCATGATTTCCGTTACCCGTTACGCGCGCCCGCTGCTCGCGGCTGGCGTGGCCCTGGCCCTGGTTTCAGGCACTGGCTGCAGCTGGATCAAGCACAGAACCCACAAGACCGACTATGCCAACAGCACCGAGAACCGGCCGCTGGAAGTGCCACCGGACTTGGATGTACCCGACACCTCGGCGGCTACGCCGCTGCCGCCGGCGTCTCTGCTGGGCGGCGCGAAAACCGCCAATTCCACCGGGTTCCTCGTCGATGGCGATGCCAAGACGGTCTGGAGCAAGGTCGGTGAGGTCCTGTCGGGCTTCAATGGCGTGACGGTCACTGGTCGTGCCGAGGCGATCACCAGCTACGACGTCAACTACTCCGGCCAGAGCTTTCTGGTTCGTGTCGAGAGCGCCGGCGCCAAGAGCCGCGTCAGCGCGATCAGCCCCGATGGCATCAGCCTGACCCAAGGTCCGGCGGCGCAGTTGCTGGCGCAGATCCAGAGCCGCTTCTAAGCGGAATGCGGATCGCTGAAATGAAAAAGGGCGCCGACGGCGCCCTTTTTCTTTGCGGTGTTGCTTGATCCGGCGGCGCTTTCGTTGCGTCGATATCAGCGCTGCAATTCAGAAAGTTTCCCACTCTTGCCATCCCATTGCGCCGCATCGGGCAGGGCATCGCTGCGCGTGGTGATCACCGGCCAGGCCTTGGCGAGTTCGGCGTTGAGCGCGATGAAATTTTCCTGGCCGGCGGGCACGTCGTCTTCGGGATAGATGGCTTTTGCCGGGCATTCGGGCTCGCACAAGGTGCAATCGATGCACTCGTCCGGGTCGATCACCAGAAAATTGGGGCCTTCATGGAAGCAATCCACCGGGCAGACTTCGACGCAGTCGGTGTATTTGCAGCGGATGCAGTTCTCGACAACGACGAAGGGCATGTTGCTTCCGACGAAAAAGGCGTTGGCGCTCCCTACGAGGTTCGAACTCGTGTTCCAGCCTTGAGAGGGCCGTGTCCTGGACCGCTAGACGAAGGGAGCGCATGGATTGCGCCGATGGCAGAGGCTAGTATAGCGGCTCACTTCCCCGCCGCCTAGGCTGTCGCCTGCGGCTGCCTAGGCCGGAAGGAATCCGGCCTCGAGAACCCATGACGGAAATTCCCCTCAGCATCCTGCCAGCCCCGCGCATCGTTCCGCGCGATGGTCATGGCATCTCCCGCAAGGACATCAGTCCGAACGCATTGCGGGTTCTATATCGTCTGCGCGAGGGCGGTTTCAGCGGCTATCTGGTCGGCGGTGCGGTACGCGACCTGCTGATCGGCGGACATCCCAAGGATTTCGACGTCGCCACCGATGCCACGCCCGAGCAGGTGAAATCGCTGTTCCGCAATTGCCGCATCATCGGTCGCCGCTTCCGCCTTGCCCACGTTGTCTATGGCCGCGAGATCATCGAGGTGGCCACCTTCCGCGCCAATGTCGACGACGGCAGCGGTGATCGCGAGACGGTCGGCGAAGGCCGCCTGCTGCGCGACAACGTCTACGGCACTATCGAGGACGATGCGGTCCGTCGCGATTTCACCGCCAACGCGCTGTACTACACCGTCGACGATTTTTCCGTACGCGATTACGTCGGCGGTTTCGAGGACGTCCAGGCGCGTGTGCTCAAACTGATTGGCGATCCGGAAGCGCGCTACCGCGAAGATCCGGTGCGCATGCTGCGTGCGGTGCGCTTGTCGTCGAAGCTGGATTTCTCCATCGATCCCGAAGCCGCCGAACCGATTCCGCGCTTGGCACCACTGTTGTCGGGCGCGGCGCCGGCGCGATTGTTCGATGAATGCCTAAAGATGTTCCTCGCCGGGCACGCCGAGAAAAGTTTCCTGAGCCTGGAAAAGCACGGCCTGCTGCCGGTGCTGTTTCCGGAAACAGCGAAGGCGATCATTACCAACCGCAGCGGTGCGTTGCGCACGATGCTGGTGCAGGCGTTGCGCAATACCGACCAGCGCATCGCCGAGGACAAGCCGGTAACGCCGGCCTTCCTGTTCGCCGCGCTGCTCTGGCCGGCGTATTGTCGCGAACTCGCGGTACTGCAGAAAGGCGGCACCGATCCGCTGGTCGCGCAGCAGCGCGCCGCCGATCGCGTCACCCTGCATCAGGCCGATCGCATCGCGCTGCCGCGCCGGTTCTCGCAGCCGATGCAGGAGATCTGGCTGCTGCAGCCGCGTTTCGGCCAGCGCATGCGCAAGCGCGTGTTCCGCCTACTGTCGCACCCGCGCTTCCGCGCCGCGTTCGATTTCCTCGAGTTGCGACAGTCCGGATCACCGGAAGTCGCCGATGACGTCGCGTTCTGGCGCGAGGCGCAATTGCAGTCGCCCGAACAACTTGCCGATCGTCTTGGCCCGAGCAAGCCGCGCAGTGACGAAGCTGTGGAAGAGGATGGTGTGGCGGTGGAGGGTGACGCGCCGAAGAAGCGTCGCCGTCGTCGCCGCAAGCCCGCGAATGCGGAGGCAGCATCCGTCGTCGGACCTTCCGAATGACCCTCCCGCCCGATCCCCCCGTTCGCGCTTTCGTCGGTCTGGGCAGCAACCTGGGCGAGTCGGTGGATACGCTCGAAGAAGCGATCCGACTACTCGACATGCTGCCGCAGACCTCGATCCGTGCGCAGTCGCAGTTCTATCGCACGCCGGCCTGGGGTCGTACCGACCAGCCTGATTTCATCAACGCAGTGGTCGAATTGCAGACCCGTCTGGTGCCGCGCGTGCTGCTGGAAAAACTGTTGGATATCGAACAGCACTTCGGCCGCGTCCGTCGCGACGACGACCGCTGGGGACCGCGCGAACTCGATCTTGATCTGCTCGTGTACGGTCTGGAATCGCTGGATCAGCCCGGCCTGCACGTTCCGCACCCGCGCCTGGCCGAGCGCGCTTTCGTGTTGGTGCCCCTGGCGGAAATTGCACCTGCGCTGGAAATTCCCGGGCTTGGCCGGGTAAGCGATCTGCTCGCGGCGGTGGCTAGCGACGGCATCCACGCGTTACCGTAGCCTCTTCCCGCCATTCAAGCCCATTGGGGCCACGCATGTACGCAGCTTCCGACAAGACCGCTTCGCGCGCCGCCGTGACCGTGCCCAGGCTTCGCCAGATGAAGGCGGAGCGGCAACGCATCGCCGCGTTGACGGCGTACGACGCGAGCTTCGCGCGTGCGCTCGATGCCTGCGGCGTTGATGTGATTCTTGTCGGCGATTCGCTGGGCATGGTGATCCAGGGTCATGGCAGCACGCTGCCGGTGACCGTCGACGACATCGTCTACCACAGCGCCTGCGTCGCACGCGGACTGAAACACGCATTGCTGATCGCCGACATGCCGTTCCAGAGTTATGCCACGCCCGAGCGCGCGCTCGATGCCGCAGCGGCGATGCTCTCGATCGGTGGCGCCAGCATGGTCAAGCTCGAGGGCGCCGGCGCCTTGCTCGACAGCATCAGTTTCCTCAGCGAACGCGATATTCCGGTCTGCGCCCATCTTGGCCTGACGCCGCAATCGGTGCTGCGCCTGGGCGGTTACAAGGTGCAGGGCCGCGAACAGGCAGCGGCGAAGAAACTGCTTGCCGACGCGCGTGCCGTGGCCGAGGCCGGTGCGGATCTGCTGGTGCTCGAATGCGTTCCCAGTGCACTGGCCGCCGAGATCACCCGCGAGTTGGCAATCCCGACCATCGGCATCGGTGCCGGCCCCGATTGCGACGGCCAGATCCTCGTGCTGCACGATCTGCTCGGCATGAACTCCGGGCATCGCCGGCCGCGTTTCGTGAAAAATTTCCTCGAGCAGGGCGGATCGATTGATGGCGCCATCCGCGCCTATGTCGAAGAAGTGAAGTCCGGCGCGTTCCCCACCTCCGAACACGGATACGAATGAGCATGCAGAGTTTCACCACGGTGGCGATGTTCCGGCGCCAGATCGCCGATTGGCGCAGCGCCGGCAAACGCATCGCGTTTGTTCCGACCATGGGCAACCTGCATGCCGGGCATTTCGCGCTGGTGAAACTCGCGCGCGAACACGCCGACAAGGTGGTCGCGAGCATTTTCGTCAACCCGACCCAGTTCGGCCCGAACGAGGATTACGCGCGTTACCCGCGCACACCCGATTCCGACATCGATGGTCTGGCCGGCGCCGGCTGCGATGCGCTGTTGCTGCCCAGCGTCGAGGAGATGTATCCATTCGGAACCATGGGTTGCGTGCAGATGCATGTGCCCGGCATCACCGACATCCTCTGCGGCGCGCATCGCCCCGGCCATTTCAATGGCGTGGCGCAAGTGGTCGCGCGGCTGTTCAACATGGTCCAGCCCGATGTCGCGGTGTTCGGTCGCAAGGATTACCAGCAGTTGCAGGTGATCCGCTACATGACCACGGAAATGAGTTTCCCGGTGCAGATCGTGCCGGCGCCGACGCTGCGCGAAAGCGACGGCCTGGCGATGAGTTCGCGCAACCAGTATCTGCAGGGCGAGGAACGCCAGACCGCGACTTTCATCCATCAGACCCTGTGCTTCATGCGCGATCAGGCGGCGCTCGGCATGCCGCCCGGCGGCATCGAGGCGGAAGCGCGGCAACGACTGGAAATGGCCGGTTTTACGGTCGATTACGCCGAAATCCGCCGCAGCGACCTGGCGCGGCCCAAGGCCAGCGACGAGAAAGGATTGCTGGCGCTGATCGCGGCGCGCCTCGGCCGCACGCGCCTGATCGACAATCTGGAATTCGACGCCGCGTGAGCGGCGGCAGCGCCGGTCATGCTGGCCGGTTAGACTGCGACCAACTTCAGCCCCGGACATTTCATGCGGATCGATCCTGACTGGCAGGCCTTGAGTGTGGAAGCGGCGCGCCTGATCCAGGTGCCGCTGAGTGAGTTGACGGCTTCAGGGCCGGATCGGGCGCGCGAATTTTCGTTGCGCGTTGGTCCGCTCTACGCGAGTTTCGCGCGGCAACGCTACGACACCGCCGCCCGCAAGGTGTTGCTGGATCTGGCGCGCAATGCCGGCGTTGCCGACGCATTCCGCGCGTTGTTCGACGGCGAGAAAGTCAACGTCTCGGAAGCACGTCCCGCGCTGCATACCGCGCTGCGCTCGGACCTGGGGCAGGGCGAAGCCGCGAAGGCGGCGCGTCGGGAAGTGGTGCCGACGCAGTCGTTGATGCTGGCGATGGCCGGCGAACTTCGCGACAGCGACGTGACCGATGTGATCAATGTCGGCATCGGTGGCTCCGATCTCGGGCCGCGTCTGGCGGTCGATGCGCTGCGCGATTTTTCCGATGGCCGCCTGCGCATTCACTTCCTAAACAACGCCGATGCCAGCGCCGTGCAACACCTGTTGCGCGGACTGGATCCCGCGCATACGGCGGTCGTGCTGGTGTCGAAGAGTTTCGGTACGCAGGAAACTCTGCTCAACGGCGCGATCCTTAAAGACTGGCTGGGTAGCGACGACCGCCTGTACGCGGTCACCGCCAATGTTGCGAAAGCCGCCGCATTCGGCGTCGCCGGCGAACGCGTGCTGCCGATGTGGGATTGGGTTGGCGGGCGTTATTCGCTGTGGTCGGCGGTGGGATTCGTGGTCGCGCTGGCGATCGGTGGAGAAAATTTCAAGCACATGCTTGCCGGCGCCGCCGCGATGGACGCGCATGTGTTGTCGACGCCGCTGGAAAGCAATCTCGCGGTCTGGCATGCGCTGTCGGTGATCTGGAATCGCAACGGGTTGGGCTTCGACACGCATGCGGTGATGCCGTACGACGAGCGCCTGGCGTTGTTGCCGGCGTATCTGCAGCAACTGGTGATGGAGAGTCTGGGCAAGTCCGTGCGCCCCGACGGCACGCCGGCGCCGGTGGCGACGGTGCCCATGCTCTGGGGCGGTACCGGTACCAGCAGCCAGCACAGTTTTTTCCAGGCGCTGCATCAGGGCACGGACACCGTGCCTTCCGATTTCGTCGGCGTGGTCCGGCCCGCGCATCCCTACGCCGAAAGTCATACGGCCTTGCTCGCCAATCTGCTCGCGCAGGGCGAAGCGCTGGCCAACGGCGCCGACGATGCCGACGCGCAGAAACGCTATCCGGGCAATCGCCCATCGACCTTGTTCCTGCTCGACGAACTCACGCCGGAATCGTTCGGCGCGTTGATAGCGATGTACGAACACAGCGTCTACGCGCAGAGCGTGATCTGGGGCATCAATGCGTTCGATCAATGGGGCGTGGAGCTGGGCAAGCGCATCGCCAGTCAGCTGCTGCCGGCGTTGGACGGTGTCGATCAGTCCGCCATTACCGATCCGGTGACGCAGGCCCTGCTAGCCGAGATCCACGCGCGCCGCAAGATCTCGTAGGAGCGCTCACGAGCGCGATTTGCACGCGTCGCGACGGCGCCCGCGATTGCGCTGATGAGAGGTTCGTATTGCGGGAGAAGTCGCGCACATGCGCGGTCCTATGTGCGCGCCAAAGCCCATTCCACGTGTTCGCGCACGATTTCCGAGGCATGCTCGCGCCGTGATTCCAATGCGGCGGTGGTTTCTTCGCTGCGCGGCGCATTGCCCAGCGCTACGGCGATATTGCGCAGCCAGCCTTCGTAACCGGTGCGGCGGATCGCCGAGCCTTCGGTGCGTTGCAGGAATTGTTCTTCGGTCCAGGCGAACAATTCCACCAGCGTGGCGCGGTCGAGATCGTTGCGCGCGCGGAAATCCGGCTCATCGAAACGCTTGGCGAATTTGTTCCATGGGCAGATCAACTGGCAGTCGTCGCAGCCGAAGATGCGGTTGCCGATCGCCTTACGGAATTCTTCCGGAATCGAGCCTTTCAACTCGATGGTCAGATAGCTGATGCAGCGGCGCGCGTCGATGCGATTGGGCGCGATGATCGCCTGGGTCGGGCAGATGTCGATGCAGCGCGTGCAGGTGCCGCAATGCGCGCTGGCTTCGGCGTCGGTCGGCAACGGCAGATCGACGTAGATTTCGCCGAGGAAAAACCAGCTGCCGGCATCCTTGTTGATCACGCAGGCATTCTTTCCGATCCAACCCAGGCCGGCGTTGCGCGCGAGCGCGCGCTCAAGTACCGGCGCGGAATCGACGAAGACGCGATAGCCGAACGGGCCGATCGCTGCGCCGATGCGGTCGGCGAGTTTCTGCAGGCGGCTGCGCATCACCTTGTGGTAATCGCGGCCCAGCGCATAGCGCGCGACATACGCGCGCTCGCTGTCGGCAATCGTTTGCCAGGCCAGTGCATCCTCACCGGTGCCGTAGTCCATGCGCACGCTGAGTACGCGCAAGGTGCCTGGTTGTAATTGTTCGGGGCGCGAACGCTTGTCGCCGTGCCTGGCCATGTATTCCATCTCGCCGTGCTGGCCACGCTGCAACCAATCGTGCAGATGCGCCTCGTCCCCGGCGAGATCGACGCCGGCGATGCCCAGTTGCTGGAAGCCCAGTTCGCGGCTCCATTGCTTGATGTCATCGGCGAGGGCGCGCAGGTCGGGCATCGGGCAAGTATAGAATCGCGGCATGAATTTGCCGCAGCCGCTGTATCACCCCGAACAGGTCCGCGAGATGGATCGCCGCGCCCAGCAGGAGTTCGGCCTGTCCGGCTACGAACTCATCGGCCGTGCCGGCGCCGCGGCCTGGGCATTGCTGCAGCGGCGCTGGCCGCAGGCGCGGCATATCGGTGTGGTCTGCGGGCCGGGCAACAATGGCGGCGACGGTTACGTCCTCGCGCGCTTGGCGAAGGCGGCGGGTTGCAAGGTTTCGCTGGTCCTGGCTCCAGGTGGCGATCCACGCACGCCGGATGCGTTCCGCGCCGCCAGCGACTGGCGCGCCGCCGGCGGCCCCAGCAGCATTTTTGACGGCAATTTGCCGATGGCGGATGTTTGGGTCGATGCGATCTACGGTCTTGGCCTGAGCCGTGCGCCGACCGAAGCGGTGCAGGCGATGATTGAGCGCCTCAACGGGCGACGCTGCCCGGTGCTGGCGATCGATGTTCCTTCCGGCGTGGATGCCGATCGCGGTTGCGCCACCGGCGTGGCGCTGCGAGCGCACGTCACGCTGAGCTTCATCGCCGGCAAGCGCGGCCTGTACACAGGGCCGGCGCGAGATTATGCCGGTGAAGTATTTCTCGATGGCCTGGGTCTGGTGCCGGAATTGCAGCAGGGTTTCACGCCAGCAGCGCTGCTTTATCGCGCCGAGCATTTGACTGCGGGCCTGGCGCCGCGCCATGCGAATGCGCACAAAGGCGAATACGGACATTTGTTGTGCGTCGGCGGCGAAGTCGGCATGGGTGGCGCGGTGCGCCTGTGTGCGGAAGCGGCTCTGCGCACTGGCGTCGGCCTGGCCAGCGTGGCGACGCGAACGGAAGGCGTCGCGGCACTCGTCGCCGCGCGCCCGGAAGCGATGACGCATGCGGTGGAAACCGCCGATGCGCTGCACGAACTCATCGTCAAGGCCGATGTGCTCGCGGTTGGCCCAGGGCTGGGGCAGGGCAGCTGGGGGCGATCGCTGTTCGAAACCGCGGCGATTTCCGGCAAGCCGCTGATCCTCGATGCCGATGGCTTGAATCTGCTGGCGCTGCATCCGCGTCCATTGCCGCAGGCGATCCTGACGCCACATCCTGGCGAAGCGGCGCGACTGCTGGG
>NZ_DATGBO010000121.1:0-2945 GCF_035312645.1 Arenimonas sp.
GCGACGACAAGCTCGCGATGCAGGTCTGGCATCGCGACGCCGAGGTCGATGCGCAGTACACCGGCCTGTTCCGCGAACTGCTCACCTACATGATGGAAGACCCGCGCAACATCACGTCCTGCGCGCATCTGCTGTTCATGGCCAAGAACATCGAACGCATCGGCGACCACGCCACCAACATCGCCGAAAATACCTATTTCCTGGTGCATGGCGAGATGCCTGCCGGCCTTCGCGAAAAGCGCGACCAGACCAGCCAGTAAGACGCCCCAGTTCCGACAAAAACCCGCCTTCTGGCGGGTTTTTTCTTGCGCTCCCGGGTCGATTCACGCTCGCCTCCGGCACGGCCAGCAGGGCCGGAACCCCCACCGCCGCACGGGCGGCCGGAAGCCAGATCGGGTAGACTGCGCCGGCTCGATGCTCGGTACGGGAGATAGTGGCGAAAGCCACTGCCGAAGGCGCAACGCCCGTAATCGCTCAGGACCCAGAACCGTACCGCGCGAGCGACTCTGGAGAGACCGGTGACAACCGGCGCCGAAGGGGCAGTGGACCGCATCGCGGTTCCAAACTCTCAGGCAAAAGGACAGAGGGGCGAGTGGGGCTTTCGAGCGGCGCAAGCCGCGAGCCTGCGAGCGCCATCGCCCTGCACGGCGGTGGTCGAAACGCCCCATTCGTGGACCCCCTCCATCCCTGTCCCGGACCTGTCATGAATCGCGAATCCCTGCGCCAGCTCGAGCACCACGACGCCTTCCTCGAACGCCACATCGGCCCCAACGACGCCGAGATCGCGCACATGCTGCGCGTCGTCGGCCACGACTCGCTCGACGCGCTGACCGATGCCATCGTGCCGGCGAGCATCAAGTCGACTGCGCCGCTGTCCTTGCCGGCGCCGGTCACCGAAGTCGAGGCGATCGCGCAGATCCGCGCCATCGCCGACAAGAACCAGGTGTTCCGCAGCTTCATCGGTCAGGGCTATCACGGCACCCACACGCCGAACGTCATCCTGCGCAACATCCTCGAAAACCCGGCCTGGTACACCGCCTACACGCCGTACCAGGCGGAGATTTCCCAGGGCCGCATGGAAGCGCTGATCAACTTCCAGACGATGTGCGCCGACCTCACCGGCATGGAGATCGCCAACGCCTCGCTGCTCGACGAAGCCACCGCCGCTGCGGAAGCGATGACGCTGGCCAAACGTTCCTGCAAGTCGAAGTCGAACGTCTTCTTCGTCTCGAACGGCGTGCATCCGCAATCGATCGAAGTCATCCGCACCCGCGCCGAACCGTTGGGCATCGACGTCGTCGTCGCCGACGACAGCGAAGCGATGGCCCTCGACGCCTTCGGCGCATTGCTGCAATACCCCAACACGTTTGGCCGGGCCGGCGACTACCGCGCGCTGGCCGATGCCGTGCACGCGCGCGGCGGACTGGTCGCCGTCGCTACCGACCTGCTCGCGCTGACCTTGCTCACGCCGCCCGGCGAATGGGGCGCGGACATCGTCGTCGGCAACTCGCAGCGCTTCGGCGTGCCGTTCGGTTTCGGTGGTCCGCATGCCGCGTTCATGGCCTGCCGCGATGCCTACAAGCGCTCGATGCCTGGCCGCCTGATCGGCGTGTCGATCGATGCCGAAGGCAAGCCCGCGTATCGCCTCACCCTGCAAACCCGCGAGCAGCATATCCGCCGCGAGAAAGCGACCTCCAACATCTGCACCGCGCAGGTGTTGCTCGCAGTGATGGCCAGCATGTACGCCGTCTATCACGGCCCCGATGGCCTGACGCGCATCGCCCGCCGCACGCATCGTCTCGCCACGATCCTCGCCACCGTACTGCGCAAGGCCGGCATCACGGTCGGCGGCGATTTCTTCGACACGCTGCACGTCACCGGCATCGATGCCGCATCGATCCACGCCAAGGCGAATGCGGCGCGGATCAACCTGCGCGTGATCGATGCCGGCAGTCTCGCGATCGGTCTCGATGAAACCAGCACGCGCGAGGACGTAACGAAGATCGCTGCGTTGTTCGGCGCGAATGCCGACGGTATCGAAGCCCTCGACGCCGCCACCGCCGACGCACTGCCCGTCGGTCTTCTGCGCAGGAGCGATTTCCTCACGCATCCGGTGTTCAACACCCATCACAGCGAACACGAGCTTCTGCGCTACATGCGCGCACTCGCCGACAAGGACCTGGCGATGGATCGCACCATGATCCCGCTTGGCAGCTGCACGATGAAACTCAATGCCACCGCCGAGATGATTCCAGTGACCTGGCCCGAGTTCGGCAACCTGCATCCGCTTGCACCAGCGGCGCAGGCGCTCGGCTACAAGCAGTTGATCGACGGTCTCGAGGCCATGCTGGTCGAATGCACCGGCTACGACGCGGTAAGTCTGCAACCCAACTCCGGTGCGCAGGGCGAATACGCCGGTCTGCTGGCGATCCGCGCCTACCATCGTTCGCGCAACGAGGCGCATCGCGACATCTGCCTCATCCCGGAATCCGCGCACGGCACCAATCCGGCCTCGGCGCAGATGTGCGGCATGACGGTGGTCGTCACCAAATGCGATGCCAACGGCAACGTCGATGTCGAGGACATTCGTCGTGCGGCCGAAAAATACAGCGGCCGCCTCGCCGCGTTGATGATCACCTACCCGTCCACGCACGGCGTGTTCGAGGAAGCGGTGGTGGAAATCTGCGAGATCATCCACGCCCACGGCGGCCAGGTGTATACCGACGGCGCCAACATGAATGCGCTGGTCGGTCTCGCCAAGCCCGGCAAGTACGGTTCCGACGTCTCGCACTTGAACCTGCACAAAACCTTCTGCATTCCGCACGGCGGTGGCGGCCCGGGTGTCGGGCCGGTCGCGGTGAAGGCGCACCTGGCGCCATTCCTGCCGGGTGATCCGATGGGTACCGACGGGCCGGCTCCGGTGTCGGCGGCCAATTACGGGTCGG
>NZ_DATGBO010000122.1:0-3175 GCF_035312645.1 Arenimonas sp.
CAAGGCGCGCCGTCTGCTCTGGCCGGTCAAGCAGAAGTACGGCAAGAAGCTCTCGTGGGCTGACCTGATGATCCTGGCCGGCAACGTGGCGCTCGAGTCCATGGGCTTCAAGACCTTCGGGTTCGGCGGCGGCCGCGCGGACATCTGGGAACCCGAAGAAGACATCTACTGGGGGCCGGAAGGAAAGTGGCTGGCGGACGAGCGCTACAGCGGCGACCGTGAACTCGCGAACCCCTTGGGCGCAGTGCAGATGGGCTTGATCTACGTGAATCCGGAAGGCCCGAATGGCAATCCCGACCCGCTCGGATCGGCGCGCGATATCCGCGAAACTTTTGCGCGCATGGCGATGGACGACGAGGAAACCGTGGCCCTCACGGCCGGTGGCCACACCTTCGGCAAGGCGCACGGTGCGGCCGATCCGGGCAAGCACTGCGGCCCCGAACCCGAAGGCGGCAGCATCGAAGATCAGGGCTTCGGCTGGACCGATACCTTCGGCAGCGGCGCGGGCGGCGACGCCATCACCAGCGGCATCGAAGGCGCGTGGACGCCGAATCCGATCCGTTGGGACAACGGCTACTTCGAAACCTTGTTCGGTCACGAATGGGAACTCAGCAAGAGCCCCGCCGGCGCGCATCAATGGAAACCCAAGGACGCCGCCGCCGCGACGCTGGTGCCCGATGCGCACGACCCGAACAAGCGCCACGCGCCGATGATGACCACGGCCGACATGGCCATGCGCATGGATCCGGTCTACGAAAAAATCTCGCGCCGCTTCATGGCCGATCCGCAGGCATTCGCCGACGCGTTCGCGCGCGCCTGGTTCAAGCTGCTGCACCGTGACATGGGTCCGCGCGTCCGCTATCTCGGCAGGCTGGTGCCGAAGGAAGAACTGATCTGGCAGGATCCGATCCCCGCGCTGGATCACGCGCTGATCGCTGCGGCGGACATCGCTGCGCTGAAGGCGAAGATACTTTCGTCCGGCTTGTCGATCGCGCAACTGGTCAGCACCGCGTGGGCATCGGCGTCGACGTTCCGCGGCACCGACATGCGCGGCGGCGCCAACGGCGCGCGCATTCGTCTGGCGCCGCAGAAAGATTGGGAGGTCAACCAGCCCGCCGAGCTGGCGAAAGTTCTTTCGACGCTCGAAGCGATCCAGAAAGACTTCAACGCCGCGCAGGCCGGCGGCAGGAAAGTTTCGCTGGCCGACCTGATCGTGCTCGGCGGCGGCGCAGCCGTCGAAGCAGCGGCGAAAAAAGCCGGCCATGACGTGACCGTTCCGTTCGCGCCCGGCCGCATGGATGCCTCGCAGGAACAGACCGACGCGCATTCGTTCGCGCCGCTGGAACCGATCGCCGATGGCTTCCGCAACTACGTGCGCCAGGGCCGCGAGGGATCGGTAGCCGAGATGCTGATCGACCGCGCCAACCTGCTGACGCTGAGCGCGCCGGAAATGACGGTGTTGATCGGCGGCCTGCGCGTCCTCGGTGCGAACGCCGGGCAAGCCAGGCACGGCGTCTTCACCACGCGTCCGGGAACGCTGAGCAACGACTTCTTCGTCAACCTGCTCGACATGCGCACGAAATGGCGGAAGTCCGCCGACAACGAGCACGTGCTGGAAGGGCGCGATCGTAACTCCGGCGAGATCAAATGGACGGGCACCGTCGTCGACCTCGTGTTCGGTTCCAACTCGCAACTGCGCGCACTGGCGGAAGTCTTTGCCGCCAGCGACGCGCAAGCGAAGTTCGTGCAGGACTTCGTCGCGGCCTGGAGCAAGGTGATGAACCTGGATCGCTTCGACCTGAAGTGATGGCGGCGGCGTTGCCGTCGCCAGCTATCAGCAATTCCGTAGGAGCGGCGCAAGCCGCGACAGGTTTCTAGGCAGCAGCAAAGACCTGTCGCGGCTCGCGCCGCTCCTACAGGTCATCGCGAACAACACCTGGCATCAGCCGCGCGTTGGCCGCTCACCAATGCTGCGGCAATTCCTTGGCAACGATCGTCCGCATGCGCCCTTCCTTGACCAGGAAGCCGCCACGCACCAGATCGCGAAACAAGTGGTTGATCATCTCGCGGGTAGCGCCGACACGATTGGCGATTTCCTGCTGCGTGAGTTCCCTGGGGATGACGCGCTCGCCCTGCGCATCGAGCGGTATCAGGTTGATCAGCACCGCCATGCGCTCGTACACGCCGTCCAGGGCCAGCCCCTTGATCTGTCGCGTGGCGTGGCGGACGCGGCCGATCAGCTTGATCACCAGGCGCTCAGCGAACTCCGGATAGGCGGCCATGAACTCGCGGAACTTCGCCTCGCCGATGACGACGCAATCCGAATCCTCGACCGCTTTCACCGACGCGGAGCGCAGCCCGCCGTCGAGAAACATTTCACCGAAGAACTCGCCCGGCTCGAGGATGTTGTAGATCAACTCGCGGCGCTTGAAGTCGCTGGTGAACACCTTGAGCTTGCCGGCCACCAGCACGTACAAGGCATCGGACACATCGCCTTCGCTGATCAGCACCTCGCCGCGCGCGAAGCGACGCAGGCTGCCATGCCCGGCCAGATCGGCGAGCAATTTTCCGGAAAGTATTCCAACGTCAGCGTCTGGCATGCCCAAGTGTAGATGTAGCCAAGGCTTCAAGAACCTCGAATGTATCGCAACTCAACGCATCGAGCCGGAAGAAAGCATCGCGCGCGACCGATCTGGTGGTGGTGTGAAAAATTTACGTTGCTGCCTCATTGGCAAGAGTGCTGCTATCAGGAATCGTTGGCCGTCGGGGTAGGCGTCCATAGCTTCTGTGTCCGATCGCGAGGGCTATCGTGCCTGGGCGATGCGCGCCAGGCAGCGTCTGATCGCGACGGAGCCGGATCGGGAACGGCACCGGGGGGATGCCATGTTCGGACATCGCTGGTCATGGCGCGCACTGAGCCTCGGGCTCTGCTTCGCCATGCTCCTGTCACTGGCCTCGACCGCCTGCGCCGACACCGAGGTCTGGGTCAACACGAAGTCCGGCGTCTATCACTGCCCGAGCAGCCAGTACTACGGCCGCACGAAACGCGGCAAATATCTCGGCGAAGGTGAAGCGGTGAGCGACGGCTACAGCCCGGCCTATGGTCGACCCTGCTCACCGCAAGTTGCGCAACAGGCGCGGAGCTCGCTGCGCCAGAACCTGGCAGCGAGCCCAT
>NZ_DATGBO010000123.1:0-9394 GCF_035312645.1 Arenimonas sp.
GAGGCCACGCCCCAACGCGATCAGCCATGCGGTCAGTCCCGGCAGATCGGAATAGGCCCAGGCCAGGCGACGCGATTCCCAAGCGTAAAACGCCTCGTCCACGAACAGCGGCAGGCGCGCCGCCAGGATGATTTTCAGGGCCAGCAGCACCGCCCACAGCGCGACAAACTTCACGCGCAAATTATCGCGATTCATGCCAGCATCCCTTCAACGTCATCGTCATCCCATCTGGAGCCCCATGTCTGCCCAGACCCTGCACGCCGCCATCCTAACCGACCCCTTGCGCGAGTCGCTCGCGGCGGCGGCTGCACAGATCAATTCGCTGGTGCTGGGCAAGCCACGGGAAGTGCGCCTCGCGCTCACCACCTTGCTCGCCGGTGGACACCTGCTGGTCGAAGATCTGCCCGGCCTCGGCAAGACCACGCTGGCGCGCGCGATGTCGGCGACGCTGGGGCTGGATTTCCAGCGCATGCAATTCACTTCCGACTTGCTGCCCTCGGACATCCTAGGCGTATCGATCTTCGATCCGACCGCTCGCGAATTCCGTTTTCATTCCGGTCCGATCTTCACCCAGTTGCTGCTCGCCGACGAAATCAACCGCGCACCGCCGCGCACACAGAGCGCGCTGCTCGAAGCGATGGCCGAGCATCAGGTCAGCGTCGATGGCGTCACGCACACGCTGCCGCAGCCGTTCTTCGTGATCGCGACGCAGAATCCGGTCGATCTCGCCGGCACGTTCCCCCTGCCTGATTCGCAGCTCGATCGTTTCCTGTTGCGCCTCAAGCTCGGCTACCCGGATGCTGTGGCGGAAAAGGCGATGCTTTCCGGCGGCGACCGCCGCGAGATGATCGCGCAGGTGCTGCCGAAACTTTCCACCGATGACGTCGTCGCGCTGCGTCGTTCGGTCGCCGCCGTACTTGCCAGCGAAGCGCTGGTTTCCTATGTGCAGGCGCTGCTGGCGGAAAGCCGACGCCATCGCGGCGTACGCGTCGGCCTGTCGCCGCGCGCCGGGCTCGCGCTGCTGCAAGGTGCGCGTGCGCATGCCCTGATCAGCGGGCGCGGCCACGCCTTGCCCGAGGACGTGCAGGCCTTGTTCGTGCAGGTCGCGGCGCATCGCATCGTGCCGGAGGCGGAGTCGGAATCGCGCGACAAGCTCGCCTATTCCATCCTCACCGCCGTCGCCGTGGATTGATCGATGGCGGCTGTCCGCGACGGCGTCGAACGTTTCGGTGACCGCATGGCGGCGCTGGCGCTGGTGCGGCCCAAACAACCGGAAACGCTGCCGGTGCGGATCACGCGTCGGCGCATCTACATCCTGCCGACGGGGTTCGGACTGTTCATCGCTGTTTCGCTGGGCACGATGCTGGTCGGCGGCCTGAACTACAACAACAATCCGGCGCTGCTGCTGGTATTCCTGCTGGCCGCCGTCGTGCACAACAGTTTCGTGCATGCGCATCTGATTCTTTCCGGCGTGCGTCTCCGGGCCCTGCATGCCGAGCCGGTGTTCGCCGGGCAGGCTATCTCGCTGAAGTTCCGTTTCGACGCCGATGGCGCGCGCCTGCGACCCGGTTTGGAATTGCTGTGCGCAGGCGCGCAGCAGATATTCGACCTCGGCGCCAACGAGGAATCGGAAGTGGTGATGGACATCGCCACGCAGCAGCGTGGCTGGTTCGAGACCGGACGCATCCGGCTCAGCACGCTGCGCCCGCTTGGGCTGGCACGCGCCTGGAGCTGGCTGCGTCCGGACACACGCCTGCTCGTGTATCCAATGCTCGATATCGAAGCTCCGGTCCTGCCCGAAGCCCCCGGCGATGGCGATTCGCCGCGCACGCGCGCGCACGGCGAGCAGCCGCATCATCTGCGCGAATACCGCCCCGGCGACATGCAACGGCAGATCGCCTGGAAAGCCTCGGCCCGCGCCGATCGCCTGCTGGTGCGCGAATACGAATCGGCCGTCGCGCGCGATATCACCCTCGACTGGCAAACGCTGCATGCGCTGCCTTACGAAGCAAAGATCCGTCGGCTTGCGCGCTGGGTCGTCGATGCCGAGCGCAGCGGCAGCCGTTACTGTCTGCGCCTGCCGCAGCAGGTCGTTCCCGCCGGCCGCGGTGCCGAACATCGTCACGTCTGCCTGCGCGCGCTGGCGCTGCTGCCAGCGGCGGCGGAATCATGAGCGCGCCACTCTCGCGTCCGCTGCGCTGGCTCTGCCTGATCGCGGCACTGACCTGTTGCCTGCCGTTGTTGCTGCAATTGCCTCCGTGGTTGGCGGCGGTCTTGCTTGCGATGAGCGCTGCCGGGGCCTGGTCGCCGCGGCAATGGCCGGGTGCGTTGCGCCTGCTGGTGACGATCGCGGTGGCCGGACTGGTATTCGCGGCCTTCAACTTTCGTGTTGGTCGCGATACCGGCTGCGCCGGATTGCTGGCGATGCTGTTGCTGAAACCTGCGGAAACTTTCGTCACCCGCGATGCCCGCAGCCTGCTGGGATTTTCGCTGTTCGCGCCCTTCGCGGCCTTCCTGCAGAACCAGGGGCCGCTGACCTTGTCGCTGTGCTTGCCGGCGCTGCTGATGACATTGATGGCGTGGTCGCGACTGCTGCCCGGGGCAGCACCTGTCGCCTGGCCGCGCCTGTTGCGGCAATCCGCGTTCGCGCTGTTGATCGCGTTGCCGATGGCGCTCGCAGGCTTCTGGCTGTTTCCTCGCCTGGCCTCGCCTTTGTGGGGCCTGCCGCAACTATCGAACAAGCACATGGGCCTGGGCGATCGCATGACGCCGAACGAATGGCTGGACGTGCTCGTCGACGACACGCCGGCCCTGCGCGTGCGTTTTCCCGGTGCAACACCGAAGCCCGAGCAGATGTACTGGCGCGGCCCGGCGTTGACCGTTTTCGATGGCCAGGCCTGGACGCGACGCGACGATTTCGAAATGCTGCCGCCGCCGCAGATGCAGCCCGGCCCGACCCGTATCCGCTACGAAATCACGCTGGAGCCGACCGAGCAACGCGATCTGGTCCTGCTCGATGTGCCGCTGTCGCAACCGGAGAACTCGCGGGTCACCGGCGAGTTGACCGCGCGCAGCAACGAGCCGGTGAACAATCTCCTGCGCTACACCGGTGAATCGTCGCCGGACGCGTTGTTCGAACCCGAGTTGTCTCCTTACGACCGCCGCCTGCTGCTCGCACTGCCACCGGGCCGCGATCCGAAGCTGCGCACGTTGGCGCTGCAATGGCGCGCGCAGACGCCGGATCCGCTGGCGCTGACCAAGCGCTTCCTGGGATGGATACGCAAGGATTTCCAGTACACGATTTCCGCGCCACCGGTCGGCATCGACGCCACCGACGATTTCATGTTCCAGACCCGGCAAGGTTTCTGCCAGCATTTCAGTTCGGCCTTCGTCGTGTTCATGCGCGCGGCCGGCGTGCCCGCGCGCGTGATCACCGGTTATGCCGGCGGGCACTACAACAAGATCGGCGGCTACTGGCTGGTGTATCGCAAGGACGCGCACGCCTGGACGGAAATCTGGATCGAAGGCCACGGCTGGCTGCGTGTCGATCCGACCGCGGCGGTGGCACCGGAAAACATTCTCGACACCGTCGACGACCTGCGCAAAAGGCAGGATCAATCGCTGTTCGGCCAGGCCCAGGAACAGTTCCAGCCGATGTTCGACATCGCCGACACGCTGCGCAACGGTTGGAACGAAATGGTGCTCGGCTTCAATGCCGCGCGGCAGAAAAACCTGCTGCGCCCGCTCGGCATCAAGGACGCGGAAGCTTGGCAGCTGGTGATCGCGTTCGCGGTCGGTGCCGCGTTCGCCCTTGCGGTGACGCTGTGGTTGCTGCAGCGCCAGCACAAGGATCGCAGCGATCCGCTGATCCGTGCCTGGCGGACTTTCGGCAGACGCCTCGCACGCGTTGGCATCCGCAAGGCGCCGGAAGAAGCACCGTTGAGCTTCGGCAATCGCGTCGCGGCGCTGCTGCCGGACAACGCAGAAACGGTGCTGCGGCTCAGCCGACGTTACTGCGATTGGCGCTACGCTGGCCTCGAACTCAGCCCACCGCAACGTCAGGAACTGATCCGCGACCTGCGCCAATTCCGCGCCGGCCGTCCCCAACGAAAAACTTCCGGAGGCCGATCATGAAACGCCGATTCGCACTACCGTTTCTGCTCACCCTCGCCGGCTGCGTAAGCATGCCGGCACCGTTGCAAGGACAATTCTCGCCGCTGCTTCCCGACGATGCCGCCAAGCGCGAAGCCGTCGGCGAACTCGTGCGCTGGGGCGGCCAGATAGTGAAGGTCGAGCCGCAGGCAACGCGCAGCTGCTTCGAGATCGTCGGCATGGCGCTGGACAGCAGCGGCGAGCCGCGCAAGCTCGATCGCAGCGAAGGCCGCTTCCTCGCCTGCCGCACCGGTTTCTACGATCCGGAAGTGTTCAAGCCCGGCCGCGCGGTCACGATCACCGGTCGCATCGAAGGTGTCGAGACACGCAAGGTCGGCGACTTCGATTATCGCTATGCCCGCGTCGCCGCCGATGCCGTGTATTTGTGGCCCGTGCGCAAGGACGTCGATGTGATCGTCGAGCGCGTGCCGTTTTATTGGTGATGGCGAGTACCTGAGCCTTCAGGGCCCGCGATGGCTGCTTTAGGTCGGTCACCGACCGATCGGCGAAACGACTTTGTCGACGCCTTACTCGCCGTCGGGCCACTGCCGGAAAATGACGCAGACGCCGGTCTTGTCCAGCATCGCGAACTCTCTTGCGCCCCAGGGCTTCAGGGAAACCGTCTTGCCGTTCGGGTGTAGCAGATGCGGAACGCGCGTCGAGATATCCTGGAAAATTCCATCGATGACGTCCGTTTCGATGGAAAGCTCCGGACGGTCCTTGGCCGCATATTCCGGACTCTGCACGATGTAGGCCTTGGCGCCATCACGTGCCACCACGGCCAAATCGTCGTCCTGGTAAAGAATCTCGAAACCCAGCCCATCCACGAACAGATCCAATCCGTCGTCCATGTGCTCGTAGAAAATCTTCGGGATGAGGTTCTTGAACATGTGAGTAGCCGGAATATTGGATCGATAAGCCTGCAGCGACTTGGTCATGCCTCATGACGTGGATGCATTTAGCCGCGCTCAACCAAACCCGTGCAACGCGCGCCCGGCGAGCAGATGCAGATGGATGTGGAACACCGTCTGCCCGCCGTCGCCATTGCAGTTCATCAGCACGCGATAACCGTTTTCGGCGAAGCCTTCGCGCTTGGCGTACGCGGCGGCAGCAAGCAGCAAACGGCCCAGCGATTCCGCGTCGCCAGCAGGCACGTCATTGAGCGTGCGCACGCCGCGCTTGGGCACGAACAGCACATGCACCGGCGCCTGCGGCGCGATATCGCGGAAGGCGATCAGGTGCTCGTCTTCGAAGACGATGTCGGCGGGGATTTCGCGACGGATGATCCGGTCGAAAATACTGTCGCTGGATTGGTTGGCGTTCGTCATGGCGGCTCCTGATTTCGTTGCTGCATGCATTGGCGAGAGCTTGTAGTCGGCCGGAATCACCGCTCCACTTCGATTCGCGACCCGAACGCATGTGCGAGCGTACCGCGATCGACGTATTCCAATTCGCCGCCGAGCGGAACGCCATGCGCCAGGCGACTGGGATGCACGTCGAACTGTCGCGCCAGCTGCGCGAGGTAGTGCGCGGTGGCCTCGCCTTCAACGGTAGGGTTGGTGGCGATGATCAGTTCTTTCACTTCGCCATCGGCGAGACGCGTCGCCAGGCGATCAAGGCCGAGTTCCCGCGGGCCGATGCCGTCGAGCGGCGACAGTCGCCCCTGCAATACGAAATAGCGCCCGCGATAACCGGTCGCCTGCTCGATCACCAGCCGATCCGCAGGGCTCTCGACCGCGCACAGCAGGCTACGCTCGCGTGAGTTGCTGGCGCAGATCGCGCAGATTTTTTCCTCGCTGAAATCGCGGCAGAGCTCGCAATGACCGATGCGCTCGATCGCCTCGGCCAGCGCCGCCGACAATTTCAGTCCGCCCTCGCGGCCGCGCTCGAGCAGGTGATAGGCCATGCGCTGCGCGCTTTTCTGCCCGACGCCGGGCAGGCAGCGCAGGGCTTCGATCAGGTGGTCGAGCAACGGTGAACTCATGGCGTCATGTGTTTCCGGAATAGCGACGGCGTGCCTCTGGATCGCACTGGATATTTGCAATCACGACGATCATCCACTTCTTCGCGACGATGCTGCCGCGGCTGGCTGGGATCAAAACGGCAGCTTCATCCCGGCAGGAATCGGCATCCCGGCCGTGGCCGCGGACATGCGCTTGCTGCTCTCGTCGTTGGCCTTGTTGACGGCATCGTTGAATGCGGCGGTGACCAGATCCTCGAGCATCTCGGCATCACCGAGCACGGAGGGATCGATATGCACCTTGCGCGTCACCATCTTGCCGGTGATGGTGATGCTGACCATGCCGCCCCCGGCCTGGCCGGTGACTTCCAGCGTGGCGAGCTCGGATTCGGCGCGCTTCAGGTTTTCCTGCATGCGCTGGGCCTGTTGCATCATTTGGGCGATGTTTCCACGCATGATCTTTCTCTCACTCGATGGGACGGATGGAATCGGGGACGAGATTGCCGCCCTGCCCGATCAGTTGACTGACAATCGGATCAGACAGGAACGATGCTTCCGCGCCGGTCTGGCGCTCGCTGCGCTGGCGCTCGTTGCGGTTGTGCAAGGTGTCGCCGCCACTGGCCTTCGCCGCCTCGAAACGGATCTGCGGTGCGGCACCCAGCAGCACACTGAGACTTTGCGCAAGATTGCGCACGAGATTGTCGGTGCGCAGGTGTTCCGAATCGCTGGGCAACGACAACTTCAGCACACCATCGGCATGGGCGATGAAGGCGCTGTGCGCGGCCAACTCGCGCGTCGGGCCCTTGAGACCGGCATTGGCGACGAGATGCATCCAGTCGTCGGCGTTGTGCAGCGGCATCGCGGCGCTCACGGCTGCCGTGCTGGCGACGACGGGTATGGCGGTCGACGACGATGCGATTGATGCTGGCGACGATGTCGGCACTGGCATGGGAGGCGCAGGCTTTGCGATCTCTCGCATCGGCGCTGGAGCAGCAGCAGACTTCATTGATGCAGCGCTGCTCGTCGCCGCCACGGTTGCTGCAGCATTCGCACGTGCGTTGCCAGCATTCGCAGTCGCTGCATCGGCAGGACGGAAGGCCAGCATGCGCAGCAAGGCCATTTCGAAACCCGCGCGCGGGCTCGGTGCGAGACCCAGATCGCGACGACCGCCGACCGCCATCTGATACCAAAGCTGCACCAGCTCAGGCGATAGTTGCCGGGCGAATTCACCGGAGTTGATCCGCGTCTCTTCGTCCTCGAAATTCGGCACCAGCTGATGCAATTGGATGCGATGCAGCTCGCTGGCGAGATCCTCGAGCACATGGCCGAAGTCCGGCGAGAACTGCGCCATCGCCTCGACATCGGCGATCAATTTTCCGCCGTCGCCAGCCGCCAGTGCGAGCAACAACTCGCCGACCTGCGCACGTTCGACGGTGCCGAGCATCGCGTTCACACCTGCCTCTTCAAGCTTGCCACCACCACTGCCGCTGCCGGTGTAAGCGATTGCCTGATCGAGCAGGGACAAGCCGTCGCGCAGGCTGCCGTCGGCGGCGCGTGCCAGCAGCGCGATCGCGCCGGGCTCGGAGGCGATGTTCTCGGCCTGCAGGATGCGCGTCATCTGCCCGGCGATCTGCGCCTGCTCGAGACGTCGCAGATTGAATTGCAGGCAGCGCGACAGCACCGTCACTGGCAGTTTTTGCGGATCGGTGGTCGCGAGCAGGAATTTCACGTGGCCAGGCGGTTCTTCCAGCGTCTTGAGCAGCGCATTGAACGCGCTCTTGGACAGCATGTGCACTTCGTCGATCAGGTAGACCTTGGTGCGGCCGCGGCCAGGCATGTATTGGGCGTTCTCGATCAACGCGCGGACATCGTCGACACCGGTGTTGCTGGCGGCATCGATCTCGAGCAGGTCGACGAAGCGCCCGGCATCGATGTCCACGCAGGACGGACATTCGCCGCAGGGCTCGGCGCCGGTGCCGCGTTCGCAGTTGAGGCTCTTGGCGAAAATACGGGCGATCGTGGTCTTGCCCACGCCACGCGTGCCGGTGAACAGAAAGGCGTGATGGACGCGGCCGGTGTCGAGCGCATTGGTAAGCGCGCGCACGACGTGTTCCTGCCCAACCAGTTCGGAAAAGCGCCGGGGGCGCCATTTGCGGGCGAGAACGAGATAGGACATGGGTTTACCCGATTGGAACCGGGCCATTGTGCCAACCCCCCGGGCCAGGGCCAAGCACCGTGAGCATGCGGGTTGTCCGGGCTTATCGGCTCGGGTACAATTTCGCTCTTGTTTCAGGCGGTTACACGCTTGCAGCAAGTGCGGCAAGACGCGGAGAGGTGTCCGAGTGGTTTAAGGAGCACGCCTGGAAAGTGTGTGTACGGCTTAACCCCGTACCGAGGGTTCGAATCCCTCTCTCTCCGCCAAATTAGTTCGACGCGAGCTGTTCCAGCAGCAAGCAAAAGCAAAACGTGTCGCAAAGAGAGAGGGTTCGAGCCCTAAGGGTTCGACAGATCGGCAGGATTGCCGATCTGGACGGCGAAGCCGCCCGCAGGGCGAGGGACAGGATGTCCCGAGTCAATCCCTCTCGTTATTGAAAACGCTGCGCCCCGTTGTTGCACGCATCGCCAACTTTCTATGGCGGCCCTTGTCGGCCCCTCGCGACGATAGGTTGAAAACTCCGCCAGGGCCGGAAGGCAGCAACGGTATTGACTGATTCGGGCGCCGAGGCCAGCCGGCAAGGGCTGCCACCCAAGTCTGCCGCAGCAGCGGCTACCGCCGCGCCTAGCCGCTTGCGTTAACGCGTTCCACTTGTGTTGATCGCAGTCTGCTTGCGCTGACCCTCCGCTTCATTTGCATCGAAGCGGTCCGCTTGCCTCAGAAAACCCATGGCATGTCGGTTTGCGTAGCCATCTCTTCAGAACTGCCTAGGCACACCTCTGGTTCTTCTCAAGCAGCTAACCGCCAGGATAGTGATGGTCTAGGCAGGCATGGTATTGACTGATTCGGGCGCCGAGGCCAGCCGGCAAGGGCTGCCACCCAAGTCTGCCGCAGCAGCGGCTAGTCGCTTGCGTTAACGCGTTCCACTTGTGTTGATCGCAGTCTGCTTGCATTGACGCAGTCCACTTGCGGCTCAATTGTCGCGACGATTCTTCCAATCTCACGAACAACACGCTTCGTAGGAGCGATGGCAATCGCGACCGGGCATGTCGCGATTGCCATCGCTCCTACGCATCACCATCCGGATGCAGCCAGCCGGCAGCGCCATCGGCGTAGTGCTCGTGCTT
>NZ_DATGBO010000124.1:0-12659 GCF_035312645.1 Arenimonas sp.
CCCCGGTCAGGAAGACCTGCTCACGCCCGCGGCGCTGGCCCTGCTGACCGATCTGCATCGCCGTTTCGAACCAGCCCGCCAGGCCCGGCTTTCTGCCCGCCGCGATCGCCAGCTGCGTTTCGATGCCGGCGAACTGCCCGACTTCCGCGCCGACACCGCCGCGATCCGCGCCGGCGACTGGCGCGTCGCCGAATTGCCGGCCGCGCTGCGCGACCGCCGCGTCGAGATCACCGGTCCGGTCGAACCGAAGATGGTGATTAACGCGCTGAACTCGGGCGCCAAGGTCTACATGGCCGACTTCGAGGATTCGACCGCGCCGACCTGGGTCAACCTGCTCACCGGCCAGCGCGCGCTGCGCAAGGCGGTCGCCGGCACGCTGGACTGGATGGCGCCCGACGGCAGCAAGCATTACGTGCTCAACCAGCAGGATCTCGCCGTGCTCATGGTGCGTCCGCGCGGTTGGCATCTGGGCGAGAAGAATGTCTTCGTCGACGGCGAGCGCATGTCCGGCTCGCTGTTCGATCTGGGTCTGTTCGCCTTCCACAACGCCGGCGCGCTCGCAGCGAAAGACCTCGGCCCGTATTTCTATCTGCCGAAACTGCAGAGCATGGAAGAGGCTGCTCTCTGGGACGAAGTGCTCGCCTTCATCGAAGTGCGGCTGGGCCTGCCGATCGGGCAGATGAAAGTCACCGTGCTGATCGAGACGCTGCCGGCGGCGTTCGAGATGGACGAAATCCTGCACGCGTTGCGCGGACGCATGGCCGGCCTCAACTGTGGCCGCTGGGATTACATTTTTTCCTATCTCAAGACTTTCCGTAAGCACCGCGACCGCGTGCTGCCCGAGCGCAGCCAGGTGACGATGACGCAGCCATTCCTGAAAGCGTATTCGGAGTTGCTGATCAAGACCTGTCACCGCCGCGGCGCGCTCGCGATGGGCGGCATGGCGGCGCAGATCCCGATCAGCGGCGATCCCGAAGCGAACGAAAAAGCATTGGCACGCGTGCGCGCCGACAAACTGCGCGAAGTCAGTGCCGGCCACGACGGTACCTGGGTCGCGCATCCGGCGCTGATCCCGATCGCGCAGGAATTGTTCGACGCGCACATGCGCGGACCGAACCAGCTCGACGTGGACCGCGCAGACGTGAACCCGACCCGCGACGACCTCATCAAGCCAAGCATCGGCTCGATCAGCCGCGCCGGCTTCGACAACAGCGTGGAAGTCTGCGTGCGCTATCTCGCTGCCTGGCTCGACGGCCAGGGCTGCGTGCCGATCCACTGGTTGATGGAAGACGCCGCGACCGCGGAGATTTCCCGCACGCAGCTCTGGCAGTGGCTGCACAACGACCGCCTGCATCTGGACGACGGCACGCCGGTCGATTTCAGCCTGTTCGATCGCGCTCTGCTGGCGCTGCCCTCGAAACTCGCCGACCGCATGCGCCTGCCGGGTGGATCGAAGATCAACGAGGCGATCGCGATGCTGGACGAACTGACGCACAGCGACGAGCTCGCCGAATTTCTCACCCTTACCGCCTACGAAAAAATCCAATAAGGGCGTAGGAGCGACGCGAGTCGCGATCGCCCTCGCATATATGGGTATCGCGACTTGCGTCGCGCCTACAAAAAACACAACCACAAACACAACACACCACCGCCACCAAGGACACGACGATGAGCAATTCCCTCCGCAGCGCCGAGCAACTGAAGAAAGACTGGCAGTCGAGCCCGCGCTGGGCCGGCATCGAGCGCGGCTATACCGCCGAGGAAGTGGTGCGCCTGCGCGGTACCGTTGCCATCGACCATTCGATCGCGCG
This sequence comes from Arenimonas sp., assembly GCF_035312645.1. GTDB lineage: Bacteria > Pseudomonadota > Gammaproteobacteria > Xanthomonadales > Xanthomonadaceae > Arenimonas. The sequence continues at coordinate 1,812 of NZ_DATGBO010000124.1, forward strand.
CATCGGCGCCGAGAAATTGTGGAAGTATCTCGGCGAGAAGCCCTTCGTGAATGCGCTCGGTGCGCTCACCGGCAACCAGGCCATGCAGCAGGTCAAGGCCGGCCTCAACGCGATCTATCTTTCCGGCTGGCAGGTGGCGGCCGATGCCAATCTCGCCGGCGAGATGTATCCCGACCAGTCGCTGTATCCGGCCAATTCCGTGCCGCAGGTGGTCAAGCGCATCAACAACTGCCTGCTGCGCGCCGACCAGCTCAACCATGCCGAAGGCAACGACAGCATCGACTGGCTGCAGCCGATCGTCGCCGATGCCGAGGCCGGCTTTGGCGGCGTGCTCAACGCGTTCGAACTGATGAAGTCGATGATCGAAGCCGGTGCTGCCGGCGTGCATTTCGAAGACCAGCTCGCGTCGGTGAAAAAGTGCGGGCACATGGGCGGCAAGGTATTGGTGCCGACCCAGGAAGCGGTGCAAAAACTCATCGCCGCGCGCCTGGCCGCCGACGTGATGGATGTGCCGACGCTGGTAGTCGCGCGCACCGACGCCGAGGCCGCCGACCTGATCACCTCCGACATCGATCCGAACGACAAGCCGTTCATCACCGGCGAGCGCACGGTCGAAGGTTTCTACAAGACCAAGCCGGGCATTGATCAGGCGATCTCGCGCGGTCTCGCGTACGCGCCGTATGCCGACCTCGTCTGGTGCGAAACCGGCAAGCCCGATCTCGCCTTCGCGCGCAAGTTCGCTGCGGCCATCCACGCGAAATTCCCCGGCAAGATGCTCGCCTACAACTGCTCGCCGAGCTTCAACTGGAAGAAGAATCTCGACGACGCCACCATCGCGTCGTTCCAGAAAGAACTCGCGGCGATGGGCTACAAGTTCCAGTTCATCACCCTGGCCGGCTTCCACTCGCTGAACTACTCGATGTTCAACCTCGCCTACGGCTACGCGCGCAACCAGATGAGTGCTTTCGTCGAATTGCAGGAAGCCGAGTTCGCCGCCGCCGAACGTGGCTTCACCGCGGTCAAGCATCAGCGCGAGGTCGGCACCGGCTATTTCGATTCGGTGACCCAGACCATCCAGGGCGGCACCAGCTCGACGACGGCGCTCAAGGGCTCGACCGAGGAGGAGCAATTCCAGGGCGCGCCGGTCAAGGCTGCCTGAGGCGCGGAATAGGCCGGATTCTTTGCCCAATCCTTGATCTGGCGCACAGCGGGCCGCTGGCCGGCCCGCTGTTTTTGGGTACACTCGGGGGCCTGGACTCCCTCTAGCGATTCTCGTGCCCGATATCGACACGTACCCTTCCCGCGCGACGCTTGCCTCGCAGGACGCGCGTCTGCCGTCCGCGCTGGACGAGCACGAGCAGCGCGTACTCGCCAGCGTCGCGGTCAGCCGGGCGGTGTTGCCGGGGCAGGAATTGTTCCAGCGCGGCGACAGCGCGCAGAGCATGTACCTGATCGATACCGGCGAAGTCCGGCTCAGTTTCGAAGATGGCATGGCCGACAAGTTACTTGGCCGCGGCCAGTATTTTGGCGAGCTGTCGGTGTTCATCGGGCACCATCAGCGCTTCGCGCGCGCCGTGGTCGAAACCGCCGGCGTGTTCTACGAAATCACCCAGGAAAATTTCAACACGCTGATCGATCGCGAGCCCGCGGTGGTCGCGCGTTTCATGCAGCGCAGTTTTTCCTATCTGGTCGCCGGTGAGCATCAACTGGTGCAGAGCCTGCGCCGCCGCAACGAAGACCTGATGCAGACGCTGGACACGCTGCGGCAGACGCGCAGTGAATTGTCCGTGGCGCAGCAGCTGGTACGCAGCGACGACCTCACCGGGCTGTCGAACCGACGCGGCCTTTACCGCTATCTCGACGAAATCAGCCGTTACCCGTTGGGCGCTCAGAAACTCGCGCTGCTGCTGATCGACATCGACCACTTCAAGCGCATCAACGACCTCACCGGTCACCTCGCCGGCGATTCCGCACTGCGCGCCGTGGCCGAAGAAGTGCGTCGCCAGGCCGGCCCGATGGATCTGCCCTGCCGCCTCGGCGGCGACGAGTTCGCGCTGGTGATGCGGGTGTCGGATGGTGGCGAACTCGCCAACCGCGCCCTCGGCCTGATCGCCGCGGTACGCGGCCTGCGCCTGCCCAGCCTGGGCGAGCACCGGCTCAGCGTCAGCGTCGGCGGCGCCTTCTGCCACGACCCTGGCGGCTGGTCGACCTGGTACAGCCGCGCCGACAGCTCGCTGTACGAAGCCAAGCGCAAGGGCGGCGACCATTGGCGGCTGGCCCCGTGAAGCACGTGTGCGATGGCCGCAGCCGTGTTGACCCGGCGTTGTAGGCAATACTGAAGCCGAAGACGCAGGCCATGGACACCCCAGCGAGCCTCCCCCCGCAATCGGCAGCGGCGTCGGTCACCCCGATGCTCCGGACGGTTCTGCTAGCCGATCTGGCTGATTCCACCGCATTCATCGAACGCCTCGGCGATGCCAATGCGGCGGCGCTCTGGCAGCGCCTCGACCTGCAGGTCCGCGACCTGCTCGAATTCACCCAGGGCCGCCTGATCGACAAGGCCGACGGCCTGCTTGCGTTGTTCGAGCGCCCCGTCCAGGCCGTCGATTTCGCCCTGCGTTACCAATGCGCGCTCAAGGAACTCTCCGCCGAGCTGGGCATGGAGTTGAAAGCACGCGTCGGCATCCACGTTGGCGAGGTGATGACCTGGATCAGCACCCCGCAGGCGATCGCCGCGGGTGCGAAGCCGCTGGAAGTCGAAGGTCTGGCCAAACCGGTCGCCGCCCGCCTGATGGCGCTGGCGATGCCCGGGCAGATCCTGATGTCGGGCATGGCGCAGACCCTCGCGCATCGCGCGCAGTCCGAACTCGGCGAACGCGCCGGCAAGCTGCGCTGGCTGGTGCATGGTCGCTACCGTTTCAAGGGCGTGCCTGCGCCGATGATCGTGCACGAGGTCGGTGAGCCGGGCACCGCGCCGTTGCGTCTGCCCCCGTCAGGACAGAAATCCTGGCGCGAAGTGCCGCTGTGGCGGCGCCCGCCCATCCTCGCCGTGGAAGTGCTGTGCGTGCTCGGCCTGCTTGGCGGCACCTTGTATTCCACTTTCCGCAGCCCGCCCGCATTGGCCTTCCACGAACGCGACTGGGTCGTGGTCGGCGACATGGACAACTTCACCGACGACCCGCGCCTGCAGGAATCGCTGGCGACAGCGCTGCGCGTGAGCCTGGAGCAGTCGCGTTACGTCAACCTCGTGCCCGAGCTGAAAGTGCAGGACGCCCTGCAGCGCATGGGCCGCGGCCAGCAGACAACGATCGATCGTGGCGTCGGCAGCGAGATCGCATTGCGCGAAGGTGCGCGCGCGCTGCTGCTGCCATCGATCGCCGAAGTCGGCGGCAAGCTGCGCGTCAATATCGAGGTGGTGGATCCGAACAACCAGGTGACGGTGTACGCGCAGTCGGCGGAAGGACGTGGCGTCGACTCCGCGTTGACGTCGCTCGATTCCGTCAACAGTGGATTGCGCGAGAAGCTGGGCGAGTCGCTGCGGGATATCCGCGCCAACGACAAGCCGCTGGCCTTGGTGACGACATCGAACCTGGATGCACTACGGGCGTATTCGTTGGCAGTAAGTGCCAACCGCAAGAGCCAATATGCCGAAGCGCTGGCCCTGTTCCAGCAGGCGTTGAAACTTGATCCGCAGTTTGCGATGGCGCAAATGGGGATGGCGCGAGCCCACGCCAGGAATGGCGAGTTTGGCCTGGCCAAGCAGTTGGCGCTGCAGGCCAAGCAGAATCAGCAAAGACTTAGTCAGCGCGAACTTCTGGAGCTCAACGCGTTTATTGCGCGCTTCGGTGCGCCCTCGGAACTATTGCCGAAATACAAGTTGCTTGCCTCACTCTATCCCGACGATTTCCAGGCGTATTACAACTATTCCAATGTCGCCGCGGCCAATCATGGCTACAGCGATGCCTTGGCGTTTCTGACGCCGGCCCTCTCTCCCAAGAATCCATCTCGCGGCAATGCATTTTATTTGCAGGGTGCCATCCTGCTGTCGCTCAATCGCTATGCCGAGGCGCGTGCGGCTTTCCAGCAGGCCGAGGCGATGGGCGTCGCAGGAAACAAGCTGGAGGCTGCCGAGTCTTTCGCGGCCGAGAGAAATTTCGTTACCGCGGCTCGCGTACTGCAGTCGCAGACGCAAAGCGGGATGTCGGGTGTGGATCTGGAGCTGCATCTCGACGATCCGGTCTTCCTGCTCGATCAGGGTAAATGGCCAGAAGCGCTGGCGGTGCTCGCGACATTGCATGCGCAGTCGGAAGCGGCGTCTCCATTCCAGGCGCGTGCGCTTCTAGGCGCACAGCTTTCTTTGAGCAGCTATGCCGGGCAACTGCAGCCGGCCCAGTGGCGCGACTTCGTGGCTACCGAGACAGCGCGGTTGGCGAGCAAGGACGACCAGGAACGTGACAACGCCATTTTCCCGCTTCTCGCCGCCGGTTGGCTGGCCGCACGCAACGGCGACGTAGACACTGCGAAAACCGCGTTGGCGCTGGCGAAAGGGCCGGCCACCAACAACGGTGAGGCATCTCTCGTAGGAATGCAGACGATTCTGGAGGCTGAGCTGGCATTGGCAGCACGACAGCCGGAGACAGCCATCTCGTTATTGCGCGCTCGCCATGACGGCAGCGAGTTGTATTTCAGTCATGCCGTATTGATGCGTGCTTACGTCGCCGCGGGCAACGAAACTGCAGCGCTGGAAGAAGCGAATTGGCTGGCTCGCGAGCGCGGGCGCGCTTACGGTGAATGGAACAGCTTTGACATGTGGACGCCCGCGAATATTGTCGAGAGCAATCTGGCCTTGTTGAGTGCCGCAGAGTTTGCGGTGAAGCTGGGCCAGCCGAAACTGGCCCGGCAAAAACTCACCGCGTTCAACCGGGCATGGCCCAACGCCGAAAAGATCCCGTTCGTCGAAACCCGCTTGCGGTCGCTGACGGCGGCCTTGGCATCAACGCGTTCCTAGAGCGGCCATCTCGTAGTGGAAGGGCAGCTGCGAAAGCTGTGCCTTGAGTTCCTTGTGCGCCGCCTTGATCTGTTCCTTGCTGGCCAGCGTCTTGACGCTGTAGCAGCACAGGACATGATCGGCGCCTTTCACGTCGCGATCGGTCTCGGGGGTTTCATGGCCGACCTGCTTGAGCGCCGCACGTGGATTTTTTTCGAACAGGGCGCGGAAGTCGTCATCACTGGACAGTTTGTTGAGTAGCTTGTCGGCGACGTCTGGCGAAAAAGGCTTGGCCATTATTATTCCCCCTTATCCCTCGTATTGAGGTCGAGGCAGGCTAGCGGCTGCCTGTGACCAATGCAACACGGCAAGGACGGGAAGCGGAAGGCGGGCCGAAGGACGTCGTTCCTTTCCTTCTGGACAGTTGATGCAGGCTCCGGACATCAAGCGAGCCGATATGCCGCGATCCTGATCGCGACAACTCTGGCAAGATCGCCGCTCCTGCCCTGCCTGTTCCCGCCATGCATCTGACGCGCCCGAGCTATTTCTTTCTCCAGCGCCGTGAGCGCCCGGAATTTTCCCTCGAAGATCTGATGTCGGGCGGCGCCGGCATGGTGACGCGCAGCGAATGGGTGGCGCTGGCGCCGCATCTGGGTCTCGAGGTCGTGCTGGAGTTCGCCGATCTTGCGGTGTTCGATGTGGTCACGGCCGACAAAGCGCATGCGTACTCGGAACTCGTCGAAAACTTCGGCGCCGAGCGCATCGCGCGATTGCTCGCGGCTGGATTGTTGCTGGGCGATCACGCGGAACACGCAGAGCTGCGCGCGCGCGATCAGGCGCTGCGCGATACCGCCTGGTGGGGGCCGGCGGCTTTGGCGCATACCTTCAGTCGTTGGCAGGGCGTCGATGTCCAGGCCGATGCCGGGCGTGTCGGCGAGCGTACCTGGAAAAGCATGATCGACGATCACGGCCTGCCGCCGACGGAAGCGTTGCAGGTTCGCGAACGCGAAAGCTGGCATGCGCTGCCGACGCCCGACAAGACCGCTTTCGACGAGCTGCTCGCCGCGCGCTCGACCTGCCGCAATTTCGACAACGATTTCGTATTGCCGCTGATCGATCTCAGTCGCGTATTGCATCGCGTGTTCGCTGCCCAGGCAACGCAGGACTTCTCGCCGGGCGCGGTCGCGCTGAAAAAGAACAGTCCGTCCGGTGGTGGCTTGCATCCGGTCGAGGCCTTCGTGCTGGTGCAGCGCGTCGAAGGTCTGGCGCCAGGGCTGTATCACTATCACAGCACGGCGCATGTGCTGGAGCCGATGCGGCTGATCGCGGCAGACGCGCTGCTGCCGATCGCAAATGAGTTGGTCGCCGGCCAGTCATGGTTCGCCAATGCGCCGGTGTTGCTGCTGATGGCCGCGCGCTTCCAGCGCAGTTTCTGGAAATATCGCAATAACAGCAAGGCCTGGCGGGTGATCCAGCTCGACGCCGGGCATCTGTCGCAGAACCTGTATCTGTCCGCGACCGAATTCGGTTACGGCGCGTTCGTCACCGGCGCCATCAACGATGACTGCGCCGAACGTCTGTTCGAGCTCGATGGCCTGAGTACCGCCGCGGTCGCGGTCAGCGGCTTCGGACGCCGCGCCACCGAGATCATCGCGACGGAATTCGATCCGCTGGGCAAAGCGGTGCGTTGATCTCGTAGGAGCCAGCTTGCTGGCGACCAAGCCTACCCCGGCAGCAACTACCCCGACGCTCACTCGCTTGCGGGAATCGAGGCCGCATCCGGGAAAGGCGTCGCCAGCAAGCTGGCTCCTACGGTGTGCAGGAGAAAATTGCCGGCGAACGGGATCCTGCTCTTCGCAAATCCTTCGTCGTGAAGTCATCGTCGACCATGATCGCTCCTGCAGGAAATTACCCAGCGCTTTGCCCGCGATCGAGCTGACGATAGCCGATCGCTTCGGTGAGGTGCGCAGTGGTGATGCGCTCGCTGTCTTCGAGGTCGGCGATGGTGCGTGCCACGCGCAGGATGCGATGGGTGGCGCGGGCGGTGAGTTGCAGTGCTTCCATTGCCCGCTCGAGCAGGGTCTGATCCCGGCCGGAAAGATGGCAGTGGTGTTCGGTTTCCGCTTGCGAAAGTTGCGCGTTGGTTTTTCCACTGCGGCGATGTTGCCGTATGCGTGCGGCGACCACGCGTTCGCGCACGATGGCGGTAGCTTCGCCGCGCGGCGAATCGCTGCGCATCTCGTGCGGCGCCAGACGCGGCACGGTCAGCTGCAGATCGATGCGATCGAGCAGGGGGCCGGACAGGCGTGCGCGATAGCGCAACACGGCTTCGCCCGAGCAACGACAGCGCCCGGACGGATCGCCGGCCCAACCGCAGGGGCAGGGATTCATGGCGGCGACCAGCTGAAAACGCGCAGGAAATTCTGCCGCGCGCGCGGCGCGCGAAATCGTCACCACGCCAGATTCCAGCGGTTCGCGCAACACTTCCAGCGTCCGGCGGTCCCACTCGGCGAGCTCGTCGAGAAAAAGCACGCCGTTGTGCGCCAGCGATACTTCGCCCGGTCGCGGTTCCGCACCGCCACCGATCAGCGCCACCGCGCTCGCGGTGTGATGCGGCGAACGGAAATTTCGCACGCGCCAGCGTGTCAGATCCAGGCCGCGGCCCGACACGGAAGCGACCGCCGCGCTTTCCAGTGCTTCGGCTTCGCTTGCTTCCGGTAATAGGCCGGGTAGCCGCGACGCGAGCAAGGTTTTTCCGCAGCCGGGTGGACCGATCAGCAGCAGATGATGCGATCCGGCCGCCGCGATTTCCAGCGCGCGTCGTGCCTGCAATTGCCCGCGCACGTCGGCGAGATCGAGATAGCTCGGCAGCAACGTGCCAAGTTGATTTGGCAATGCCAGCGGTAGCGATTTCACGCCGTTGATGTGGGCGACGACTTCGAGCAGCGTGCGCGCCGTATACGCCTCGACGTCGCTGGCGAGCGCGGCTTCGTCGCCATTGCCGGCGGGTACGATCAGCGCGCGTCCGGCCGCGGCGGCGGCGAGCGCCGCAGGCAGGACGCCATCGATCATGCGCAGCTCGCCGGTGAGCGCGAGTTCGCCGAGCAATTCGAAACGCGCCAGCGCCTCGACGCTGACATCGCCATTCGCTGCGAGGATGCCGAGTGCGATCGGCAAATCGAAACGTCCGCCGTCTTTCGGAAGATCGGCGGGTGCAAGGTTGATGATCATCCGGCGATTTGGCATTTCCAGTTGCGAACACTGGATCGCCGCGCGCACGCGATCGCGACTCTCGCGGACCGCCGCTTCCGGCAGCCCGACGATCTGCATCGCCGGCAAGCCGGGCGACAGATACACCTCGACGCGGACCGCCGGTGCGTGCACGCCGGCCCGGGCGCGGCTATGCGCCAGCGCCAGTGTCATTGCGGCAGGGCCGTAGGTTTAGTGGTTGTTGCCGGGACTGGAAGCCAGCCTGGCTTCGAGCACTTCGACGGCGCGTTCGAGCGCGTCGATTTTTTCGCGGGTGCGCAGCAGCACCGCGCGCTGCACGTCGAACTCTTCGCGGGTGACCAGATCGAGCTTGGCGAGGCCTGCCTGCAAGGTCGCTTTCATGTTCTGCTCGAGGTCGCTGCGTGCGTCTTTCAGTCCGGGCGGAACCAGGCTGGTGAGGCGGCGGGCGAGATCGTCGATGGCTTTGAGGTCGATCATGGGGCGTTTCTCCGGTGGACGCCGGCAGTCTCGCCGCGTGATCCCGACGACGGCCGTCGGGTGACGGATCCGCAGCCTGTAGGAAGTTCCTTGCCGCCGCGCGACGATTCGTGGCGCTGACCGCGAGGGGCCCATATCGAAACATGATCGGCGTGAGCAATCAATCCGTCATCGCCGGGCAACAGTTCGAACACCTGCCCGGAGACCTTCATGAACCGACCTGCCCTGACCCGACTGGCCGCGCTGACGGTCCTCGCGCTTCCGCTGACGGCGCTTGCCGACACGCCCGTGGCTGCGCCCACGCTCAACACTGGCGACACCGCCTGGATGCTGGTGTCGACGGTGCTCGTATTGTTCATGACCATCCCCGGCCTCGCGCTTTTCTACGCCGGCATGGTGCGATCGAAGAACGTGCTCTCGGTGCTGATGCAGTGCTTCGCGATCACCGGTCTGGTCAGCATTCTCTGGGTGATCTACGGCTACAGCCTGGTATTCGATACCAGCGGCATGATCAAGGATCAAGTGAACCTGCACTCGTTCGTCGGTGGCCTGCATCGCGCCTTTCTTGCCGGGCTCACGCCCGACAGTTTATTTCTCACCGTGCCCGAAAGCGTGTTCATCACTTTCCAGATGACCTTCGCGATCATCACGCCGGCATTGATCGTCGGCGCGTTCGCCGAGCGCATGAAATTCTCGGCGATGCTGCTGTTCATGGGCCTGTGGTTCACGCTGGTGTACGCGCCGATCGCGCACATGGTCTGGAGCGGACCGGGCGGCCTGCTGCTGGACTGGGGTGTGCTCGACTTCGCTGGCGGCACGGTGGTGCATATCAACGCCGGCGTCGCCGGACTCGTTGCCGCGCTCGTACTCGGCAAGCGTCGCGGCTATCCGAATTCGGTGATGGCGCCGCACAACCTCGGCTACACCCTGATCGGCGCGAGCATGCTCTGGGTCGGCTGGTTCGGTTTCAATGCCGGTTCGGCGGTCGCGGCCAACGGTACTGCCGGCATGGCGATGCTGGTCACGCAGATCGCCACTGCTGCCGCCGCGTTGGCGTGGATGGCGATTGAATGGCTGACGCACAAAAAGCCCAGCGTGCTCGGTATCGCCTCGGGCGCGGTTGCGGGGCTGGTCGCGATCACGCCGGCTTCTGGCACTGCCGGTCCGGGTGGCGCCTTGGTCATTGGTCTGGCCGCCGGCGTGGTCTGCTTCTTCAGCGCGACCAGCCTCAAGCGCGTGCTCGGCTATGACGATTCACTCGACGTCTTCGGCGTGCATGCGATCGGCGGCATTCTCGGCGCGCTGCTGACTGGCGTGTTCGCGGCGCCGGCGCTAGGCGGCTTTGGTACGGTCACCGATATCGCCGGCCAGCTATTCACGCAGGCCAAGGGCGTCGGCGTCACCATCCTTTACACTGCGATCGTCAGTTTCGTGCTGCTCAAGCTGATCGATGCGACGCTCGGCCTGCGCGTGGCGGCAGACGAGGAAACCGAAGGCCTCGATCTCGCCCTGCACAACGAACGTGGCTACAACCTTTAAGCGCCCAGGAGCTGCCCAATGAAAATGGTCATGGCGATCATCAAGCCGTTCAAGCTCGACGACGTGCGCGAGGCCTTGAGCGAAGCCGGCGTCACCGGCGTGACCGTCACCGAGGTCAAGGGCTTCGGTCGACAGAAAGGTCATACCGAGCTGTATCGCGGCGCCGAATACGTGGTCGACTTCCTGCCCAAGATCAAGCTCGAAGTCGCTGTCACCAGCGACCAGCTCGACCGCGTCGTCGAGGCGATCCAGTCCGCGGCCAATACCGGCAAGATCGGCGACGGCAAGATCTTCGTCTACGAACTCGAGCGGGTGATGCGCATCCGCACCGGCGAGTTGGACGGGGACGCGCTGTAACAGCCGTGGGTACCGTGGGAGCGGGCAAGGCCAGGCTTGCCTCAGCAGGAACGATGCCCTTGATCGTCTGCTTGCGTTGATCAGGCGCTTGATGCGACGCGGCAATCACGTCGCGATCACGCCGCTCCCATGGGTCGATCTTCCTTATCGAAAACTTAATTTTCCAGCCATCGGTTTTGGTCTATGGTTGGCACCGGACCCTTACCGTCCGGGAGACCCGCCATGAGCACGCCCCCCCAGAAACCCGATTTTTCCGA
>NZ_DATGBO010000125.1:0-14761 GCF_035312645.1 Arenimonas sp.
GTCTGCGCCGGGCCGGCAGCCGCCTTGCCGCGATGATCAATTACGCGCTGGCTCCGACGGCGAAATAATCGGCCGATGCGCACGCCCGCTGTCCACGCGCAACATCACGCCGGCAGCGGCACATGGACGTATGTCGTCGCCGATGCCGACAGCGGCGACGCGCTGATCATCGACCCCGTGCTCGACTACGACGCCGCGTCCGGGCGCACCGGCACGGCATCGGCGCAGCATCTGCTCGAGGTGGTCGCCAGCAACGGCTATCGCGTCGGCTGGATTCTGGAAACGCATGCGCATGCCGACCATCTGTCCGCAGCCGCGTGGCTGAAATCGCAGCTCGGCGCACGCACCGCGATCGGCGTCGGCATCGGGCGCGTGCAGGCGCATTTCAAATCGCTGTTCAACCTAGGCGCGGATTTCGCCAGCGATGGTTCGCAGTTCGATCGCCTTTTCGCCGACGATGAGGAATTCCAGCTCGGTGGCATCGCCGCACGCGTGATCGCCGTGCCGGGCCATACCGAAGACAGCATCGCCTATCTGATCGGCGACGCTCTGTTTCCGGGCGACAGCCTGTTCCTGCCCGACGCCGGCACGGCACGCTGCGATTTTCCCGGCGGCGATGCCGCGACGCTGTATCGCTCGATCCAGCGCCTGTTCGCGTTGCCCGATACGACGCGCGTGTTCGTCTGCCATGACTACGCACCCGGTGGCCGCGAGCTGCGTTGCGAGACCACGATCGGGCAACAGAAGGCCGACAACATCCATGTCGGCGGCGAACGCAGCGAAGGCGAATTCGTTGCGTTGCGCAGCGCACGCGATGCCACGCTGGCGGTGCCGGCGCTGCTGCTGCCCGCGGTGCAGGTCAATATCCGCGCCGGCGAATTGCCGCCGCCCGAGGGCGACGGCGAACGCTATCTCAAGATTCCGGTGAATCGTCTCTGACGCTTTTTTGGCAACGATTTCACCATGCGATACTGGCTGTGCCCGACTCCCCCGACCAACCTGAAGGCAGACCGTGACGCTGACCCGACTCGATGAGGCTGTCGCCGCCCTGCTCGCCTACACCGGCAAGGACATCGTGCTGGCGGCGCCGCTGGGCCTGGGCAAACCGCATCGGCTGATTAACGCGCTTTACCGGCATGTCACCGCGGACAGCACGTACACGCTAGGCATCCACACCGCGTTGTCGCTGACGCCGCCGAAAGCGGCGCCCGGATTGGAACGACGCTTTCTGGCGCCGTTCGCCGCGCGGCATTTCGGCGAGGATTTCGAAGCGCTCGATTACGCCATCGCACAAAAGAAAGACGCGCTGCCGGCGAACATCCACGTCGAGGAGTTCTATCTGCAATCGGGCTCGCTGCTTGGCTCGCAGCAGGCGCAGCGCAGCTACACCAGCCTCAACTACACGCATGTCGCGCGCGCGGTGGCCGGACGCGGCGTCAACGTGATCGCACACAAGGTTGCGCGCGAGCCCGGCGGCGCGCGCCTGAGCCTGAGCTGCAATCCTGACCTGACTTTCGATCTGCTTGATGAAATCGCCAGACGCGGTTTGCCAAAGCCATTTCTTATCGCAGAGATCGATCCCGCGCTTCCGTGGATCGGCGGCACCGCGGCGGTCGCGGAAGATTTCTTCGACGCCGTGCTGGAGATTCCCGGCCCTGCGCCGCAATTGTTCGCGTTGCCGCGCGCCGCGGTCAGCGACGCCGAATTCGCGATCGGACTGTATGCCAGTGCCTTGGTGAAGGATGGCGGCACGCTGCAGATCGGCATCGGTTCGTTGTCGGACGCGCTCTGCCATGCGCTCGCATTGCGCCATCAACGCAACGCCGACTATCTGCGTTTGCTCGCAGCGCTTTCACCCGGTCTGGCCGACAGCACACTGGTGCGCGAGTTCGGCGGCACCGCGCCGTTCGCGCAAGGCCTGTACGGCGCCAGCGAAATGGTCAACGACGGTTTCATGCATTTGTACGAGGCCGGCATCCTGAAGCGCCGCGTGCTCGACGATGTTGAAGCGATGCGGCGCCTCAACGCCGATGCCGCGACCGCCGAAGATCTGGCCCGGCTGGAAGCCGAAGGCCACTGGCTCGATGGCGGTTTCTATCTTGGCTCGCACGATCTGTATCGCTGGTTGCGCGAACTGCCCGAGTCGGCGCGACGCGGCGTCGGCATGACGCGCATCTCGCATATCAACGAACTCTACGGCGGCAACGAAACACTGGAGCGCTTGCAGCGCCGCGACGCGCGCTTCTTCAACACCTGCATGATGATGTCCGTACTCGGCGCCGCGACGTCCGATGCGCTGGAGAACGGTCCGGTCGTTTCCGGCGTCGGCGGCCAATACAACTTCGTGGCGATGGCGCAGGCGCTGCATGATGGCCGCAGTGTGTTGCTGTTCCGCGCGCTGCGCGAGAATCGCGACGGCCACATGTCTTCCAACGTGCTGTGGAATTACGGCCACACCACCATCCCGCGCCACCTGCGCGATATCGCGATCACCGAATACGGCATCGCCGACCTGCGCGATGCCTCGGACGAAGACTGCGTGCGGCGCATGCTGGCGATCGCCGATGCGCGTTTCCAGGCCGGGCTGATCCAGCATGCCAAAGCCGGCTTGAAACTCGCGAGCGACTATTCGCCGCCGATCAGCCATGCGCGCAATTCGGACACGATGCTGGCGCAGACGCTGCGTTCATTCCGCGACGAAGGTCTGCTGCCTGACTATCCGCTGGGCAGCGACTTCACCGCGGTCGAACAACGCCTGGTGAAGGCGTTGGGCTGGTTGAAGTCGACGACGAATACGCGCGGCGGAAAAGTACGGGCGGTATTGCAGGCATTGGCAGCGGGCAAAGGCGACGATGCCGAGGCGATGCAGCGCATGGGGCTGGGCGCGCCCAAGGGCGCGGCTGAATGGCTGGAGGCACGGCTGCTGGCGTTGGCGTTACAAAAAACTGCTTCGTAGGAGCGGACTTGGTCGCGATCCGCCAATCTCGCCGAAATCTCTCTGGCGTATCCGTACACATCCGGTGCGCCCTGAGAAATTCGTCTCAGCGGGATGAAGAGCTTTTGACCTTTGCGTCGTCACATCGGAATGTCCGAGCGTCGCCGGGGTCGATGGGGCGTGAACGTGAGCAGGCCAGGGATGGCCTGCGACGGTGAGTCAGTACAGGATGTGCTGACCGAACCGGCACGGATCACCCTCGTCGGCCCCGGTGGCGCGAGTGCGGAAACGAGATTTCGCGCCAGACCTGCGAGCAAGCAATGGCGGGAGCGGCGCGGCTTACGCCGCTCCTACGACGTGGTCTCAGCGCTGCGCTTTTGCCGCCGCGACCACGGCTTCGACGGTGATGCCGAAATATTTGTACAGCGCGTCGATCGGTGCGGAGGCGCCGAAGCTGTCGATACCGATCACCGCGCCGTCGATGCCGACGTACTTGCGCCAGAAATCGGTAACGCCCGCTTCGACGGCGACGCGTTTGCGGCAGGCCGATGGCAGCACCGACTCGCGCCACTCAGCCGGCTGGCGATCGAAGCGATTGCTCGACGGCATCGAAACCACGCGCGCAGCGATGCCTTCATCGGCGAGTTGCCGCGCCGCCTGCATCGCCAGCTCCACTTCCGAGCCGGTGCCGATCAGGATCACGTCGAACTTGCCGCCAGCGGGTTCGTGCAACACATAACCGCCGCGGGCGATGTCGGCCAGCTGCGCATCGCTGCGCGCCTGGTGCGCGAGATTCTGCCGGCTGAAGATCAGGCAGGTCGGGCCGTCGCGACGCTCGATGCCGCGCTGCCACGCCACCGCCGATTCCACGGCATCGCAGGGACGCCAGAGTTCGTTGTTGGGGATGTAGCGCAGCGCGGCGAGATGTTCGACCGGCTGGTGCGTGGGGCCGTCTTCGCCGAGGCCGATCGAGTCGTGCGTGAACACATGCACGACGTTCGCCGGGATCAACGCCGACATCCGCAGCGCGTTGCGCGAATAATCCGAGAACACCAGGAAGGTCGCATCGTATGGCAGGAAGCCGCCGTGCAGGGCGAGGCCGTTGCTGATCGCGCTCATGCCGAACTCGCGCACGCCGTAGTAAACGTAGTTGGCGTTGGCGTCGCTGGACGTCACCGACTTGCTGCCTTTCCATAGCGTCAGGTTGGAATGCGCGAGATCGGCGGAGCCGCCGATCAGCTCCGGCAGATGCGGGGCAAACGTCTCGATCGCCATCTGCGAGGCCTTGCGCGATGCGACCACCGGGCCTTCGGCCTGCAGCTTGGCGATATATGTTTTGGCGATATCGGCGAAATCCGCGGGCAGCTCGCCGTGCGAACGACGCACGAGTTCGTCGGCTTCGGCCGGATAATGCGCGGCATAAGCATCGAACTGGCGGTTCCATTCTTCCTCGCGCACCAGGCCGGTATTGCCGGCACGCCAGCCATCGGAAATTTCCTGCGGAATTTCGAACGGCGCATACGGCCAGTTCAATTGCGCACGCGCGGCGGCGACTTCGTCCTTGCCCAGCGGTGCGCCATGCGCCGATTCCTTGCCCTGCTTGTTGGGCGCGCCGAAACCGATCACCGTGCGGCAGCAGATCAGCGTCGGGCGACTCGTCTCGGCCTGCGCGGTCTTGATCGCCTGCGCGATCTCGACCGGATCGTGGCCGTCGACTTTGCGGATCACCTGCCAGCCGTAGGCCTCGAAGCGCGCGGCGGTATCGTCGGTAAACCAGCCGTCGGTGTTGCCGTCGATGGAAATCTTGTTGTCGTCCCAGAAGCAGATCAGCTTGCCCAGGCCCCAGGTGCCGGCCAGCGAAGCGACTTCGTGCGAGATGCCTTCCATGAGGCAGCCATCGCCAAGGAAGACCCAGGTGTGGTGATCGACGATGGCGTGTTCGGGGCGATTGAAGCGCTGCGCCAACAATTTTTCCGCGAGCGCGAAACCGACGGCATTGGCGAGACCCTGGCCCAGTGGGCCGGTGGTGGTTTCGACGCCGGGTGTTTCATGGCGTTCGGGATGGCCGGCGGTTTTCGAATGCAGCTGACGGAAATTGCGGATCTCTTCGATCGGCAGGTCGTAGCCCGACAGATGCAGCAGCGCGTACTGCAGCATCGAGCCATGGCCGTTGGAGAGCACGAAGCGATCGCGATTGAACCACTTCGGATTGTTCGGGTTGTGGCGCAGGAAATCGTTCCAGAGCACCTCGGCGATGTCGGCCATGCCCATCGGCATGCCGGGATGGCCGCACTTGGCCTGCTCGACGGCGTCGACGGCGAGGAAGCGGATGGCGTTGGCTAGGTCGCGGCGGCTGGGCGTCGGCATGGCGGGCGGTGCTCGGAGTGGGAGTCGAGGCGCCCGGTGACCTGGGCGGCCTATTTTCCCTGATGCCGGCCCGGCTGTCGCGCTTGTTAGCGCCGCGCCGGAGTGTTAGCCGAGGACCGCGGTTTCGTCGTCGCGCGTGCGGTGCGAGACGACCACGGCCGTAGCCAGGTCGCCAGTGACATTCAGCGCGGTCCGGCACATGTCCAGGAAGGTGTTGACGCCAAGAATGATCGCGATACCGGCGGGATCGAGACCAATGATGCCGCAGATCATCGCGATCACCGGCAGGGAGCCCGACGGAATGCCGGCGGTGCCGATGCCGCCAAGGATGCACAGGCACAAGACCATGATCTGCTGCGTCAGCGGCAGATGCAGTCCTGCGACCTGGGCAAGAAACAGCACGGTGACGCCCTCGAACAGCGCGGTGCCGTGATGGTTTGCCGAAGCGCCAACAGTGAGCACGAAGCGCGACACCTTGCGCGGCAGATTGAGGTTCTCTTCGGCCACGCGCAGCGTCACTGGCAGCGTCGCCGCGGAGGACGCGGTCGCGAACGCAGTCAGGACGGCCTCCTGACTGCCGCGGAAGAACGTCAGCGGCGACATCCCGCCCATCGTCCGCACCCACAACGGCAGCACCACGAACATGTGCAGGCCCAGCGCGAGCAGCACGGTGAGCACGAAGAAGAACAGGCCCTTGAACGCTTCGATGCCCAAGGTCGCGCCAAGCGTGAACATGAAACAGGCGACCGCATACGGGGCGAGCTTGATCACCATGCCGATCAGCTTCATGCAGACTTCGAACAGGCCCTGCAGCATCTGCTTGAACGCCGCCGTCGCCGGGCTCGGCGTCATGACCAGACCGATGCCGAACATCAGCGCGAAGAAAACCACGCCAAGTTTCTGTTTGTCGTCCACCGCTGCGGCGATCACGTTGTGCGGCACGATGTTGATCAGCAGCTCGATGAAATTCAGCTCATGACCTTTGCTGGCGATGTCGCTGGCCTTGCTCGCGTACTGCGCCATCGCCTGTGCGACCAGTTGCGGATCGAGGTGATGACCCGGCTGCACCAGGTTGACCATGAGCAGACCGATCGCGACGGCGATGCCGGTAACGACGGCCGTGTAACTCAGCGTTTTCCAGCCGAGCCGGCCGAGGCTGGCGATATCGCCGAGTTCCGCCACGCCCAGCACCAGCGCCGAGAACATCAACGGCACCACCAGCATGAACAGCAAATTGAGAAAGATCTGCCCGAACGGTTTGGCGAAGTAGGTAGTGAAGCCGGTGACCAGCGTCGCATCCTGCAGCTGCAGCGTGTTGATCAGCAGGCCGATCGCGCCACCGAGCACGAAACCGAGCAACACCTTGATGTGCAGGGGCAGGCCTTTCGAAGGCGGCGTTGCGGCGGCGGGCTGGGTCATTTTCTGCTCCGGAATCAGGGCGCGATGACTGGCGCCGGGGGAATCGCGTCGATTGATTGAAGTGCGGTGGAGCGCCCGATTGCCGCCGGGATTCCACTCAATTTATTTTGCCGTCTTTGCGATTGAGCCTGCCCGATCGGCACGAAGCATGTCGCGGCTGACGTCGCTCCTGCGGCTTCGACCGCTGATCCGGGTTACATCCTGGTCTGGCGAAAACCTCGGCGAGCATACACCAGCCTCGCGTTGTCGCCGCCGGAATGGCCTCAACGAGCCGCCAGCAATTCGTCCAGTGTCTGCGGCTTGCCGATCAGGTAACCCTGGCCGTAGTCGCAGCCCAACACTCGCAATGCCGAGAGCATTTCCTCGGTCTCGATGCCTTCGACCACGATGTCGGCGCCCAGCGCCTTGGCCATGCGCACGATGGCCTCGACGATCGCCATCGCGCGCGGATCGGTGAGCATGACGCGCGAGAACGCCTGGTCGACCTTCAGCGTATCGAACGCCAGATGGTGCAGATGCGCGAGGTGCGAGTAACCGGTGCCGAAGTCATCCAGCGCGACCTGGATGCCGTGGCGGTGGCAGAGATCGATGACGCCGGCGACCACGACGTAGTCAAGCGCCTGGCTTTCGGTGATCTCGACCTTGAGACTGCCGCGCGGCAGGCCGGCGGCATCGACGCGCGCGACGATGCGCTCGATCAGACCCGGATGCCCGAGCTGACGCGCGGAAACGTTGACGGCGATGAACGGCTTGGGATCGGCGCCGGAGGCGATGAGACGGCTCACGGCCTTGCAGGCGGTATCGAACACGTATTCGCCGATCGGCACGATCAGCGAGGTTTCCTCGGCCAGCGCGACGAATTCCATCGGCGACACCGGTCCGCGTTCCGGATGCGTCCAGCGCACCAGCGCCTCGTAGCCGGCGATCTTTCCGCTGGCGACGTGCAGCAGCGGCTGATAGCGGACGTCGAGACCATCGCTGGCGAGCGCTTCCCGCAAATGCGTCTCGAGACGGATTTTTCCGATGCCGAGTTGTTCGGAGGGCGTATCGTCGCCGTGCACCTCTTCCCTGCCCTGCATCGCCGCCAACGCGCCGCGATAGCGCTTGAGCTGGCCCTCAAGCAGGGAGCGGATGATCGGGTCCGTCTTCGAGAAGCGCTCGGTGATCTGCGCACGATCGATAGGAAACAGCATGCAGTCGCTGATCGCGATCGCCGTGGCGGTGCGTGGCGCGTCATCGATCACGGCCATTTCGCCGAGCAGATCGCCAGAGGTGAGATGACTGAGGACTATCCGTCGACCGCGCTGCACGGTACTGATCTCGACCTCGCCAACCTCGATCAGGAACGCGGTCGTGGGCGAATCGCCCTCGGAAAAGATGCGTTCACCGGCGCTGAAATGGATACGCAACGAACTCACGGAACCTTGCCCATCGAAGTCGCGACCTGAAAAAACACAGGGCCGCGAATGCGGCCCCGTGGAAAAACATTTTTCATGACCGGATCAGTGATGCGGCACTGCCAAGACGCGCGGCGTGACGAAAATCAGGAGCTCGGCCTTGCTGTGCGACTTACCCTTCTTGCGGAACATGTTGCCAAGGAAGGGAACGTCGCCAAGCCATGGCACCTTGGTCACGTCGTCGCGGTTCTTGAACTCGTAGACACCACCGATGACCACGGTCTGACCATTGTCGACCAGCACCGCGGTGCTGATTTCACGCTTGGTCAGCGACGGCACGCCACCGGAATTGGTGTTGACGAAGCTCTTCACGTCGTCCTTCTTCAGTGCCAGCACCAGGTAGACGCGGCCATCCTGAGTGATGGTCGGGGTCACCTTGAGCTCGAGCAGCGCTTCCTTGAAGGCGACGGTCTGCTGCGAAACGCCCTGCGCAACCGTGGTCGTCACATAACCGATTTCATCGCCCTGGCGGATGATCGCCTCGCGCTGATTGCTGGTGATGACGCGCGGATTGGAGATGATCTCGCCACGGCCTTCGGTTTCGAGCGCGGAGAATTCCAGATCGAGCAGGCTGCTGGCACGCAGCAGCGAGAACGCGATCGAACCGGCGGCGTTGGGAACCGCGAGGTTGGTCAGGAAGCCATCGGTGATCTTCGGGATCTTCGTGCCAGTCGTATCGTTGGCAGCGTCGGCGAAGGAATTGATGGTGGCCTGGTTGGCCTCGATGCTGCCGCTGACGTTGGAGATCGAATTTCTGTTGAGGTCCGGGTTGCTCACGCCAAACCGTGCGCCCAGATCGCGGGCAAAGGTTTCGTCGGCGATGACCACTCGGGCTTCGATCAGCACCTGGTCAACCGGGCGGTCGAGCGTCTTGAGCAGATCCTTGATTTCCTGGATCTTCTTCGGGATATCGATCACCAGCAACGTATTGGTGCGGTTGTCGAAGCTGACGCTGCCGCGCGGGGACAGGAAACCGCGGGACAGTGCCTGGCCACCCGCGCCGCCGCCACCGGAGCCCTGCTTGCTGTTTTCTGTCAGCAGCTTGGCGATGTCTTCGGCGTTGCCGTAGTTGATGGCGATGTATTCGCTGACCAGCTCCTGGCGGGTTTCGATGGCGATGCGCGCGTCTTCACGCGCCTGCTCGAAGTCGGACAGCTCTTTCTGCGGGGCAACCCAGACGACGTTGCCGTCACGGCGCTTGTCCAGCGAACGGGCGCGCAGGACGATTTCCAGCGCCTGGTCCCAAGGAACATTGATCAGACGCAGGGTCACGTTGCCCTGCACCGTGTCGGAAGCAACGATGTTGAGGTTGGACTCTTCGGCGATCAGCTGCAGGACCGTACGCACCGGCACATCCTGGAAGTTGAACGTTACCGGCTTGCCGGCGTAACGCTGCGTGCCGCCAGCCGAATTCACCGCACCAGCCGCACGTCCGGCAGCACCGATGACGCTGCCGCGTTTCGGGGAAATTTCCAGCACGTATTCGTTGCCGGTCTGGTAGGCCATCGTCTCGTAGCTGCCGTTGGTGTTGATCACCAAGCGAGCGCTACCGGCGTTGGCTTTGGGCTCGACGCTCTGTACCGGAGTTGCAAAGTCGGTGACATCGAGACGGCGACGAAGATTTTCCGGGATCTGCGCATTGCTGACGTCGACC
Organism: Arenimonas sp.; assembly: GCF_035312645.1. Taxonomy (GTDB): domain Bacteria; phylum Pseudomonadota; class Gammaproteobacteria; order Xanthomonadales; family Xanthomonadaceae; genus Arenimonas. The sequence continues at coordinate 9,833 of NZ_DATGBO010000125.1, forward strand.
ACGATCTGGTTGCCCTCGGCGTGCATGTCTGCCGCTGCGCCCTCACCGTTGAACTTGAGGATGATGCGGCCGGAACCATTGTCGCCACGCTTGAAGTCGATGTTGGAAACCGCGATCGAACTGGCGACGCGCTTGCCCGGGTCGGCCTTGTTGGCCATCGCGGCGCTGGCGGTGCCCTGGACGCTGCCGGCATCGACCGTCATTACCAGCAAGTTGCCGGAGCTGCGTGTCGTGTAGCCGGCGGGACGGAACAGATCGACCACGACCCGGGTACGTCCGCCTGCCTCAGCGGCGGAGACTGCCGAAGTGGCACCGCTGCCGATGGCGATCCGACGCGTGCTCAAGCCATTGCTGGTGTTGGGCAAGTCGATCGCAATGCGCGGCGGACTATCCGTCGTGAATGCCTGGACCTCCCCGACCGGGTTGGCGAACTGCAGGGTGATGTCGACTTTGCCCCCTGGCGCCGCGGCATAGCGCACGTCCTGCAGGACGTTGTCTGCCAGTGCGGCACTGCTGACTAGCAGAAGCCCCAAGGTCAGCGCTCTCAATCCGAGGGCGTGCATGATGCCCCTGCTTTCGCCGATCTGTTTCATTGCGGTCATCGTGCTATCCCCCAATCAATTGTCTTCAAGGGCAATTTTGGCCTGGCGTTCAAGCCAGCCGCCTGCCCCGTCCGGTACCAGTTCGACCATCTCGATGCGATCCTCGTAGATCGCAGTGATACGGCCGTCGCTCTGCCCCAGGTAGTTGCCCGGCCTTACTCGGTACGTCACCTTGTCGGGTGCCATGACCAAGCCGACGAGCGCTTGACCGGAACCAATGGTTCCCACCATGTTCAAGCTGTCGAGCGGGTACGCCTCGAGGGATTCCTTGCGCCGGTCCGGATCGGGACGCAGGCCATTGCCAGCGTTCTTGTCGGGGATCGGGGCGCTGAATGGATCGCGCATGCCCTGGGCGTTGTATTCAAATGTCTCGAACTGCTTCATGACCGGCAGTGGGTCGAGCGGCGGTGCCGGGCGTGCCTTCACTTCCGCGACCCAGGCTTCCAGGTCTTTCGAGCTGCGGGTGCAGCCGGTCAATGCGATGCATGCACAGGCGAGCAGCAGCGAGTTCCGGGCAACGGATTTGAGCCGTGATTTCGTCATGTCACTTAGCTCCCCCGGTTGCGGGCGTAGGCGCGGGTGCCGGAGCAGCCGCAGCAGGTGCGCCGCCAGCTGCCGCTTTCGCGGCCGCTTCCTGTTCTGCCACTTCTGCATCGTCGAGGTAACGGTAGGTTTTCACCGTACCCGACAACTCCAGCGTGTCGTTGGCGCCGCCGCGCGGCTTCAGCGATATGTCGTGCATGGTCATGATGACCACGCGTGGCAGCGAAGCCACGCCGCTCACGAAAGCGCCGAACTGGTGATAGGTACCCACCATGCGCAGCGTGATCGGCTTCTCGGCGTAGAACTCCTTGTTGGTCTCGGCGCCGGGCTGGAACAACTCGTTGTTGATGCCACTAGCCAGCGCGGTCTGGGACACGTCGACGATCAGGTCGGGCATCTCGTTCTTGCTGGGCAGTTGACGCAGCATCTGCTGCAGCATCAGTTCCATCTGCGCGAGCTGCTGCTTGAGCGGTTCGAGGTTCGCGGCACGGCCTTGCTTGCCTTGGAACTCATCGCGCAGCTGTACTTCATGTGCTTCCAGACCTTCGAGCTCGGTCCGTTTGTCGGCAACGAAGAAGTACCAGCAGACGCCGATGATCACCAGCCCCAACAGGGTGCAGGCGGCAATCTTGATAGCGAACGGCCACGAAGCTGGGTTGCTCGTGTCGAGAGTGCGTAGATCGACTTTCTTGCTCACGGGGATCCTCCCGGGGCAGGCGCGGCCGGGGCGGGCTTCGCAGCCGCTCCGCCAGGCGCGGTGGGTGTCGGTGTCGGAGTCATCGCCGGAGCAGAGGGCACCGAAGCCGGCACTGTCGCAGGCGCAGGCTTCGCCGCCGATGCGGATGCAGCGGGAGCTCCTGCAGCGGCAGCATCAGGTGTCGTACCTGCCGCAGCCGCATTCGCGGCATCCGGCGTGGTCAGGACCACTTTCAGGGAGAAGTTGTAGGGAAGCCCCTTGTCCGTACCCTTGGCTTCGATCACCGTCAGATCGGGCTGAGTCATCCAGCCGGAGGCCTGCAGGTTGCGCATGTAGGTACTGACGCGAGCATTTGATTGCGCATAGCCTTCCAGCGTGAGCTGGTCGCCGTTTTGCTGGATCGTGTTGAGACGCAGGCCATCGGGAATCGTGCGGACGAGTTCGTCAAACAGATGCACCATCTGCGAACGACTCGACTGCAACTGCTCGATGACTTCCTTGCGCTTGAGCAGTCGCGCCTTCTTCTTGTCGAGTTCGGCGATCTCGGCGATCTGCTTGTCTACTTCGGTGATCTGGTTCTGAAGATAGGTGTTGCGGTTGTTCTGACCTTCGACCTGGCCGCTGTAGTAGAAAACGATCAGGACGCTGATCATCGCTGCAACCAAGGCTGCAAAGCCCAGCAGGGTGTAGAACTCCTGCAACCGCGCTTTCCGGCGCTCTGCGCGCCATGGCAATAGATTGATTCTGGCCATCAGTCGAAGCTCCTCAGGGCCAGGCCACACGCAATCATCAGCGCGGGCGCATCCTGGGCCAGCGCATGGGCCTGGACGCGAGGTCCGAGCGCCATGTTGGCCAGTGGGTTGGCGATGACAGTCGGTACGCCGATCTGCTCTTCCACCAGGTTGGCGATGCCGGCGATCGACGCGCAGCCGCCCGCAAGAACCACCTGATCGACGCGGTTGAAATCGCTGCCGGCGTAGAAGAACTGCAGCAAACGGCTTACCTGCTGGACAAGCGCTTCCTTGAACGGCTCGAGCACTTCGACTTCGTAGCTTTCCGGCAAACCGCCCTGGCGCTTGGCGGCACCGGCTTCGTCGTAGCTCAGGCCATAGCGGCGCATGACTTCGTCGGTGAGCTGCTTGCCGCCGAAGACCTGCTCGCGCGTGTAGATGCTGCGCTGACTGCGCAGCACATTCAGCGTGGTCATGGTGGCGCCGATGTCGACCAGCGCGACGATCGCATCGCGCGGCACCGACAACTGGTCAGCGACCAGCTTGAAGGCGTTTTCCATCGCGAAAGCTTCGACGTCGATCACCTTGGCGGTGATCCCGCCAAGCTCGAGCGCCGACTGGCGGATCTCGACGTTCTCGGCGCGCGACGCGGCCAGAAGCACCTGGACCATGTCGGTATTGTTGGGTACCGGCCCGAGGATCTCGAAGTCGAGACTGACTTCGTCGATCGGGTACGGGATGTAGTTGGAGGCTTCGAGCTGAACCTGGTCTTCCATCGAGTCATCGTCCAGATCGCCCTGCATGGGGATGATCTTGGTGATGACCGCGGAGCCGGAGACCGCCGCCGCCGCGTGCTTGGCGCGGGTGCCGGAGCGGGCAACGGCGCGTTTTATCGCCTCGCCAACCGCCTCGACCTCGACGATGTTCTTCTCCACCACCGCATTGGGCGGCAGGGGTTCGACGGCGTAATGCTCGACGCGATAGCGTCCGCCGCTCTCAGTGAGCTGAAGCAGCTTGACGGCGGTGGAACTGATGTCCACGCCGACCAGCGGTGTCTTGGTATTTCCGAAAAGACCCACGGTTTCTCCCCTTGCCACGGGCGCTTACACGCTATTCGTGCGCCGTTACATTAATAACGAAATTTTCCGAAATGGCAATGCCCCCCCACCAAATCGGTCGGGAGACCCCCTGCCGCACCCCCGATTCCGCCCGTCCACCCCGCTGTCTACGCAGTTTTCACGCCTGTCCGGCCGCATCACCGCCGACCTGCCCTCGTTCTATACTCTGCGCCCCGCCCGATGTAAACGCCGGAGAGGCCCTGGATGGCCCGTATCACCCGTTGGTTGCGACGCCTGGCACTGCTCGGTGCGGTGCTTTTTCTGTTGGCGGTTTTGGCCGCCGGAGCCCTTTATTTGCTGATCGCACCGCGTATTCCCGACATCGAGGAATTACGTCATGTGGCGCTGCAAGTTCCGCTCAGCGTCTACAGCCGCGATGAAAAACTGATCGCCCAATTCGGCGAAACCCGCCGCTATCCAGCCAAGATCGACCAGATCCCGCTGCACGTGAAGCAGGCTTTCATCGCGATCGAGGACGCTCGCTTTTATCAACACCAAGGCCTTGATTACAAAGGAATTGGTCGGGCAGTCTGGCTGTTGGCCACGACCAGCAACACCCGCGTCCCCGGCGGCAGCACGATCACCCAGCAGGTGGCGCGCAATTTCTTCCTCAGCACCGAGTACAGCTACAGCCGCAAGCTCATGGAAATGGCACTGGCGCTGAAGATGGAGCGCGAGCTGACCAAGGATCAGATCCTCGAGCTGTACTTGAACAAGATTTTCTTCGGCAATCGCGCTTATGGCGTGGCCGCGGCAGCCGAGTATTACTACGGCAAAAAGCTCGATCAGCTGACCCTGGCCGAGACCGCATCGCTGGCTGCGCTGCCCAAGTTCCCATCCAGCGGCAATCCGATCATCAACCCGGAACGTGCGCTGCAACGTCGCGATTACGTCCTGCAACGCATGCAGGAAGTGGGCTTCATCACCGCCGCCGAGCGTCAGGCCGCGCAGGCCGAACCCAGTCACGCCAGTCCGCACGAGCCCAAGGTCGAGATGGACGCGCCGTATCTGGCCGAGATGGTTCGCCGCAGCATGCAAGAGCGCTACGGCGACGAATCCGAAACCAGCGGTTTCCGCGTCTACACCACGGTTTCCAGCGTCGACCAGCTCGCCGCCGCCACCGCCGTGCGCAACGGTCTGATCGAGTACGACCGCCGTCATGGCTGGCGTGCGCCGGAAGCCCACTTGGAAGTCGGCGCCGATGAAGATGCGGTCGCGTTGCGTTCACGCCTGAAGAT
>NZ_DATGBO010000126.1:0-23548 GCF_035312645.1 Arenimonas sp.
GCGAGGTACAGGGCTTCGGCTGATTTGGCGGCCTTGGCGATCGCCTCGACGTGCTTCTCGTTCTTGTCGATCGTCTCGTAGCGCATCGCGAAGTCGCGGTTGGTATCGACCGCGCCTTCCTTCGGCACCAGGTCGCGGACATGGCCGTACGAGGCCAGGACGGTGAAGTCCTTGCCGAGGTACTTGTTGATCGTCTTGGCCTTGGCGGGCGATTCGACGATGAGGAGGTTCTTTGCCATGGGGGTCCGATGCTCCGCAACCGCGGTGAAGGGTCGGCCAAAACGGCCGGCACAGAAGGCAAAGCCCGCGTATCCGCGGGCCCTGCTTATTTTATTAAGTCCCCTGAATGCCCGGGCCTGTCAAGCCGGGCGGCTGTCGGAGGGGGTTAGTGGATGCCGCCGAGGCCCTGCATCAGCGGGATCAGCACCGCCACGAAGACACCGATCAGGACCACTGGCAGGATCGCGATCACCACGATGAAGGTGATCAGGCAGCCGCCGAGTTCGCGCTTTTGTTTGTCGGGCTGATCGGTGAAGGCCCATTCGTCGACGACCAGGGTGCTGGCGACCATGTCGTGCAGGCCCTGCTTGCGCTCGGTGAACGCCGCGACGATGTAGCCGATGTACATCGTCAGCAGGCTGACTATGTGGCTGGCCCAGCGGCCGAGGGCGCGGCCACGGCTGAGGCGCTGACCATCGAGGTCGGTGACCTTGATGCCGAGCAGGCGCTTGCCCAGGGTCGCCTGCGCTTCGGAGGATTCCTGGAAGACGAAATACAGGCTGCTGATGATCGGATAGACCACATAGCCCATGAGGATCACCACCATCATCATCGGCTGCATGGCGGCCGGATCGGCGCCAGGCTCGAAGCCGCGGAGACCGACGCCAGCGATCATCATGATGGCGAAGAAAATCGCGTAGTAGACGATCGTCACCAGCGTCGCGTCGACGAACCAGGCGGCGAAACGCCGCCAGAAGCCGGCGTAGACGATGTCGGTGGCGTTGGCGTTGAAATACGTCGCCATGGCAACGGGCGCCTGCGGTGGCGCATAGGGTGAGGCGTCGGTACTGACGGCGACCGGCGTGACGATGGTTGGCGGCGGTGCCTGCAGGATCGCCGGTTCGTCCTCGAGGTCGAATTCGATCTCGAACTGGCGTAGCGGCTGCCACTGCGCCATGCCGTCGCGCCAGACCAGCGAATCACCGGTGATGCGGCCTTCGCGGTAGGCGCTGCGCAGTTCTTCTGCGGGCACCGGCCCCACGCGCTGTTGCTGGCTGTCGACGTAATACCAAAGACTTGCGCTCATGGCGTTTTGCCACTCCCCTCGCAGATAAAAAACCCGCCGGTGACGGCGGGTTGCTGCCGGCATCGGGCCGGATCAGTGAATCGGTTCAGGCTCGTCGCCGAAGATCTGGTTTTCCATCCAGGCGAAGGCCGCTTCGGCGCCCGGCTGGTTGAACAGCACCATCAGGACCACCCATTTCAGGTCGTCCAAGTCGATCTCTTCCTGATCCAACGCCATCGCGCGATCCAGCACCAGCTCGCGCTGGTCGGCGTCGAGCACACCGTGCTGTTCGAGCAACATCAGGAAGCCCCGGCAATCGACGTCGAGCCGGTCCAGCTCGGCCTCGACGAAAATCCGCACCGGCCCGCCGACCTGCGGATCGGCCACGGTCGGGCGTTGGCTGGCGAGCGCATCGAGCCAGTCGAAGGCCTTGTTGATTTCCGTGGGGCTGAAGCCGGCCTGGATCAGGCTGTTCTGGAGAGAGTCGCGATCGCGAACGGCGTCGGGATCGTCGTAGAAATAGTGTTCGAAGAGGTAGAGAAGGACGTCGAGTATGGTTTCTTTCATCACCCTATCGCCTGCGCCGATCGTCGGCGCGCCGGGAGTGTTGTGCTAGGTGCGGCGGACATAACGGCCATGATTGGCGGTGATGTGCCCGTCCAGCTCCATGGCCAGCAGCATGGCGGACAGGGCTGCGACCGTCAATCCCGTGCGTTCGGCGAGCTGGTCCGGCGTCGCGGGATCCTGGTCCAGCGCCTGCCACAGGGTTTGCTGGATAGGCTCGATCTCTCCGGAGCCGCCGCGCGGAAGACCGTTGGCGCTGACGCTGGCATCGAGCGCCAAGCGGCCGCGCAGCGCATGGGCGAGCTGGCCGGCCATCGGCACCAGGGCATCGATGACCTCGCCGGGGCTTTCGACCAGCGCGGCGCCTTGCCGGATCAAACGATGACAGCCGCGCGCCATCGGGTTGTCGATTGAGCCGGGGAGAGCGAAGACTTCGCGGCCGCTTTCTGCAGCGAGGCGTGCGGTGATCAGGGCGCCCGAGCGGATCGCCGCCTCCACCACCAATGTGCCCAGCGCGAGCCCGGCGACGATGCGATTGCGCGAAGGGAAGTGCGACTGCAGCGGCGCGGTACCCGGGGGATGTTCGCTGACGATGGTGCCTTCGCTGCGGATGCGTGCCATCAGTTCGCGATTGCTGGCTGGGTAGACGATGTCCGTGCCGCTGGCGATGACCGCGACGGTGCGACCGGCGATCAGCGCGCCGTCATGGGCGGCGGCATCGATACCTTCGGCGAGCCCGCTGGTAACAACCAGGCCGCCGCTGGCAAAACTTGTCGCGAATTGCCTGGCATGGTCGCGTCCGCCGGGACTCGGTCGGCGACTGCCGACCATCGCGATCTGCGGATGCCAGAGCAGATCCGAATCGCCGGCGACGAACAGCAGCGCCGGTGGATTGCCGATGCCGCGCAGCAAGGCGGGGTAGTCCGGGCTGTGCCAGCCGATCAGGTGATGGCAGGGGTCTTCCAGCCAGCGCAGATCGGCGTCGAGGTTTTGGGTGTCCGGGGTCCGGAGTAGCGCGAAGCGATCCTGGGTGACGCCTGCGGCGCGCCAGGCGGCAGGGCCGGCATCGAGCGCTGTGTCGGCATCGCCGAATTGCTCGAGCAACTGACGGATGGCAGCGGCCGAGCCGCTGCCGCGCTGGAGGATCAATAGTGAGCGGGCATCTTTCATGGGCCCGATAGCATCACGGCGCCCGAGGGCGCCGTGATGTAGGAAACACTTACTGGGTCGCGTCGGGATGCTTCAGTACATCCCCGACATGCGCCGGCCGGATGCCATCCATGATCAGGCCGTAGCTAACCTTGTCGAAGGTGCGGAACACCATCACGTGGCTGTTGAACTCGTCGGGCATGGTGACCTTGTCGGCCTTGGCCGACAGCACGTTGCGATGCGCCACGCGGTCGGCGATGTGCGCGCCCGGATGCCAGATCGAGAACGTGGTGCCGTTCTTGATGCCATCGTTGGCGCCCACCGACAGCGCAACCACGACCTGCGGTCCGGCGGTGATGCCGTCGGCCACTGCCATGATGTGTGCACCGGCCGGAATGCTGGCAGGCGCCTGCGGGTAGAACTGCGCATCATAAGGAGGAGCCAGCGGCAGGATGCGGTCGCCGACGCGGACCTCGCGGCCCTCATCCTGCAACAACACCGAGGCAACGTCGCCGTTGACCTGGGTCACCTGGCCATTCGCCTGGGCCATCATTTCGAAGCCCAGCTTGGTGCCGTGCGCTTCCTGCTTGGTCAGGCCCGGGTCGGTGTAAGCCCAGTGCGAGTGGAAGCGGACGCCACGATAGTTGAGTGGCGACACGCCGTTCGCGAAGACATTCACCGGACGGGCGATCTGGACCTGTTGGCCCACCTGCGCACCAGCCAGGTTACGGACGTAGACGAGCTGGCCAGAAGTGGTCAGCAGCCGGTCTTCTTCGAGGCCGATGACGTAAGGCAGGCTCTCGACATCATTGACGACCGACAGCTGCTTGAGGAAGGGCTCGACCTCGGACAGCGGAATCGTTTCGATCGGCTCGCCGGAGTGGATTTCCGGACCCGTCAAGGTCGGGCGGCCGTCGATGTAGACCAGGCTGAGCACGTCACCCGGGTAAATGCGGTGCGGATTCTTGACCTGCGGATTGGCCTGCCAGATTTCCGGCCAGAGCCACGGCTTATTGAGGAAGCGAGCCGAGATGTCCCACAGAGTGTCTCCCTTGCGGACCGTGTAGGTCGAGGGATGGTCGCCGCGCAACTCCGCCGCGAAGGCGAAAGTGGCGAGGGTGAGTAGCATGGCAGTGAAAACTGCAAGAAGCCGTTTAAGCATGGCGGCTATCCACCTGATTCCCCAAGACAAGTAACAGCAATATAGCCCAAATCCGGGAGCAGATTGCAAGCCGTGGCGCTACAATGGCGCCCAGACCCCCGCTACCCGTCTTGTAGCCCCCTATTCAAGCCCATGGCCAAGCTACCCATCATCGAGTTTCCCGACCCGCGCCTGCGCACCATCGCAAAGCCCGTCGAACATGTCGACGCCACTTTGCGCCAATTGATCGATGACATGTTCGAAACCATGTACGAAGCCCCCGGCATCGGACTGGCTGCGACCCAGGTGGATGTCCACCAGCGTCTTCTGGTTTTGGACGTAAGCGAGGACAAGAGCCGGCCAATGGTTTTCATCAACCCGGAAATCCTGAGCTCCGCCGGCAGCCAGGTCTATCAGGAAGGTTGCCTCTCGGTCCCCGGCATTTTTGCCGACGTCAGCCGTTTCGACACGATCACCGTCAAGGCGCTGGACCGCAACGGCAAGTCTTTCGAAATCAATGCCGACGGCCTGCTTGCCGTCTGCATCCAGCACGAAATGGATCACCTCGCCGGCAAGGTATTCGTCGACTACCTGTCGCCGCTCAAGCGCGAACTGGTCAAGAAGAAGCTCGCCAAGCAGCGTCGTCTCGCCGACGAAGACGCGGCCTGATGGCCCTGCGGGTCGTTTTCGCCGGCACCCCTGAATTCGCCGTCCCCTGCTTGCGCGCGGCCCAGCGCGCCGCGGACGTCGTCGCGGTCTACACCCAGCCCGATCGACCCGCCGGCCGCGGCCGACAGATCGCTGCCTCGCCGGTGAAAGTCGAAGCGCTCGCACACGGCATGACCGTGATGCAGCCGGAAAATTTCAAATCGCCGTATGCGCGCGACGGCCTGCGCGAATTCCAGCCTGACCTGATGATCGTCGTCGCCTACGGCCTGATCCTGCCGCAGTCCGTGCTCGACATTCCCAAATACGGTTGCTGGAACGTGCACGCCTCGTTGCTGCCGCGCTGGCGCGGCGCGGCGCCTATCCAGCGCGCGATCGAGGCCGGCGACACGCAGAGCGGCGTCTGCCTGATGCAGATGGAAAAAGGCCTCGACACCGGGCCGGTGCTGCTGTCGTTGACCACGCCGATATCCGCCGTCGATACCGGCGGCATGTTGCACGATCGCCTCGCCGCGCTCGGCGCGGAAGTGGTCGAGGATGGCTTGAAGTTGCTGCGTGCCGGCATCCGCGTGCAGCCGCAAGCGCAGCCGGTCGAGGGCGTGACCTACGCGCACAAGCTCGACAAGGCTGAGGCGCGTCTGGATTGGACGTTGCCGGCAGAGCGTCTGGCCGCGAAAGTCCGCGCCTTCACTCCCTGGCCGATCTGCGAAGCCGACATCGCCGGCGAAAAGCTGCGCGTGCATGCGGCGATCGCGCTGCCGCTCGCGCATCACGTTGCGCCCGGCAGTGTGTTGGCGGCGAACAAATCCGGCCTCGACATCGCCTGCGGCGAAGGCGCCCTGCGTCTGCTCAGCGTACAGCGCGAAGGCGGCCGTGCGATCGCCGTGGCCGACTATCTCAACGCGCGTTCGCAACTGAGGTCGTCGTGAGCGCGCCCGGCGCTGCTCTGCGCGCGCAGGCTGCGCACAGCCTGCTGGCTGTGCTGGGCGAAGGTCGTTCGCTGAAAGCCGAACTCGCCGACGTGCTGCCGCAGATTCCCGATGTCCGCGACCGCGCCCTGCTTGAAGCGATCTGCTTCGCCGCGCTGCGCCATCGCCGCCGCTACGAATTCGCACTGTCGCAATGGTTGGCCAAGCCCTTGCGCGATCGCGAATTCATCATGCATTGCCTGTTGCTGGCCGGACTCGCGCAGATCGACGAGCTCAAACTGTCCGCACACGCCGCCGTCGCCGCGACTGCGGAAGCGGCGCGGCTATTGCAGCGCACGCCGATGGTCGGGCTGGTAAACGCGCTGCTGCGTCGCGCGACCCGCGAAGCGCTGCCGATCGGCACCACTCGCGGCGAACTTACTTCGCATCCCGATTGGCTGGTCGCGCAACTCGTCGCCGACTGGCCGCAGGATGTCGATGCGATTCTCACCAGCAACAACCAGCCCGCGCCATTTTGGCTGCGGGTGAATTCGCGCGAGATCGGTCGCGACGATTACCTCAAGCATCTGCGCAATGCCGGTGGCGATGCGATCGCGCCGGAATTCCCCGCGCTCGCATTGCGTATCGACAGTCATTTTTCGCCGGAATCGTTGCCCGGCTGGCGCCAGGGCGCGGTGCTGGTGCAAGACGCCGCTGCGCAGCTTGCGGTCGATGCGCTGGCCCTGCAGCCGAACGAAAATGTGCTTGACGCCTGTGCCGCGCCCGGTGGCAAGGCCGCGCAGATCGCCGGCATCGTCGGTGAACAAGGCAGGTTGCTTGCGCTTGATGTCGACGAACGCCGCCTGCGCAAACTGCGTTCGACGCTCAAGCGACTCAAGCTCGAGTCGCCGAACGTCGTGCTCAAGGCCGCCGATGCCATGCGTCCGTCGGCCTGGTCGGAGGGCGAGGAGTTCGATGCGATCCTGCTCGACGCGCCCTGTTCGGCGACCGGCATCATTCGTCGCCAGCCGGACGTGAAATGGCATCGTCGCGCCGAGGACATTCCCGCTCTCGTCGCGCAGCAGGCGCAGATGCTCGATGCGCTCTGGCGCGTGCTCAAACCCGGTGGCCGCATGGTCTACGCCACCTGTTCCGTGCTCAAGTCTGAAAACGAAAATCAGATCGCGGCATTTTTGCAGCGCACCGCCGATGCCGAAGCGCAGCCGCTGGATGCGCGTTTCGGACGCGCAAGTGGCGCCGGTCGCCAGCGCCTTCCTGGCGAAGACGGCATGGACGGATTTTTCTACGCCTTGCTGCGCAAGCGGCACTGACGGCCGGGACTTTCCGCGATGAGCGAGCGTCGACAAACTTTCTGGTTTTTCCTCATCGCGCTCTGGGTGCTCGCGGTTGGCTTCGGTCTGCGCGAGCCCTGGCCCGCAGACGAACCGCGCTTCGTGCTGGTCGCCAAGCGGATGCTCGAAAGCGGCGACTGGTGGTTTCCGCATCGCGGCCACGAGTTGTATCCGGACAAGCCACCGCTCTATTTCTGGTTGCTGGCGCTCAGCCGGCAATTGCTCGGAAGCTGGCGCTGGAGTTTCCTGCTGCCGTCGCTGATCGCGGGCATGGCGAGCCTGTGGCTGACGTTCGATCTTGGCCGGCGTCTATGGAATCACCGCGCCGGTCTCTGGGCGGCGGTCGCGGTGTTGTGCACCGTGCAGTTCGTCTACCAGTTCAAACGCGCGCAGATCGATCCGACTTTGGTGCTGCTGACCACGCTCGCGTTCTACGGCATCTGCCGGCACGTATTGCTCGGCCCGAACTGGCGTTGGTTCTGGTTCGGTTGTTTTGCCGCCGGCCTGGGTGTGGTCGCCAAAGGCGTTGGCTTTCTGCCACTACTGGCCCTGCTGCCGTTTGCGTTGATGCGCCGACAGCGTTGGTTGGGCTTGGCCGAAATCGGTTCCGGCAACACCTGGCGCTGGACCGTCGGCGTGGCTTTCTTTCTTTTCGCAATCGCGTTGTGGTTTGCACCGATGCTGTATCTGGCCACGACCGGCGGCGACAGCGAACACGCGGCCTACCTGCACAACATCCTGTTCAAGCAGACCGCGACGCGTTATGCCGAAGCCTGGCACCACCGCCAGCCGATCTGGTATTTCGTCGAGATCATCGCGTTGTTCTGGCTGCCGTTCTCGCTGACATTTTTCTGGCTGTGGCGCGATTGGCGCGCCGCCTGGCGCGCTCGCGACGCACGCATCTGGCTGCCTCTGGCCTGGGGCCTGATGGTGATCGTTTTCTTCAGCCTCAGTCCTGGCAAGCGCGACATGTATATCCTGCCGGCGCTGCCGGCCTTGGCGCTGGCCGCGGCACCGCTGCTCGATGGCCTGGCGGCGCGCGCGGGATTCCAGCGTGCGCTGTGGTTGTTCGCCATGTTGCTGTCCGGCTTGTTGCTGGCCATGGGCGCGTGGGCCTGGTTCGGACACCCGGGTTTCGCCAGTACGTTGGTCGAAGATCGCGGTATCGATACCGGCGTGATCTGGCTTTGGCGCATGCTCGCCTTCGTCGGTGCTGCCGGCGTGATCGCCACGATTTTCTGGCGCCGCGCCGACGCACTCAAAGCCTGCGCCTTTGTGCTGATCCTGATCTGGACCGGCTACGGGTTGGTCGCCTATCCGGTGCTCGATGCAAGCAGCTCATCGAGTGCGCTCATGCAGCGCGCGCGTGAATTGGCCGGGGCCGATACGCGCATTGGCCTGGTCGCGTGGAAGGAACAAAACCTGCTGCAGGCGACCGGGCCGGTCGAGGAATTCGGCTTCAGCGCCGACGAGCCGGAGCAATTCCGGCGCGGCATCGCCTGGCTGCGCGCTGCGCCGACGCAACGCCGCCTGCTGGTGCAACAATCCCCGGCATTGACCTGCCTCGAAAACAGTCGCGCGCCGATGGTCGCGGTCGCCAATCGCCGCCGCTGGTTGCTGTTGTCGGTCGCCGATCTCGATCCCGCCTGCGAGACGCCGGCGCAACCGATAAAATCACCATCGCCATGACAGGGCCGAACAGCCAATGAAGCGAATCAACATCATCGCCTGGGACAACGGCTTCGGCCTGACCCGACATATCCGCCTGCTCAGCGAGGCCCTGAATGCTGGCGGTTACGACGTCACCGTCAGCTCGATCCGGCGCGGCAAGCTGCGCAAGTGGTTCCGACCGCTGAAGATGAAGTTGCTCGGCCTGAAGTTCCGCCTCACCGGTGGCGACAGCAAGGGTCGCTTCGATGCCAACATCATGATCGAGCACATTCGCGCCGATTATCTTGATTTCGCCCGCGTCAATCTGTTCGCGCCGCACCCGGAGTGGTGCCTGCCGATGGATGCGGCGATGCTGGAAACCGTCGACGGCGTGCTGTGCATGACGCATCACGCGGTGCCGATTTTCGATGCGCGCGGCTGCAAGACCGCCTTCATCGGCTTCACCAGCGAAAACCGCCTCGCCGCCGATGTCCCGCGCGAACGCAAGTTCTTCCACCTCGCCGGGCGCAGCCAGAACAAGGGCACCGAGCAGTTGTTGAAGATCTGGCGCGAGCATCCGCAGTGGCCGACGCTGACCGTCGTGCAAAATCCGTACACCGCCAAGCCCGGCACGCCTGCCGACAACATCGTGCACCGCGTCGATTACGTCGATGACGCCGAACTGCTAAAGATCCAGAACTCGCATCTGTTCCATGTCTGCACTTCCGAGACCGAAGGCTACGGCCATTACCTGGTCGAAGCGATGGGCGTCGGTGCGGTGGTGCTGACTACCGATGCGCCGCCGATGAACGAGATGATCACGCCCGATCGTGGCATCCGTATTCCCTACGATCGCACCGACACGCAGAATCTCGCGACGACGTATTTTTTCTCCGAGCAGGGTCTGATCGCTGCGGTCGAGCGCGCGATCGCGATGGGCGATGCCGAGATCGCGGCGCTGGGTGGCGCCGCGCGCACCTGGTTCGAAGACAACCACAAGGCCTTTGCCGGCCGCGTCGATGCCGCCTTGAAGCAGATGCTTTAAGCCGGCTTCGCTGCCGACATCGCGTGCAGCAGGCGGTATTTGTCGTAGGTGTAGCGGATGTGGCAGCGGTGGTAGCGCCAGCCGCCAATGCCATCGAGAAAACCGCCGCGCAGTACCACGTTTTTCAGGAAATAAAATCCGGCGTGCAAGGGCGCCGCCAGCGCGCCGGCGCGGCGGCCGCTGTGGAAGCGCTGCTGTGCCATCAGCTCGGCGTAACGCGCCAGCTTCTGCCGATATTCGGCTTCTGATCGTGCCGTGTCGTGTTCGATGCGGATCGCGGTTTTTTTCACCCGCAGTCCGTCGGAGTTGAGACGTTCGTGCACCAGCGCCGGCCAATAGCGGATCGGCTGGCGAAAAACGCGCTCGACCGATTCGCGACCCCAGCCGCCGAAATTGAGCGCGGTGCCGAGAAAATGCGTGCGCCGCTGCAGCTTCCAGATTTCCGCGCGTTCCACACCCTTGTTGGCGAACAGCGCACGCAGTGCGGAGTCACTGCCGTCGCCCAGCCATTCGTCGGCATCGAGCAGCAACACCCAGCGGTTCGTCGCCAGCGCGATCGCGGCGTTCTTCTGTTCGGCGAAGCCCAGCCAGTCCTGGTGCTCGACGCGCGCGCCAGCGGCGCGGGCAAGCTCAACGGTGGCATCGCTGGAACCCGAGTCAAGCACGATCACCTCGGCGCACAGGCCGGTGAGCGAGCGCACGCAGCGCTCGATCCGGTCGGCCTCGTTCTTGGTGATGACGACGGCGGATAGCGCGAGTTTCTCAGTCATGGCGGGCCGATGGGGGAGCGGTCGGGTAATTGTAGCGGCTCTGCCGTCCGTGCCCAGCCATGCCTGCGATATCATGGCGCCCGCGGCCAACCTTTCTCGCCGTGCAGGGCACCCATGAAGATCCTGATTCTTGGCGCGGGGCAGGTGGGTTCGTCGGTCGCGGCGGCGCTGGCTACCGAGAACAACGACATCACCGTGGTCGATACCGATCCGCAGCGCCTGCGCGATCTCGCGGAAAAGCTCGACATCCGCACCGTCACGGGCCATGCCTCGCTGCCCAGCGTGCTTGCCCAGGCCGGCGCCGAAGAAGCCGGTCTGCTGGTCGCGGTCACCTCCAGCGACGAAGTAAATCTGGTTGCCTGCCAGGTCGCCGAGCAGCAGTTCAAGACCGCCACGCGCGTGGCGCGCCTGCGCGAATCGGAATACCTGAAAGTAGCGAAGGCGGTAAATGTCGCGATCAGTCCCGAGCAGCTGGTCTGTCGCCACGTCGAGCGCCTGATCGAATATCCCGGCGCGCTGCAGGTGCTCGATTTCGCCGAAGGGCGTGCGCAACTGGTCGGCGTGCGCGCGGTCGCTGGCGGCGCCCTGGTCGGGCATGAAATCCGCGAATTGCGCCAGCATCTGCCGGCGAACGTCGATGCCCGCGTTGCGGCGATCTTCCGCAACGGCCGCCCGGTCAAGCCCGAAGGCAGCACGGTGATCCAGGCCGAGGACGAGGTGTTCTTCCTTGCCGATGCCCGCAACATCACCACGGTCATGGGCGAACTGCGTCGACTCGACAGTCGCCCGACGCGCCGTCTGCTGATCGCCGGCGGCGGCAACATCGGCCGCAAACTCGCACGCACGCTGGAAAAGAAGTACCAGGTGAAGATTCTCGAGCGATCGCGCGAACGCGCACGTAGCATCGCCGAAGAACTGCTGAACTCGATCGTGCTGGTCGGCGACTGCGCCGACGAGGATCTGCTGCGCGAAGAGAACATCGACCAGACCGACATCTATCTGGCGCTGACTAACGACGATGAAGCCAACATCCTGTCGGCGATGCTCGCCAAGCGGCTCGGTTGCCCGCGCGTTTTGGCGCTGATCAACCGGCCGTCCTACGCCGAGTTGGTCGAAGGCGGCAGCATCGACATCGCCGTCAGTCCGCAGCAGGTGACGCTGAGTGCGCTGCTCGCGCATATCCGCGAAGGCGCGCCGGCGCGCGTGTACTCGCTGCGACGCGGCGCGGCCGAAGCGATCGAGGCGGTGGTGCGCGGAGATCGCCGCACCTCGCGCGTGATCGGTCGTTCGCTGGAAGAACTCGAACTGCCCGAAGCCACCACCATCGGCGGCATCGTGCGCGGCGACAAGTTGTTGATCGCCCACCACGACGTGGTGATCGAGTCTGGCGACCACGTGATCCTGTTCGTCATGGACAAACGGCAGCTGCCGCAGGTCAACGCCTTGTTCCAGGCCGGAGCCGGCTGGCTGTGAGTGATCGTCTGAAGGCGATGCAGCGGATCTTCGGCGCGATCATCGCGCTCAGCTCGCTGATCACCGTGCCGCCGCTGCTGATCGCGCTGGCCCTGGGCGAAGACAGCCAATACGCGTTTCTCGACAGCTTCCTGCTGATCGGCGCGGTCGGCCTGATGCTGTGGTGGCCGGCGCGGCACGCACGCTATGACCTGCGCCTGCGCGACGGCTTCCTGGTCACGACTTCGATCTGGGTGATCGCGAGTTTGGTGACGGCGATTCCGTTCATGCTTGCGCAGCCGTTTCTCAGCTATACCGATGCCGTGTTCGAGGCGGCATCCGGGTTGACCACCACCGGCGCGACGGTGATTTCCGGCCTCGATGCCTTGCCGCGCAGCGTGCTGTTTTACCGGCAGTCGCTGAATTTTCTCGGCGGCATGGGCATCGTGATTCTCGCCGTGGCGATCCTGCCGATGCTCAAGATCGGCGGCATGCAGTTGTTTCGCGCCGAAAGCGCCGGCCCGACTCGCGACAACAAGCTCACTCCGCGCATCGCCGAAACTGCGCGCGCGCTGTGGATGGTCTATGTCGGTCTGAGCCTGCTGTGCGCGCTCGCCTACTGGATCGGCGGCATGAGTGTGTTCGACGCAATCTGCCATGCGATGTCGACTACAGCGACCGGCGGCTTCTCGACGCACGACGCGAGCTTCGGCTACTGGCACAGCCCGTTGATCGACGGCATGGCGATGGTATTCATGCTGCTTGGCGGCATCAATTTCGGTATGCACTGGTACGCCTGGCGGCGCGCGACGATCAGTCATTTCCAGGCCGACGCCGAGCTGTTCACTTTCCTGGCGATCGCGGTGATCGCAACGGCCATCGTGTCGCTGAACCTGTTTCTTGCCGGGCGTTTCGACAGCTTCGCCGCAGCTCTGCATCACGGCGGTTTCCAGGTGGTTTCCAGCCTGACCACGACCGGCTTCGTCACCACTGGGTTTTCCGATTGGCCGGGGTTGTCGCCGCTGCTGTTGATGCTGCTTGGTTTCGTCGGTGGTTGCGCTGGTTCGACCGCCGGCGGCATGAAGGTCGCGCGTCTGCAGATGGTGGTGCGTCAGGGCCTGCGCGAAATCAAGCAGCTCGTGCATCCCAAGGGCCAGTTCGTGGTCAAGGTCGGCGGCAAGCGCGTTTCCGAAAGCGTGGTGATCTCGGTCGCGGGTTTCTGCACGCTATACCTGCTGAGCTTTCTGGCGATGACGTTGATGTTGACCGCTTCCGGCGTCGACATCCTGACCGCGTTCTCGGCGATCGCCGCCTGCATCAACAATATGGGGCCGGGCCTGGGCGGCGTTGCCCATCACTACAACTCGCTGGGCGATGTCTCGATCTGGATCTGCAGTTTTGCGATGATCCTTGGCCGCCTGGAAGTGTTCACCGTGCTGGTGCTGCTGACGCCGCAGTTCTGGAGCGAGTAAGCGGCAGGCGTATTCGGGGGTTTTTCGCGCGCATCGCGCGACGATCGACGCGGATTTTCTTCCCGGCGATGAGTGCTCAGTAGCAATCCGGATGATAGGGGTTGCGCTCGCCCGGCAAGGCCGGATGCAGGGTGTAGCGCTTGTATGTCCACTGGTATTGGCGCAGGTCGCGGCGCGCGATCGCCTCGACCTGGGCATTCATCGCGGTCGCTGCCTCGATCGCATCCTTGCTCGCGATCAGCGGCGAGGCCGGCTCGAAATGAATTTCGAAACCGTGGACGACCGGTTCGGCATAGGCGAACAACACGGGCGCGCCGCTGCGCTCGGCCAGCTTCGGAATCAGGCTGAGCGTCAGTGCCGTCTTGCCGAAGAAGGGCGCGAAATCGCCGCCGCCGAATTTCGGCTGCTGGTCGGGTGTGATGCCGACCGTGCCGCCGTCTTTGAGTGCTTTCCACAATGGGCGCATCGCGTTGGTTTCAGCGGGGACCAGTTGCACGTTGGCACCGCCGCGCGCCAGGCGCAGGAAAACATCGCCCGCCGGCTTTTCCGGCACGCGATACACGAGGGTGAATGGCGCCCGCGCCGCCATGAATTCGATGAGCAATTCCCAGTTGCCGTAATGCGGCGCCGAGATGATCAGGCCGCGGCCCTGGGCGATCGCGGCGCGGTAGTACTCCTCGCCATGCACGCGCGTGATCAGACGCAGGTTGGATGCGCGCGAACGCGTCCACACGCGCAGGGTTTCCATCAGGTTGCGGCCGGTGGCGCGCAGGATCTGTGCGACCTCCAGTTCGCGCGCTTCGGTGCTCAATTGCGGCGCGATGATTTCGAGGTTGCGCCGTGCGACTTTGGTTTCGCGGGTATTGCGGCGATGGGCAAGGCGGCCACCGAGGTCGCCGATCGCGCGCTGCAGCGACAGCGGCAGCCAGCCGACGAGGCAGGCTGCGGCATACATCAGCCGACCAAGAAGGCGCGCGTTATCCATGCGCCGAGTGTAATGGCTGCGTGCGAAGGCCGGAACGCGCGGCGTTCGCGATCGGTACCGATCAGCGCCAGGGCCGTCGGGGCCGTGCCACTTCAATCGCCCGACGGATTGCTATCCTCGGCGCCAGCACTGCCCGGAGGCAACGATCGTCCATGCGCTTTTTCGCACTCGCACCCACGCTTCCGTCCCGATGCGATCACCGTCCATGCGCGGTGCCGGCGTGATCGCGCTGATCCAGCGCGTGCTCACGGCGAGCGTCGAGGTCGAGGGCGACTGTCTTGGCCGAATCGGTTCGGGCCTGCTGGCGCTGGTCGCGGTTGAACCCGGCGATGACGAGGCGCGCATCCAGCGCATGGCCGAGCGGCTGGCCGGCTATCGTGTGTTCTCCGACGCCGACGGCAAGATGAACCTCTCGCTTGCCGATACCGGCGGCGATCTGTTGCTGATCAGCCAGTTCACCCTGGCGGCCGATACCCGCAAGGGCATGCGTCCCAGCTTCACCTCGGCGGCGCCGCCGGAGCTAGGCCGGCAGGGATTCGAACGCCTGCTGGCGCTGTGCCGGGAACGTCTGCCGCGCGTTGAAACCGGGCGTTTTGGCGCCCATATGAAGGTCAGCCTGGTCAACGACGGCCCGGTCACTTTCCGCCTGGAAAGCTAGTCCCGGTTAAAAACCCTTTTATAAACATAAGCATGGCCAATAATTGGCCTGCCCATGTATAATACGCGGTTCCTCTGACCCCCTATCGGCAGACTTCATGGCCACCGACCGTCCGGCGCAACAGAACGAAATCAAGCTGCTGATCAGCAAAGGCCTGGAGCAGGGCTACCTGACTTATGCCGAGGTCAACGATCACCTGCCCGACGACGTGGTCGATCCCGAGCAGATCGAAGACATCATCGGCATGATCAATGGCATGGGCATCGAGGTGCACGAAGTCGCGCCCGACGCCGAAACGCTGCTGCTCTCCGACGCCACGCCGACGCGCACCGACGACGATACCGTCGCTGCCGAAGAAGCCGCTGCGGCGCTGACCGCGCTCGATACCGAAGGCGGCCGCACCACCGACCCCGTGCGCATGTACATGCGCGAGATGGGTTCGGTCGAGCTGCTCACCCGCGAAGGCGAAATCGCCATCGCCAAGCGCATCGAGGAAGGCCTGAACCAGGTGCTGTCCTCGTTGGCCAGCTTCCCCTGGTCGATTCAGATGCTGCTCGAAGACTACGACCTGCACATGGAGGGCAAGAAGCGCCTTTCCGAAGTGGTCACCGGCTTCCTCGATCTCGAGGCAGTGGTCGAGGAAATCCCGGAAGTCGTTCTCGACGAAAACGCCGAGCTCGAAGTCGAAGCCGTCGAAGGCGAAGATGGCGAGGAAACCGCCGCCGTCGACACCGGCCCGGATCCAGCCGAAGTCGCGCGTCGCATGGACGTGCTCAAGGGCTTGTACGGCAAGTTCCAGAAAACCCACGCCAAGCTCGGCCCCGCCGACAAGAAGTCGCTGAAGCTGCGCGAGGAAATGGCCGCGGAATTCCTGCGCCTGAAAATGCCGCTGGCCGAGATCGATTCCTTCGTGCGCAAGCTGCGCGAAGTGGTCAACTCGATCAAGGAACACGAGCGCCGCGCGCTCGACATCGCCACGCGCAACGCCAAGATGCCGCGCAAGGATTTCATCAAGGCCTGGCCGGGCAACGAGACCAATGTCGCCTGGGCCGATGAAGTCATCCGCCGCAAGCAGAAGTGGTCGTCGGGCATGCGCGAGTTCAAGGACGCGATCGTCGGCGAGCAGGAAAAGCTGATCGGCATCGAGCAGTCGCTGCATTTGTCGCTGCCCGACATCAAGGAAATCAACCGCGCAATGGCCTACGGCGAAGCGAAAGCGCGCAAGGCCAAGAAGGAAATGGTCGAGGCCAACCTGCGCCTGGTGATTTCCATCGCCAAGAAGTACACCAACCGCGGCCTGCAATTCCTCGACCTGATCCAGGAAGGCAACATCGGCCTGATGAAGGCCGTGGACAAGTTCGAATACCGCCGCGGTTACAAGTTCTCGACCTACGCCACCTGGTGGATCCGCCAGGCGATCACCCGCTCGATCGCCGACCAGGCGCGCACCATCCGCATCCCGGTGCACATGATCGAGACGATCAACAAGCTCAACCGCATCTCGCGGCAGATGCTGCAGGAAATGGGTCGCGAGCCGACGCCGGAAGAGTTGGCGAAGAAGATGGAGATGCCCGAGGACAAGATCCGCAAGGTGCTCAAGATCGCCAAGGAGCCGATCTCGATGGAGACGCCGATCGGCGACGACGAGGATTCGCATCTCGGCGATTTCATCGAAGACACCAACGTCGAATCGCCGATCGAGACCGCGACCAACATCGGTCTGCGCGAAACCGTCAGCGACGTGCTCGCCGGTCTCACGCCGCGGGAAGCGAAAGTGCTGCGCATGCGTTTCGGCATCGACATGAATACCGATCACACGCTGGAAGAAGTCGGCAAGCAGTTCGACGTCACCCGCGAGCGCATCCGCCAGATCGAAGCCAAAGCGTTGCGCAAGCTGCGTCATCCGAGCCGCTCGGAGCAACTGCGCTCGTTCCTCGATCTCGAGTAATCCCGATCGCATTCGCATGAAAAAGCCCCGCAATGCGGGGCTTTTCTTTTATGCGGCGGGTAAATTGCCCATAATCGGAAGCGTCGGGCCTATAGCTCAATGGTTAGAGCAGGGGACTCATAATCCCTTGGTTCCAGGTTCGAGTCCTGGTGGGCCCACCAAATACCAGTCCGGCGGAGTTCGCTCCGGCTTTCTGAAGGTCGAAAAGCCCATCAATCAAGGCTTTTGACCGGCGGTGACGTTCATTTGCGTTCGCTTGCATCCGCAAAATGATGGGGGCATCATCTGGGGCATATGGTCACGAGCCGGGGCTCTGACCAACCGGATGCCCCCAATGCCGCTCACCGACATCAAATGCAAAAACGCTAAGCCATCCGACCGAGTGCAACGCCTGTTTGATGGCGGCGGCTTGTACCTCGAGGTGATGATCAGCGGCGCGCGCTACTGGCGAATGAAGTATCGCCACATGGGTAAAGAGAAGCGCCTCGCGTTCGGTGTGTATCCCGAAGTGACCTTGTCGGCCGCCCGAGATGCCCGCGACGACGCGCGTGCCTTGCTGCGCCAGGGGCGCGACCCTGCAGCGGAGAAAAAGGCTACCAAGCTTCGTGCGCGAATTGCTGCGGACAACACCTTCAAGGCGATCGGCAACGATTGGCTGCAGGTATGCGCACCGAAGTGGACTCCTCTACAGCTGAAGAAGGAGACGAGGAGGTTAGAGAATCACGCCTATCCGTGGATTGGAGATCTTCCCATTACCGAGATCGGCGTTGCGGAGATTCGTCCGCTTCTAGATAGGCTCGTGAAGGCGGGGCATCTGGAGCAAGCGCATCGAGTGCGGGAGCAGTTGAGCAGAGTGTTTCTGCACGCCGCGGCAAATGAGAAGGGGTCGCGAGACCCTGCAAAAGCGCTCGAGAAGTATCTTCCGCCCCGTGTTTACAAGCGATATCCCACCATCACAGATCCAGACAAGGCAGCCGAGCTACTGCGCGCAATTGATGGCTTTGGCGGGACTTTTCCCGTTCGCTGCGCGTTGCGTCTGGCTCCCCTCCTTTTCGTTCGGCCTGGCGAACTTCGTGCCGCTGAGTGGAAGGAATTTGACCTGTCCCATCGCGACGGCGCGCGCTGGGTGATTCCGCCGGAGCGAAGGAAATTGAAAAAGGCGCAGAAAGAACACCCCGATGCGCCCGCCCACTTCGTGCCACTTGCTGAGCAGGCTATCGCGATCATTCGCGAACTTGAGCCGCTCACCGGAGGCGGGCGTCGATACCTGTTTCCGGGCGCTCGGAGTGCTGCGAGGCCGATGAGCGAAAACACCATCAATGCTTCGTTGAGGCGCCTCGGTTTCGACAAGGATGCGATGACCGGCCATGGTTTTCGACACATGGCCAGCACCATGCTCAACGAGATGGGGTTCAACAAGGATGCGATCGAACGCCAGCTTGCTCACAAGGAGCCTGGTGTCGGCGGCATTTACAACTTGGCGCAGCACTTGCCGGAACGTCGCACGATGATGCAGGCATGGGCCGATCATCTCGACAATTTGCGTGCTGGAAACAAGGTCGTACCGATTCACCGCAAGTTCGCCGGCAGGAGCCGGTAAGCGGCCGAGCCGGGCGTTACAGCGCCCGGCCGGCCTTCCACAACCGTTCAACTGGAGAACGATCATGGCAACCGCAAGCGTAGCAACTCGCACCATCCCCGCAAACGACCAGCCCGGCCTTGAGCATCTCCTGCTCACCGCCGAAGACTTTACCGATCCGGCGCGCGCTGCCGCGGCCGCCGACAATGCCCTGGAGCCGATCACCCAAGGAATCGAGGCCATTGGAGAACTGCTGTGGCGTGCCGCCGACGGTGGGTTCGGCTTGCCGAACAAGACGCTGCACGGCTTAGGTGTCCTACTCGTCCACCTAGCGCAGTTTTCAGAGCATGTCGGTTTCCTCGAGAGTAACGCCCGTTTCAACGCCGCGGAGCGCGCGTTGGACGCGAGCGAGCGGGCCAACGTAAGGGCGGCGTGAAACGAGCATGTCCACTTCGGACTCCCCCGTATTCAACGCGAAGCACTATGCCGCGCAACTGAAGGCGGAGGCCGACCGAGAGGCTCTCACCGAATCGGCAGGAAGCCCCTCGGATTTTCGTGAGGGCCTCGACGCTCCCGTCGGTTCGTTCCGGTGGAAGATCGTCCAAGCGCTCGAGGGAGATCGCGAGTGCGCGTGGGAGGTGCTGCAATCGGCCTGTGTCGCGCTCTCCCCGGAAGCTCTCGCGCAGAATGAGGGTTTAATTGACCCGCAAATGGCTCAGGTAATCGCCGATGAAATCGTTCCGTGGGCCCGAGGCGAGCTCGGGCCCATGCTGTCTGTTCTCAAGCGAAAGCGTGGAGAGCACGAGCGTGCAATCGATAGCGCGAAGCACAAGAGCGAGAACGGCGGGTTCTGGTTTGCGGTGAAAGTTCTTCGCCATTGCGCACACACCGGCGCATCGCACTATGGCGCGATAGTCTCGATCGTGACACCCGATCCAATGAGAAAAGAAGTCCAAGACGGATGGGCGGGCGTCGGCGGAGTGCAATCAGCCAGGAAGGCCTTCGAGCGATGGCGCGACGCGGCTGAGCTTCACGAGCGCTACGCTGCGCGGCACCCAGAGTCGCTGACAATAACAGGCGCCCAACAGGCCGCCTCCAGCAAGAGGGGGGCAAGAGAAGTCGAAGCCGCTCAATTGTCAGATGAATGGCACACGCAGGCCGAGGCCCGGCTCGCAGAGCACCGCGCGATTTGCGGCCCCACATGCCCCTGCGGCTACTACGGAAAATGACCCCGTATCATCTGATTTAAATAACAACATCTCCGCGCCATGCTGCGCGATGGTGTTCGCCACCGACCGTTACGACTAACGGCAAGGAGCGAACGATGCAAAGCGACCAAGTCTCAATTCCCCAAACCGGCTTCCTGCGCGTTGTCCAGATCATCGGCCGGCCGGCAAACCCGACGAAAGGTACACCGGGGATTCCCCCGCTTATCCCAGTGGGGCGCACAAAGTTCTGGGAAATGTGTAAGGGCGATGGGACGTTCCCGCGGCCGATTTACCCCTTTGGCCCTCGCACCCCGGTCTGGCGCGTCGAAGACGTCATCGACTACCTGAACCGGATCACTCCGGTCGCCGAAGCCGCATGACCGGGCCTCGGAAACGACAACGGGAGCCTGGCGGGGCTCCCGTTGAGACAGCAAACAAACATCGCGTTCGGGCAGAGGATAGCGCAACCCTCGCGTTGCGCAAGGGCCAGGCGCCGCAATTGACCATCGTTGCGACGGAAGCCGGCGATCGTCCGCTGCCGAAGTTCGCGAGCGATATCCTTTCGCTGCATGCGGCGGGTCACCGCCTCGGATACACGCTCTACGCCGGCGAGGATGCGCATCTTGCCGCTCTCGAGCATCGCATTGCCTCCGGCCCTGGAACTGCCTGCGCGCTTTTGGACGCAACGAGCCCCGGCTCCTTTCGCTATCCCCCCGCTCAATACGTCACTGTCGATTGGTTCGACACGAGCCCGGAGGCATATGCGCGGAAGCTCGCTCTTGCTCGCGCACTCTTCCGAGACGGTGTCCGGTACGCCAGTTTTCGGCACGGGCTCGACTGGCCGAATATCTGGCTCGCGGCAACCGACGGGAGTATTCAGCAGCTCAAGAAAATCGAGAAGTTGCGGGTGGTGATCAATGTCCCGTGACTTCTCTAAGGTGTCCCCGCAATTCTGGACAGGAACAACCGGAAAGAATCTCCGGGGACATGCAGAGGCGCAGATCGTCGCGCTCTATCTGATGACCTCGCCGCACTCGACGATGACCGGTGTGTTCACCGTGCCAATTCTCTACATCGCCCACGAAACGGGTCTTTCCGCCGAAGGGGCATCGAAGGGGCTTACAAGGTGCATCGATGAGGCTTTCTGCACATACGATCAGCGATCGGAAACGGTGTTCGTTCACGCGATGGCTGGCCATCAGGTCGGGACGGAGCTCAAGTCGGGTGACAAGCGGTTGATCGGCGTTCGTAAGCAATACGATCACATGCCGGACGACGCCATAAAGGCCGCATTTTTCCGCCGATACGGTGACGCTTACGGACTGTCAGGGCCGCTGAACGACATCGCAAAAGAAAGCCCCTCCCAAGCCCCTTCGAAGCCAGGAGCAGTAGAAGGAGCAGTAGCAATAGCAGTAGCAGGAGAGAGGTCGCCCAAGGGCGCCTGCACATTCTCAAAGTGGATCGAATCGCTTGAAGGCAAGGAAGCCATTCCTCCTGATGACCCTGTTTTTCTATACGCCGAAACCGTTGGAATCCCTGCTGACTACCTGGCTCTGGCCTGGGCATGGTTCGAGCGCACATACGGTTCAGGAGGAACGAGATCTGGCAAGCGTTACAGCCGGTGGCCTCAGGTCTTTCGGAAAGCTGTTGAAGACAACTGGCCGAAGGCGTGGTTCGCGGACGGTGACGGATTCAAGCTTTCGACAGTCGGTATTCAACTCCAGCGCGAGATGAGGGCCGCCGCATGAACCTCAACGAAAACCTGCGTGTTCCACCATGCTCCATTGAGGCGGAGCAGTCCGTTATCGGCGGGCTAATGCTCTCGCCGGCCGCACTCTGGAAGGTCCGCGACCTGCTGACCGAGACGGATTTCTATCGTCGCGATCACCGGCTTATCTACCGCGCGATCCTCGAGCTCAATGCAAAAGGCCAACCGTTCGATGCTGTCACCTTGGGCGAATGGATTGAAGCGAATGGGCTGGCAGAGCAGATCGGAAACACCGGCTATCTGATCGATCTGGCAAGCAGCACGCCGTCGGCGGCGAACGTCCAGGCCTACGCCAACATTGTTCGCGAGAAATCTATTCGCCGGCGTTTGATCGATGCCGGGACCGAGATCATCAACCTTGGCTTTCAGGCGGATGGACGTCCGGCGATCGAGGCATTGAGCGAGGGCCAGGCGCGACTCGGTTCGATCCTGCAGTCGGAGCCATCAGAGCTCGAGTCGACGGTCGATGTCCTGCGCCAGCTGGCGGACCAGCGCGCGCGGCGATACGAGATCGGTGGCGAGATTGATGGACTTCGGACGGGCTTCGACGATCTTGATCGGCTGCTCTGTGGCTTGAAGCCTGGGCAACTCATCGTGATTGCTGGCCGGCCCAAGATGGGAAAGACCACCCTCGCGATGAACATCGCGGAGCACGCTGCCATCACGCAGCGCAAGCGCGTCGCGGTGCACTCCCTGGAAATGCCAACCGTCCAGCTTATCGAGCGGGCGTGCTGCTCCGTCGGACGCGTGCCGCATGACGCAGTCCGTCGGTGCGAGATGGACGACGGACAAGAGCGAGCCTTTGCAAAAGCCAGCAGCATGATTGCCGGCGCCACGATCCTGATGTCCCGGCCTCGCAACGTTCGGATCCAACAGTTGGTGGCTCAGACGCAGCGCTCGCATGCCGAGAAATCGCTCGACCTGGTCGTCATCGACTATCTGCAGCTGATCGAAATGAGCGGGGCCGAGCGGCGCGACATCGCTGTCGGGGACATCACGCGCGGGCTCAAGCTGATGGCGGTGTCGATGGGTGTGCCGGTCATTCTCCTGTCCCAGCTCAATCGCAACCTCGAGGCCCGAGTCGAGAAGCGCCCGGTGGCAGCGGATCTCCGTGATGGCGGGGGTATCGAGCAGGACGCAGACGTGGTGCTCTTCGTTTACCGCGATGAGGTCTATGACACACGCAGTCCTGATAGGGGCACCGCGGAGATCATCGTCGGCCTACAGCGCGCCGGGCCAACCGGGATGGTCCGCCTCTCCTCTCGACTGGACATTTGTCGGTTCGATGAGCTTGATCCGCAGTGGCGGCCTGAGTTCGTCCCGACAACGCCGCGGGCTGGATTCGGCTCCTCCAGCCATCGAAATGCCGCCCGGAATGGCGGCCAAGATCGGGCGGCGAACTCATGAGCCGGGTCCGGAAGCCAGCACCCAGGAAGCAAGCAAAGCGCCCGCTCGCGACGCTGAGTCACTTGCGCGCGCCCATTTCCCGCCTGCGGAAGAAGTCAGCAGGCAAGCCAATCGTCCGCTGTGGCGCCAAGACGCAGAGCGGAAAACCCTGTCGCGGCCGCGCTGTTGCCAAGAACGGCCGCTGCCGTTGGCACGGCGGCTATTCGACCGGGCCCAAGACACCGGAAGGCATCGCACGCGTTACTGCCAACCTTCCGCATTTCCAGCGCAAGGCCGCTTCTGACCGTTCGCGAGAGCGCGCCAACAACCCCAAGGAGATTCCTGCATGAACAACACACACCGCACCTGGCCGGAGCCGGCACCGAACTTGGACGACATTGCTTTCGGCGTTCCGCGCGACATGCAGGACGCCAAGTTCTGGGAAAGTGCTTTTGTGCAGGGCGGCGGTGTCGGCATCTTTGCGGACATCATCTACACCGGGGTCAAGGGCAATTCCCGCGGTGGGCAAGCCAACTGGACGGGTATGGCGGGTCCGGTGTTT
>NZ_DATGBO010000127.1:0-7076 GCF_035312645.1 Arenimonas sp.
CATGCGTAATCCACCGCATACGGCGCGTGGTCGGAAAAACGCGGGTCGGCGGTGATTGCGCAACTCTTCAATTGCTCACGCAGGTTCGGCGTCACGATCTGGTAGTCGATGCGCCAGCCGACATTCTTGGCGCGTGCCGCGCCGCGCTGGCTCCACCAGGTGTAGTCCTCGCCTTCCGGGCGCAGGTGACGATAGCTGTCGACCCAGCCGCGTTTGGCGAACAACAGATCCAGCCAGGCACGCTCTTCCGGCAGACAGCCGGAATTTTTCTGGTTGGACGTCCAGTTCTTGATGTCCTTGCGCGTGTGCACGATGTTCCAGTCGCCGCAGATCACGTATTTGCGGCCGCTGGCCAACCAGCCGTCGAGGATCGGCGTGAACCAGTCTATGCAGCGGAACTTGAATTGCTGGCGCTCGTCACCCGACGTACCGGACGGAAAGTACAGCGAGACCACGCTCAGGTCGCCGAAGCGCGCTTCCAGATAGCGGCCTTCTTCGTCGAATGCTTCCCAGCCCAGCGCCGTGCGCACTTCGTCGGGCTCGCGCTTGCTGTAGATCGCCACGCCCGAATAACCTTTCTTCGTGCTCGCGTCGCGAAAATTCACGTGATAGCCGCGCGGTCGGAAACTCGCATCGGCGAGCTGATGTTCCTGCGCCTTGGTTTCCTGCACGCAAAGCACGTCGGCCTTCTGCGTGGCGAACCAGTCGAAGAAACCCTTGGTAGTCGCGGAACGCAGGCCGTTGGCGTTGAAGCTGATTATTTTCACGGGAGCAAGGACGTGGGACGGGAGGAGGAAAGACTAACCCAGCCCGACCGCGCCCGGGCAGTCCAATCCATCCCTGCAACCTCTCCCGTATCATCGTGTCCGTCTTCCGGACTTCCCAGACCCGCCCATGCTCGATTACCAACGCCGCTTCCTCGATCTGGCCCTGGCGCGCAACGTGCTGCGCTTCGGCGAGTTCACCTTGAAGTCGGGACGCACCAGCCCGTATTTTTTCAACGCCGGATTGTTCGACTCCGGCGCTGCGCTGGCGACGCTCGGTGCGTGCTATGCCGACGCACTGACAACTTCCGGTCTGGCGTTCGACATGCTGTTTGGCCCTGCCTACAAAGGCATTCCGCTGGCGACGGCCTTGTCGGTGACGCTGGCCACGCGCGGTCGCGATGTGCCGGTGGCATTCAATCGCAAGGAAGCCAAGGCGCATGGCGAAGGCGGTAGCCTGATCGGCGCAAAGATCGCCGGCCGCGTGCTGATCGTCGACGATGTGATCACCGCCGGCACTGCCATCCGCGAATCGCTGGAGATCATCCGCGCTGCCGGTGGCGAGCCCTGCGGCGTGTTGATCGCGCTCGATCGCCAGGAGCGCGGCCAGACCGGTTCGCGCTCCGCGGCACAGGAAGTCGCCGCGGAATTCGCGCTGCCGGTGATCGCCGTCGCCGGCTTGAACGAGCTGCTGCATCTGGCCGACGAGCGGCCGGAAGTGGCCGCTTACAAAGACGCGCTGGTGGCGTATCGTTCGCGCTACGGCAGTGAACCCTGAGGTCGCCATGAAAACGAATCGACTGATCCTGGCCATGCTGGTGCTGCTGATGGCCGCGAGCGCCGCGCAAGCCCAGGACAAGAAAAAACTTTATCGCTGGGTCGACAAACAGGGCAAGGTTCATTACGACGACGCCCTGCCACCGGAAGCCGTCGACCAGGCAAGACGCGAATTCAACGCCAGCAATGGCAACAGCGCCGGCTCGGTCGACCGCGCATTGACTGCGGAAGAACGCGCCCAGGCCCAGGCCAGCCAGGATGCCGCCGCCAAGGCCGCTGCCGTCGTCCAGGCGCAGCAGATGCAGGAATCTTCGATGCTGGTGAACTACCAGACCGAAGCCGATCTGCGCCACGCTTACGACGAGCGCATCACCTTGCTCAAGCAGACCATCGAATCGACCGATATCGGCCTCAAGGGCGTGCGTTCCAGCCTCGCCGACATGCTGGCGCAGGCCTCGGAAACCGAACTCGACAATCGCAAGGTGGATGCGAAACGCGCCGGCGATATCCGCGAGCTACACGTCGAGATGATCAAGCAGCAGAACATCCAGTCCAGCCGCATGAGCGAACTGGCTTCGCTGGATTCGGAATTCCAGCGCGTGCTGGCGCGTTACCGCGAACTGCGTGGACAGCAGCTGGCAGGCGCACCGGCCGCGCCCGTTAGCGCAGCGGCACCCGCCGCCACGAAATGATCGCGACCTGATCGCGATCTCCAGGGCCGCCGGAAATCAGGCGGCCCGAAATCACCGGATCAGAAACCCAGAACCAACGCCGGATTGAGCGCGAGGATCTGTTCGCGGAACGTGGCTTGGATTCGCGCCAGCGCCGCACCGTCCTTGGCATCGAAACGCAGCACCAGCACCGGCGTGGTGTTGGACGCACGCACCAGGCCCCAACCATCTGGCCAATCGGCACGGACGCCGTCGATGGTGGTGATGCGGGCACCCTCGAACTTCGCCGAGGCGGTGAACGCCTCGATGAAGCTGTATTGCTCGCCCTCGGCAACCGCGACCTTGATCTCCGGCGTGGACACGCCCTTGGGCAGGGTCGCGAAAATCGTGTCGGCGTCATCGGGCGAAGCGGCGAGGATTTCCAGCAGGCGCGCAGCGGCGTACAAGCCGTCGTCGAAACCGTACCAGCGCTCGCGGAAGAAGAAGTGTCCGCTCATCTCGCCGGCAAGCTCGGCCTCGGTTTCCTTCATCTTCGCCTTGATCAGCGAGTGCCCGGTCTTCCACATCAGCGGGCTGCCGCCATGGCGCAGGATGTGCGTGGCGAGATGACCGGTGCATTTGACGTCGTAGATGATGCAGGCGCCGGGGTTGCGTTCGAGCACGTCGGCCGCGAACAACATCAGCAGGCGATCGGGATAGATCATCTCGCCGGTTTTGGTGACCACGCCGAGACGGTCGCCGTCGCCGTCGAAGGCCAGGCCGATGTCGGCGCCGACGCGTTGCACGACGCGGATGAGATCGACGAGATTTTCCGGATCGCTCGGGTCGGGATGATGATGCGGGAAGGTGCCGTCGACTTCGCAGAACAGCGGCTCGACATCGGCACCGATCGCCGCCATCAGGTCGGGCGCGAAATTGCCGGCGACGCCGCTGCCGCAGTCGACGACGATCTTGAGCTTGCGTTCGATCTGCACGTCGCCGGCGATGCGCGAGATGTAATCGGACTTGATGTCGCGCGCGACGCTCTGGCCCAGGGTGTCGGCGCGATACAGGCGGTTTTCGGCGATGCGCGCATACAGCGCCTGGATCGCCTGCCCGGATAGGGTTTCGCCGTCGACGACGATCTTGAAACCGTTGTAGTCCGGCGGATTGTGGCTGCCGGTAACCGACACGCCGCAACCGGTGCGCAGATGGAAGGTGCCGAAATACACCACCGGCGTCGGCACTTCGCCGATATCGATGACGTCGCGGCCGGCTTTGCGCAGGCCTTCGATCAACGCCGCGGACATTTCCGGAGACGACAGCCGGCCGTCACGACCGACGACGATGTTGCGCAGGTTGCGCTCGGACATCAGGCTGCCGATCGCGTGGCCGATCAACATGGCGATGCTGGCGTCGAGCGTCTTGCCGACCACGCCGCGAATGTCGTAAGCCCGGAAGATGGTGCGATCGAGCGCGATCTTCGGCACTACTGGCGCCTCGACCACACGCACCGGCGCGGCATCGGGCGGCGCGACCACCTGGCCGCTACTCTGCAACTGCGCAAGCGTTGGCGTGTCGCCGCCATCGTCGCTGTCCGCGCTCGCCGGCGCCGCCGTCTTGCCGCGCGGCATGAGTTTCGGGGCCATCAGCAGACCAGCGCCGAGCAGACCGAACAGCGCGGCAAGACCGATCTCGCCGTAGCCGCCCTGTTCGAACAAGCCACTTTCCACCAGTGGCGCAGCGGCCACCACGCGCATCGGCGTGCCGTCCACGGCGATTGCACCGACTTCGGCGCGGAACTTGAGCTCGTCGGCCTTTTCGCCGGCTTCGACCAGATTGAATCGACCCTGGCGCAACGCCACGTAGCCGCCCTTGGGTGCGGCATCCTTGAATTTGTCGTAGATCGGCGCGACCGGCAGGCGCACATACACCAGCGAAATCGCCTGGCCCTGGTCGACCAGCGGCAAGGCCAGGCCCAGATGCGCGGCGCCAGCGTCCTTGACCACTGCCGTCGCCGGATTGCCGTCCTGCAGCGCGCGCTCGAGGATGCCGAGCTTGCCGTAACCGAATGCCGCGGGGTCGGCATAGGCAGCGGCGAGATCCGGGGCAATGAACTCGACGGCTTCGATGCCGCTCCAGCCCTCGGTGACCAGATCCTTGGCTGCGCCGAGATCATTGGCCTTCACCGCCATCACCAGGGCATTGCGATTCTTCAGCGCCGCCATATGGTCGAGTGCTGCTTTCAGCTGCGGCTGCACCTGATCGGCGACTTGCCGACGGGTGGCATTGACCGCGTCGTTCAGCCGGTTCGCCGAGCGCAGTTGCCAGCCGCTCCAGGCCATCCACAGCGCCGCCAGCAGGAACAATCCGCCCACCAGAGGCAGCACCAGCGCAGGTTTGAAGCTCGACATCGATTTCATTTGGTCCCCCTAGACCCGTTCAACGCACGCCGGTATGGCCGAAACCACCCTCACCGCGTGCGCTCTGTTCGAAATTCTCGACCTGCCGGAATCTTGTTCGCACCACCGGCAGGAAAACCAGCTGGGCGATCCGGTCGCCGGGCTGGATCACCTGTGGATTCTGCCCGCGATTCCACAAACTCACCATTAGCGGCCCCTGGTAGTCGGCATCGATCAGGCCGACCAGATTGCCCAGCACCAATCCCTGTTTGTGACCCAGCCCCGAGCGCGGCAGGATCACCGCACACAGCGAAGCATCGCCGATGTGGATGGCCAGCCCCGTGGCCAGCAACTGCGCCTCACCGGGCGCCAGCGTCACCGGCGCATCGCAGAGCGCGCGCAGGTCCATGCCGGCGGAAGCGGCGGTCGCATAGTCGGGCAACGGAAAATCCTTGCCCAGACGCGCATCGAGAACCTTGAACTCGACGTCGCGGATCACGCCGACGCCCCCAGGCGTGCGGCGATCAGCGCCAGCAAGGCGCCCGCGACCTGGCGCTTGGGCCCGCGGGCGATATCGCTGCGACCCTCATGCGAAAACACCGCGAGCGCATTGTCCTCGCTCTCGAAACCAATGCCCTGGGCGGAAACATCATTGGCGGCGATCAAGTCCAGGCCCTTGCGGCGCAGTTTGTCCTGCGCGTAGGTATCGATGTCGTTGGTCTCGGCGGCGAAACCGACCACGAGCCGCGGCCGCGCCGCATGGCTGGCGACTTCGGCGAGGATATCGGGAGTGCGCACGAGCTTGAGGTCGAGCGTTTCCCCGGATTTTTTAATTTTCTGCGGCAGGGTTTCCGACGGCGCGTAATCGGCGACCGCGGCAGCGCCGATGTAGACGTCCTGGCCCGGCAAGGCCTGCAGCACCGCCGCGCGCATCTGCGCAGCGCGACGCACGTCGATGCGCTCGACGCCAGCCGGCGTCGCGAGATTCACCGGCCCGGCCACCAGCACGACTTTCGCGCCCATCGCTGCGGCCGCAGCGGCGAGCGCGAAACCCATCTTTCCGGAGCTGCGGTTGCCGAGAAAACGCACCGGATCGAGATCCTCGAAGGTCGGCCCGGCACTGATCAGCACGCGGCGACCGGCGAGCAGCGGCGGCTGCGACAACGCCGCAAGCGCGGCCACGATCTGCAGCGGTTCAAGCATGCGGCCAGCGCCGATTTCGCCGCAGGCCTGGTCGCCTTCGCCGGGGCCGAGCACGGTGGCGCCACGCGACAGCAAGGTGGCGACATTGGCCTGCGTGGCGGCATGCGCCCACATCATCCGGTTCATCGCCGGCACCAGCGTCAGCGGCGCTTCCGATGCGAGGCAGATGGTGCTCAACAAATCATTGGCGATGCCATGCGCAAGTCGCGCGATCGCATCGGCGCTGGCCGGTGCGATCACGATGCGGCTGGCCCAGCGTGCGAGTTCGATATGCCCCATCGCAGCTTCCGCTGCGGCGTCCCAGAGCGTGGTACCAACCGGATATCCCGACAATGCCTGGAATGTGGTCGCGGTGACGAATTGCTGCGCGCCTTCGGTCATCACCACGCGGACTTCGGCGCCGGCATCCTGCAGTCGGCGCACCAGATCGGCGGCCTTGTAGGCGGCGATGCCACCGCTCACGCCCAGCAGGATTCGCTGTCCGGCTAATTCGCTCACGTGCGGGGTTTCCTACGGCCAAAGACGGCCTAGCTTACCCGAAGGCGCGGCCCGCCCCGAGCTCCCTGCGACCCGCGTCGCGGGCAATCTCGACGCATGCACATACACGACTGGCCCAGCGCCGAACGTCCCCGGGAAAAACTGCTGGCGCGCGGCAGCAGTCAGCTTTCCGATGCCGAGTTGCTCGCACTGTTCATTGGCAGCGGCGGCCGCGGCCAGAACGTCGTCGAACTGAGCCGGCGCCTGCTGGTCGATCACGGCGGCCTGCGCGGCCTGCTCGATCGCCCTGCCGGCGAGCTGGCCAAACTCGCCGGCATCGGCCCGGCCCGCGCCTGCAGCCTGGCCGGCGCTCTGGAACTTGGCACGCGGCATCTCGGGCAGCGGCTCGAGCGCGGCGCCGCGCTCGCCGATCCGCACCAGGCCGGCGACTATCTGGCGCGCAAGCTGCGGCCGCTGCCTTACGAAGTATTCGCCTGCCTGTTCCTCGACACCCGCCATCGCGTGATCGCCTACGAGGAGTTGTTCCGCGGCACGCTGGACGGTGCCGAAGTGCATCCACGCGAAGTCGCCCGCCGCTGCCTGGCGCTCAATGCCGCGGCGGTGATCTTCGGGCACAACCATCCCAGCGGCAGTCTCGAGGCCAGCGCCGCCGACCGCGCCGTCACCGCACGGCTCAAGCAGGCATTGACCCTCGTCGATGTCCGCGTCCTGGATCACTTCATCGTCGGCGATGGCGCGCCGGCCTCGATGGCGCAGTCCGGGCTGCTCTAGCGGGCCCGATA
>NZ_DATGBO010000128.1:0-34496 GCF_035312645.1 Arenimonas sp.
CCGTGCCACCCCATCAGGCTTTCCGCAACAGGGCGGACATGCACACAGCGATGGCGCCGGATTCCCAGGTCGTGTTTATGGGACAAGGCGTATGTTAGCGCAGGCTGTCAAACACGGCAGAGGACGCAGGCAAAGTATAACGTCGCGACGGAAGTTTTTCGTGAATAAATTCCCGGACGCCATCGTCTTTTCCAATCGCTCCCGCGCGTGACGCACGCGGAAAGCTATGGCAATCTGTTTAGATGTCGCGGCGATCGGCTGCGCGACGAACGGCGCTTTTATTGCCGCGCCGCCAGCGTGTCGAACAATCCGTCGAGCTTGCGATTCATCTCGCCCAGCGTGTTGGAAATTTCCTGGCTCTGCGACTGGTCGCCGTTCTTGAGCTGCAACAATTCGTGCGCAAGGTTCAGTGCCGCCAATACCGCGACACGATCGAGCGCCGCCATCTTGTTGTTGCCGCGGATCTCGCGCATGCGTGCGTCGAGCAGATGTGCCGCGGCCATCAGGCCTTCGCGTCCTTCCGCATCGACGCCGACGGTGAATTCGCGGTCGAGGATCTTTACGCTGACCGGGTCGCTCACGCGTTGTTCTCCAGCGATTTGAGACGGGTGATCATGGCCTCGACCCGCGAGCGGGCCAGCTCGTTCTTGCTCAGCAGTTGCGCACGTTCGCTGACCAGTTGTTCCTGGCCCTGGCGCAGGCTGCGGTTCTCGTCGGCGAGACGCTTGGTCAGGTCGAGCAGCTTGTCGATGCGGGCAGCAAGCAGTTGCAGCTGGGCGTGCGTATCGTTCATCGGGGCACCTTAGGCGCGGGTCGGCTGCGGGTCAACAACTAGTAGGGCGCCGGAATCGCCGCCACGGTGCCCGGCTGCCAGCTGCGGATGAAGGCCAGGCAGCGATGCGCATCCAGCGGCGGCGACAGCCAGAAACCCTGGATTTCGTCGCAACCCTGTTCGCGCAGGTACGACAGCTGTTGCTCGGTTTCCACGCCCTCGGCGATCACGTTCAAGCCCAGCGAATGGCCCATGGTGATCACCGTCGCGGTGATCGCCTCGTCGTCGGGATCCTTGGTCAGGTCGCCGATGAATTCCTTGTCGATCTTCAGCGTGTCGATCGGCAGGCGCTTGAGGTAGACCAGCGACGAATAACCGGTGCCGAAGTCGTCGATCGCCAGGCTCACGCCAATCTTGCGCAATTCGTTCAAGACATTCGTGGTCTGCTCGGCGTTCTGCATCACCATCGATTCGGTGACTTCCAGTTCGATGCGATTGGCCGGCACACCGGTGTCTTCGATGACCTGCGTGAGATGTTCCGGCAGGTTGGAACGCAGCAGCTGCAGCACCGAGACGTTGACGCCGATCGACAGCTCGGTGAGGCCGTGATTGCGCCAGCGCTTGAGCGTCTGACAGGCTTCTTCCAGCACCCAGTCGCCGATCGGCAGGATCAGGCCGCTTTCTTCGGCCAGCGGAATGAACACGACCGGGCTGATTTCGCCGAGTTCGGCGCTATGCCAGCGCAGTAGTGCTTCGACGCCGGTGATGCGGCCGTCGGCCAGCGCCATGCGCGGCTGGTAGACGAGGCGGAATTCGCCGCGATCGAGCGCCTTGCGCAGCGATGCGAGTACGGTCGCGCGCCGGCGCGATTCCGCATCCATGGTTTCGTTGTAGATCTGGTAGGTGTTGCGACCTTCGGCTTTCGCCTGGTACATCGCGGTGTCGGCGAACTTGAGCAGGTCGGTCGGCACCAGCGCGTGATCGGGATACAGACTGATGCCCAGCGAAGGCGTGATGCTGACGTCGTGGCGCTCGTCGACTTCCAGCGGCATCGAAAACGCGTTGAGGATCTCGCGCGCCATGCGCTCGACTGCGGGCAGGCTCTCGACGTCCTCAAGGACGACGGTGAATTCGTCGCCGCCAAGGCGGGCGACGGTATCGGAAGCGCTGACCGTCGCCTGCAGGCGCGTCGCTGCCGCTTTCAGCAAGCGATCGCCGGCGGCGTGGCCGAGCGAATCGTTGATGTCCTTGAAACGGTCGAGATCGAGGAACAACACCGCGACGCGGGTTTCCTGCCGGCGCGCCCGCACGATCGCGCGGCCGAGGCGTTCCGACAGCAGGGCGCGATTGGGCAGTCCGGTCAGCGTGTCGTAGTTGGCGAGGTAGCGCAGTTCCTGTTCGGCGCGCTTCTTGTCGGTGATGTCGTTGACCACGGCGACAAAATGACTGCGCAGGCCCTGGCTGTCGCGCACTTCCGACATCTCGATCCAGCCGAGAAATTCCTCGCTGTCCTTGCGCTTTTGCCACATCTCGCCGGCCCAGTGGCCGGTGCGTTCGAGGATGTCGCGCACGCGCCGGTAGAAATCCTGGCTGTGCTGGCTGGAATCGAGCAGCTTGCTGTTCTGGCCGACGACCTCTTCCTCGCTGTAGCCGGTGATGCGCGAGAAGGCCGGATTGACCGAGATGAAACGGAACTCGAGGTCGATCACGCCGACCGCTTCGCTCATCGAGCGCAGTACTTCCAGTGCGACGCGGCGCTCGCGCTCGGCGCGGCGGATCGCGGTGATGTCGCGGGCCGTGCCGGCCATGCGTAGCGGGCTGCCGGCGGAATCGCGCTCGACCACCTTGCCGCGCGAGCGTACCCAGATCCATTCGCCGCGTGCGTTGCGGATGCGGTGTTCGGAATCGTAGAGCTCGGAATGGCCGACGATGTGTTCCTGCAGCAGCTTCTGCACGCGCGGCAGGTCGTCGGGGTGGATCGAATTCGAGCGCCAGTCGTCGGTGCTCATCGATTCCAGCGAGCCCTGGCCCAGCAACTGGTTCGCGCCGAGGCGGTACAGGCTGTTCTCGCGGATGTTCCAATCCCAGAATTCGTCGCCGGAACCCCACAGCGCCAGATTCAGCCGCGCCTCGCGCTCGCGGATCTCGCCAAGCAGAGAGGTTTCCTGCTGGCGGCGCTTGCGCAACACCCACCACAGCAACCACGCGAGCAGCGCTGCAAGCGCGAGCAGTATCCATTGCGAGCCGGCGAACAAGTCGACGTTTTCGGTCGTGGCCGCCAGTGCGAGGCCGGGGAGCAGGGCAGCGGTCAGCCACAGGCCCGACAACGCCAC
The DNA here is from genome assembly GCF_035312645.1 of Arenimonas sp. Taxonomy (GTDB): domain Bacteria; phylum Pseudomonadota; class Gammaproteobacteria; order Xanthomonadales; family Xanthomonadaceae; genus Arenimonas. The sequence continues at coordinate 3,106 of NZ_DATGBO010000128.1, forward strand.
GCACCGGATGCGTCGCAGTGCAGGCGCCTGAAACCTGGCCAATCCGGTTGTTGCCCGCACTACGGCAGCTCCTCGCGTTCGCTCATGGCCCCGGGGCAGTTTAGGTGGCCGCCTTCACGGCCACAAGCTGAATGCGTCGGCCGCGCGGATCGCCTTGCTAGAATGTCCCGGCTCACACGCTGGCGACCCAATGACCGAGATCGATCTGCCCACCCATGCCGAGATCGGCGCCCAGATCGGCGACATGCGCCTCGGCGTGGATGCCTCCGAACTGCACGGCCTGCTCTGTGGCTATCTGTCCGGCGGTGGCCTGCTGGCACGCAACGACTGGTTGGCGAAGGTGATGGCCGATGACGATCTGTCGGGCGCCGACGCCGGCAGCGTGCTCGACCAGATGTTCGAAAACACCAGCCAGTTGCTCGAATCCCCGGACTTCGGTTTCGAATTGCTGCTGCCCGACGCCGAACTGTCGGTGTCCGAACGCGGCGACGGCCTGCTGTCCTGGTGTCGCGGTTTTCTCGGTGGTTTCGGCCTCGCGGCCGGCGCCAAGCCGCCGCTGTCGGAAGAATCGCAGGACGCGCTCAACGACCTCAGCCGCATCGCTGCCAGCGATCTCGCCTACGACGATCCTGATACCGACGAGGAAGCGCTGGAAGAAGTCACCGAATTCGTGCGCGTCGCAGTGCTCTTGCTGCACAGCGACTGCGTGCTCGCGCCACGGCATCGGCGATCTCTGAATTGACCAACACAACGCCAGTGCTGCCGCGAGCAAAATAATTTCCGTCTTCCGATTTCCGATTTCCGAAAATGATCAAACCCAGCGAATTCGCCAAGCGCCGCAAACAACTCATGCGCATGGCTGCGGACGACGCCATCCTGATCCTGCCGGCGGCGCCCGAGCGCATCCGCAGCAAAGACACCACCTATCCGTATCGGCAGGACAGCGATTTCTGGTACCTGAGCGGCTTCGCTGAACCCGATGCGGTGCTGGTGCTGGTGCCGGGACGCAAGCACGGCGAATGCCTGTTGTTCTGTCGCGAACGCGATGCCGACAAGGAAGCGTGGGACGGTCCACGTGTTGGCCAGGAAGGTGCGATCGAACACTTCGGCATGGATGATGCGTATCCGATCGATGACCTCGACGACATCCTGCCCGGCCTGCTCGAAGGCCGCACGCGTGTGTACTACCACTTCGGCCGCGACACCGACTTCGATCTCAAACTGATCGGCTGGCTCAACCGCGTGCGTGCGCAGGTGCGGCAAGGTGCGCAGCCGCCGCACGAATTCCTCGAGCTCGGCCATCTGCTGCACGAGCTGCGCCTGTTCAAGAGCGCGGGCGAGATCAAGCTGATGCAACGCGCGGCCGATATCGCCTGCGAGGCGCAGGTCGCGGCGATGCGCGCGACCCGCGCCGGTGCCCAGGAATACGAAGTCGAGGCGGCGCTGCAATATGTCTATCGCCGGCACAACGCCTGCGCGGCATACGAACCGATCGTCGGCGCCGGCAGCAACGGTTGCGTGCTGCATTACCGCGCCAACAACGCGACCATGCGCGACGGCGACCTGTTGCTGGTCGACGCCGGCGCCGAATACGGCAACTACGCCTCCGACATCACCCGCACCTGGCCAGTGAACGGCGTCTATTCGAAAGAGCAGCGCGCGCTGTACGAGATCGTTCTTGCGGCGCAGGACGCGGCGCTGGCGCAGGCCGTGCCGGGGAAACCGTGGATCGCCGGCCACGATGCGGCGGTGGCGACACTGACCGAGGGCCTGCTGTCCCTGGGCCTGCTCAAGGGCACGCTCAAGCAGAATCTCGCGGCCGGCGAGTACAAGAAGTTCTACATGCACAAGACCGGACATTGGCTCGGCCTCGATGTGCACGACGTCGGCGAATACAAACTCGCCGGCGATTTCCGCGAGCTCGAACCGGGCATGGTGTTCACCATCGAACCGGGTCTGTATATCGCACCGGGCATGAAAGGCGTGCCGGCGAAATACCAGGGCATCGGCATCCGCATCGAAGACGATGTGCTGATCACCCAGAACGGCCATCGCGTGCTCACGGATGGCGTGCCGAGGAAAGTCGACGCCGTGGAATCACTGCTCGCCGAGCGCTTGTCGTCGTAGGAGCCAGCTTGCTGGCGACAATGCCTAACCGGCCAGCAACTATCGCGATGCTCACCTGATTGCTGGGACCGAGTTTGTCTTCCGTGAGGAAGTCGCCAGCAAGCTGGCTCCTACGGGGCCGCGGTTACATGTCGAACTTGCTGACCTCGAAGCCGCGTTCCTTGTATTGCTTCCAGCGCTCGCGCAGCGGCTCGCGCGATGACGCATCGGCGGGCACGACTTCCAGCACGCGCTCGATATTTCCGGCAACCGCGTCGTTGCGCAGGTTTAGCACCAGCGCACGCATGGGCGTGGTCACGCCCGGCGGCACGATCAGTACCGGCGTGAGTTCGTCATCTTCATCAGTGCCGGCGATCTGGTGCGGGATGTAGGCATCGGGATCGAACTCCCACAGCAACTCGTCCAGCACCTCGGCCTGCTGCGGCGACGCGACGAAGATCAGCATCGGCTGACCGCCATCGCAGGCCTTGCGCGCCAGTTCGCAGACCAGCAGTAGCGGCTTGTCGAGGAAGCGCGGCTTGGCGATGAGGTAGAAGTCGGCGCGGGGCATGTCAGTGGTGCGGGAGACGGGAGTTGCGAGACGGGAGAAGGAAAAGCGGGAAGGTACGGGCGACGGTGCAGACGAAAACGTCGCTACCTCTCCTGTCTCCCCACTCCGTTCTCCCGATCATCATCACGCCACCCGATCGAGCAGCCACTGGCTCAGCAGGCCTACCGGGCGGCCGCTGGCCATGCCTTTGCGGCCTTCGTCGTTGGAGACGCCGGCGATGTCGAGGTGGGCCCAGCGCTGACCTTCGGTGAAGCGCGAGAGGAAGCAGCCGGCGGTGATCGCGCCCGCGCCCTTGCCACCGATGTTGTAGATGTCGGCGAAACTCGATTCGATCTGGGTCTGGTATTCGTCCCAGAGCGGCAGGCGCCAGGCGCGGTCGAAAACATTCTCGCCGGCGCCGAACAATTCCTCGGCGAGGTCGTCGTGCTTGCTCATCAGGCCGGCCGCGTATTTGCCCAGCGCGATCACGCAGGCGCCGGTAAGCGTGGCGACGTCGACGGTCGCCTGCGGCTCGAAGCGCTGCGCATACGTGAGTGCATCGCAAAGGATCAGGCGGCCTTCGGCGTCGGTGTTGCCGACTTCGATGGTCTTGCCGCTCATCGAGGTGATCACGTCGCTGGGACGATAGGCGTCGGCATCCGGCATGTTTTCCACTGCCGGCACGACGGTGACCAGGTTCAGCGGCAGCTGCATTTTCGCGGCGGCGAGGAAGGTGCCCATCACTGTCGCGGCGCCGCACATGTCGAACTTCATCTCCTCAATGCCGCCCTGGACTTTGAGGTTGATGCCGCCGGTGTCGAAAGTGATGCCTTTGCCGACCAGCGCAAAAGGCTTGGCGTCGCCGGCGCCGGTGTAGCGCAGCACGATCAGTCGTGGCGCATTCGCCGAACCACGCGCGACCGCGAGCAGCGAACCCATGCCGAGTTTTTCCATGTCGGCGCGCTCGAGTACTTCGCAGCTGACATTGGCGTGTTCGCTGGCGACTTTCTGCGCCTGCTCGGCAAGATAACCGGGGTTGCAGATGTTCGGCGGCAGGTTGCCCAGCTCGCGCGCGAACTCGACGCCAGCGGCGATCGCCACGCCGCGGCTGAATTCGCCGCGTTGCGCTTCGTCGCCGAGCAGCGTGACCTGCGCCAGCGTGACTTCGGCCTTGCGGCTGCGCGTGGCGGTGTATTCGTAAGCGGCGTGGTCGGCGGCGATCACCGCCTGGCGCAGGTTCCAGGCCGGGTCGCGACCTTTCACCGGCAGTTCGGTGAGGGTGACGAATGCATTCTTGACCGGACCGATGCGCAGCGCGCGGACGGTATCGGCGATCGCCTTGAGGTATTGCGGCACCGCGAACTTGCCGGTTTCGCCGAGGCCGACCACCAGCACACGCGGCGCTTTCACGCCCGGCAGGTCGGGCAGCAGGGCGGTGCGGCCGATCTTTCCGGAGACATCGCCGCGACCGATCAATGCCGCCAAACGTCCACCACTGGCCGCGTCCAAGGCCTGGCCCGACGGGCTGAGGCTGTTGTCGGCGAACACACCCACGACCACGCAATCGCTGTCGGCGGTGGTCGGGTCTAGGCGGTGGAGTTGGAAATCGAGGGCCATGGAGAGGTTTTCCGTACAATTGATCGAATGAGGTCGGGCCGGTCGCGGAAATACTGCGACCCGGCGGGGCCACGTATTCTAGTTCAAGCCGCCCCCGCCATCTGCCGACGCCCCTGCATGCTTCTTATCGAGCGCCACCTGCTCCGCCAATTCGCCGAAACCGTACTCGCCGTGACGGCGGTGCTGCTGCTGGTCACCCTGGGTGGCCTGTTCGCCGATCTGGTGCAGGAAGTGGCGAAGGGCAAGGTGCCGGCGGCGCTATTGTTGTCGCAACTGGGCCTGCGCTCGATCCGCTTCCTGACGCTGGTCATGCCGCTGGCGCTGTTTTTGGGTCTGCTGATGGCGATCGGCCGGCTGTACGCCGACAGTGAAATGGCGGTGCTGGCCTCGATCGGCCTCGGCCCGCAACGGCTGTGGCGACCATTGTTGTGGGTGAGCCTGCCGGTGGTGGTGATCGTTGCGCTGTCCTCGCTGTGGCTGGGCCCGCTGGCCGCGCGTACCGGCAAGGACATGATCGAAACCGCGAACCGCTCGTTCCTGATCGCGGGCCTGGAGCCCGGACGTTTCGTCGAGCTGCCGGGCAAGGGCGGCATTCTTTATGTCAGCGAGCTCGCGCCCGACGGCACCAGTTTCAAGCATCTGTTCGTGCAGCGCGATCACGCCGGCCGCATGGACATCATCACCGCCAATTCCGGTCACTTGATGCTGATCGGCGACACCGAACGCGTGCTCCGGCTCGACAACGGTTTCCGCGTCGAGGGTGCGCTGGATCAGAAGGACTACCGGATGATGCGTTTTGCGCAGAACGACATCCGCGTCCCCGACCGTGAGCAGGCCGAGGCCAGCGACAATCTTGCCGCCACCTCGACGCCGGGCTTGTTCAAGGACGGCAAGGCGCCGGCCTGGTCGGAATTGCATTGGCGCCTGGCGATGCCGATCCTCGCTGGCGTGCTCGCGTTGTTCGCGCTGCCGCTGGCGCGCAGCGAGCCGCGGCAGCCGCAATACGGACTGATCCTGTTCGCGTTGCTGGTGTATGTGGTTGGCATGTTGTTGCTGATTCTCGGTACGTCCCTGCTGGGCACCGGCACGTTGCCGCCAATGCTCGGCCTGTGGTGGGTGCACCTGCCGATGCTGGCGCTGGCGATGTGGTTGTTCTGGCGCGATGGCCGTTTGCCGAAACCGCGGACTGCGACGGCATGATCAGGATGCCGCGGCTCATCACCCTGTATCTGGCGCGCAACGTTCTCGCCACGACCCTGCTGGTCGGCGCGGTGTTGCTGGGTTTCAACATGCTGGTGGATTTCGCCAGCGAGATTCAAGACGTCGGCAAGGAGAGCTACACGCTCAGCCACGCCATGCTGTACATGTTCTTCACCATTCCGCGGCGCTGCTACGACCTGTTCCCGTATGTCTCGCTGATCGGCACGCTGCTGGCGCTGGGGCGCCTCGCGGGCAGTTCCGAGCTCACCGCGATGCGCGCCGCCGGCCTGTCCAAGCTGCAGATCGGCTTGGCGGCATTGCTGCCGCTGATGTGCGTGACCGCGCTGATGGTGGTCAATGCCGAAACCCTCAGCCCGGCCGGCGAACAACAGGCGCAGTCGCTGGCCAACACCAAGGCGAAGGCGCTGATCATCGCGCGCTACACCTTCCTGTGGGTGCGTGAGGGCGACATCTTCCTCAACGCCCGCAGTGGCGCCACGCGCGGCCAGCCCGGGGCGGAGTGGATTGAACTCGACGACGTCAAGCTCTACCAGTTCGACAAGGCCGGTCGCCTGCAATCGCTCGCGCACGCACGCACGGCCGAGCATCGCAACAACGGCTGGACCCTGTTCAATGTCGAGCGTACGTATTTCGAAGCCAACCGCGTGCGTGTCGAGAAGATCGCCAGCGAAAAATGGCAGACCGCGCTCGACGACAAGACCATCGAAGCGACGCTGACGCGGCCGCGCTACCTCAGCAGCAGCGAGTTGCTGACCAACATCGAATACCTGCGCCGCAACCAGCTCGATTCCGTCAAGCTGGAAGAGACTTATTGGGGGCGCTGGTTCTATCCGCTGACGGTGATCGTGCTGTGCCTGGCGACGCTGCCGTTCGCCTTCGGCTCGCTGCGCTCGGGCGGTCTGGGCCAGCGTCTGTTCCTGGGCATGCTGATCGGTATCGGCTACGTGCTGTCGGAGCGCATGTTCGTCAGCCTTTCCGAGGTCTACCGCTTCGACGTGCGCATCGCCTATCTGATCTCGCCGATCCTGTTGCTGGCGGTGTGCTGGGGCTGGTTGGGGCGGCGGGAATAAACCGCCGGACGCGGAGCGACGACCGCGCACCATCGCCAGGCCGACGCCGCCGGTATTTTTCCAATCAATTTTTCGTCGACGCGTCCAACCTTACGAACGCGGTCCCCGCCGCGAGATCGTGCAGGCCGCGGCGTTCGCGATCGATCAACGTCCAGAGCAGGCAAAGCCCTGGCGTGAGGCAGGCGACGAGATAGCGCAGCCAGAGCGCTTTCGCGCCTGCGGGCTTGCCGTCGGCGGCGAGCACTTTCAGACGCCAGGGGCGCATGCCCATGGTCTGGCCGCCACGCTGCCAGGACAGCACGAAATACGCGCCGACCAGACTCCAGATCGCGCCGATCTCGAGCGCCGCAAACAATGGGTCGGTCTCGACCGTGCGGCCGCCATGCAGCCACAGAAAGGCGGCACTGGTGAGCATCGTCAGCGGAATCATCGGCAGGCAGTCGTAGGTCAGCGCGAGCAGGCGCCAGCCGAGCGCGGCGGGGTGCGCGGTCAGGCGCGCGGAGGGTTCGGTGCTTTCATTCATGCGCCAAGGATAGCCGGCGCGCGGTGCGGTCGCTAAGCTCGGGGCATGAATCCGCGCACGCCCGCCGAACGCCGACAGTATGCGCAAGGCCTGCCAGCGGCCGCCGATATCGATTCGATGCGGATCGCGCGCTTCCTCGAACGGATCTGGGGCGAGTCGGGTTTGTCGCGGCAGACGCTGGACAGCTATCGCCGCGATCTCGATGGCTTTGCGCGTTGGTTGCAAGGCCGCAGCCTCGATCTTGCCGGCGTGCAACGCCAGCACGTATTCGACTACCTCGCCGCGCGCACTGCGCAAAACTATGCCGCGCGCAGCAATGCCCGCCTGCTGTCGTCGCTGCGCGCCTACTACGCGCAGCAGTTGCGCCTGGGCGAGATGGGACACGACCCGACCGCGCTTATCGACCCGCCCAAGCTCGGACGCTCGCTGCCAAAAGCGCTGTCGGAAAGCGAAGTGGAGGCATTGCTCAACGCACCCGATCTCGAAGCTCCTGCCGGTCTGCGCGATCGCGCGATGATCGAGTTGATGTATGCGGCCGGCCTGCGCGTGAGCGAGCTGGTCAATTTGCCGACGGTCGCGGTCAACCTGCGCCAGGGCGTGCTGCGGGTGATGGGCAAGGGCAGCAAGGAGCGCCTGGTGCCGATGGGCGAGGAAGCACAGCACTGGCTGGAGCGTTACCTTGCCGAAGCGCGCCCGGCCCTTGCCGGCAAGCGCAATCTCGCGCCGCTGTTTCTTACCAGTGGTGGCGAGGCGTTGAGCCGGCAGCAGTTCTGGGCGACGGTGAAGCGTTTGGCGGCGCGCGCCGGCATCGACCCGGCCAAGGTCAGCCCGCATGGCCTGCGCCACAGTTTCGCCACGCATCTGCTCAATCACGGCGCCGATCTGCGTGCGCTGCAGATGTTGCTCGGGCATTCGAGCCTGTCGACCACGCAGATCTACACCCTGGTCGCGCGTGAGGGCCTCAAGCGGCTGCACCAGCAGCACCATCCACGCGCCTAGTTCGGGCCGCGGCGAAAAGCGATGACGCTGGCGCCTGCGCCGGATAAGCTGCGCGGCCACCAGCGGAACGCATGCATGGACAGCCACGAAATCAACCCGTATTCCCCGCCGTCTGCTCATGTGGAAGGAGTTGCAGCGTCGTCGATGCTGCAGATCCGCGGCAAATGCCTGCTGGTTCCGCGTGATTCGGCGCTGCCGCCCATTTGCATCCTGAGCGGAAAAACCTTGCCGGGCGGCGGCGTGCGCGTCACCAAAAAACTCTACTGGATGTCGCCATGGCTGTATCTGTCGATCTTGCTCAGCGTTCTCGTCTTCATCGTGCTCGGGCTGATCTTCCGCAAATCCTCCGAGGTAATTTTCAGTTTGTCGGATGCGGAAAATGCCCGCCTGCGCAAACGCAGACTCATCGCCGGTGGCGTGTTCCTGGCGGGGTTGGCGGCGATGATCGCGGGCGTGAGTGAAAATCTGGACGTACTGGCGCTCATCGGCGGCGTGGCGATGTTGGCCGGCCTCGTCATCCTCGCGATTTTCGGCCGCACGGTCTGGGCGCAGAAAATCGATGATCGCCACATACACCTGCGTGGGATTTCCGACGCGGCGATGCGTGCGATGGTCCGGGGCGCCGGCGCTGCCTGATCGGCCCCTGGCTGCGCTTTGTCAGGTGAGGGTTCGGATCTGCGGAATGTGAACGCGGTCGTCGCCCGGTCCCGCCCCGCCCATGCCAAAATGGCCGCACTTTCCGGGCGGCCTGGCCGTCCCGATTCCGATACCCACTCAGGATGGCGGCATGAAGAGCTCGAGAAAATTATTGGTGCTGGTGGCTTTGGTGCTTGGCACGCTTACCGCCTGCGCCCAGCCCAAGCCGGCGACCACGGCGGCCGTGCCTGCAAAGCCGGTCACGACTGGCGAAGATGCGGTGATCCGCGCGGCGATCAGCAAGGCGGTTCCCGGAATGCCCATCGATAGCATCAAGCCTTCGGTCATCCCCGGCTATCGCGAAGTCTCGCTCAGCGGAAAAGTGGTGTACGTCAGTGCCGACGGCAAATACCTGCTGCAGGGTTCGCTGGTCGAACTCGCCTCGCGCAACAACCTCACCGACGCCAGCGAAGCCGTGCTGCGCAAGAGCGTGCTGGCCGGCATCGCCCGCGACCGCTTCATCACCTTCGCGCCGGCCAATCCCAAATACCACGTCATCGTCTTCACCGATATCGACTGTGGCTTCTGCCGCAAGCTGCATTCGCAGATCGCCGACTACAACAAGGCCGGCATCGCCGTCGACTACCTGTTCTTCCCGCGCGCCGGCATCGATTCGGAGTCCTACGACAAGGCCGTCTACGTCTGGTGCGCCGACGATCGTCGCAAGGCACTGACCGATGCCAAGCTCGACCGCCCGATCACGCAGAAAACCTGCGCCAATCCGATCACTGCCGACTACAAGCTGGGCCAGAAAATCGGCATCGAAGGGACGCCGGCGGTGTATTCGGCCAATGGCAGCCAGATCGGCGGTTACCTGTCGCCGGCCGACATGCTGGCGCGACTGGACCACGACGCGGCCGTCGCCGGCGGCAAATAAGCCCGGTCTGGGTCGATTTCAGGCGTTTTTGCGGCCCGTCCGGGCATCCCGGGCGGGCCGCTTCGTTTAGAATGGCCGTCCCGTTTCCACGGAATTGAGCGGACATGATCGTCCTCGAGGGCCTGCCGGCCCTGTCGCCCTTCCGCCGCGACCGTCTCCAGACCCGCCTCCGCCAGATCGTCCCCGAGCTGCAAGTCAGCGGCGCCTGGCATGTCTATTTCCTTGAGCCCGAGGTCATGGCCGTCCTCGACGCCACCACCCTCGGCCGCATCCTCCAGGGCTGCACTGCCGATGCCGTCGCCGAACCGGGCGCCAGCAGCCGCTTCGTCACCCCGCGTCTGGGCACGCTGTCGCCCTGGGCCAGCAAGGCCACCGAAATCCTGCGCGGTGCCGGCCATGCGCTCAAACGCGTCGAGCGTGGCCTGCGTCTCGATCTGATCGGCCTGCCGGCCGCCAACGATCCGCGCTGGCCGAAACTCGCAGCGGCGTTGCACGACCCGATGACGCAATCCCTGCTGGCCAGCCGCGACGAAGCCGCGCGCCTGTTCGTCAGCCAGCCCGCCGGCAAGCTCGAGCGCATCCCGCTGCCGCGCTTGCGCGAAGCGAACGCGGCGCTGGGCCTGGCGCTGAGCGACGACGAGCTCGAGTATCTGCTGCTGCGTTTCGGCGAACTGCAGCGTGATCCGTCCGATGCCGAACTGATGATGTTCGCGCAGGCCAATTCCGAGCATTGCCGGCACAAGATTTTCAACGCCAAGTACACGATCGATGGCGAGGACATGCCGCAGTCGCTGTTCGGCATGATCAGGAACACCCACCAGCAATCGCCGCAACTCACGCTCAGTGCCTACAAGGACAACGCGGCGGTGGTGGAAGGCCACATCGGCGAGCGTCTTCGACCTGGCGAGAATGGTGAATACCGCTTTCTGCCGCCGCTCGACAGCGCTTTCTGCATCAAGGTTGAAACCCACAACCATCCGACGGCGATCGCGCCGTTTCCCGGCGCCAGCACCGGCAACGGCGGCGAGATCCGCGACGAGGGCGCGACCGGTCGCGGTGGCAAACCGAAAGCCGGCCTGTCCGGTTTCTCGGTCTCGCACCTGCGCATTCCGACGCTGCCGCAGCCCTGGGAAAAACCGCGCGCGCTGAATCCGCGCATGGCGTCGGCGTTCGAGATCATGCTCGACGGCCCGATCGGCGGCGCGGCCTTCAACAACGAATTCGGCCGGCCCAACCTCACCGGTTATTTCCGCAGTTTCGAATTTCCGACCGGCACGCCCGGCCTGACCCGCGCCTACGACAAACCGATCATGCTCGCCGGCGGTCTCGGCGCGATCGATCGATCGATGGTGAAAAAACTTTCGCTGCGTCCCGGCGACGCGGTGATCGTGCTCGGCGGTCCGGCGATGCTGATCGGCCTCGGTGGTGGCGCCGCATCGTCGGTCGCCTCGGGCCAGAGTTCCGAGGATCTCGACTTCGCCTCGGTGCAGCGCGACAACCCGGAAATGGAACGGCGCTGCCAGGAAGTGATCGATCGCTGCGTCGGCCTCGGCGAAGAAAACCCGATCCGCTTCATGCATGACGTCGGTGCCGGCGGTCTGTCGAACGCGATCCCGGAATTGCTGCACGATTCCGACGTCGGTGGCGTGATCGATCTGGCCAAGGTGCCCAGCGACGATCCCTCGCTGTCGCCGATGCAGTTGTGGAGCAACGAATCGCAGGAGCGTTACGTGCTCGGCGTTGCTGCTGAGCGCTTGGCGGAATTCGAGGCGATCTGCGCCCGCGAGCGTTGTCCGTATGCCGTGGTCGGCCAAGCCACGCAGGAGCAGCGCCTGGTCGTCGGCTACGGCGTGGATCTGCCCGCGACGAAAGACTTCGCCATCGACATGCCGATGGATCTGCTGTTCGGCAAGGCGCCGAAAATGCATCGCGACACCCACCGCCCGCATGCAGTGCGTTGGCCGAAACTGCATACCAGCCAGATCGTGCTGCACGAGGCCGGCCTGCGCGTGCTCGCGCATCCGACCGTGGCGGCGAAAAACTTCCTGGTGACGATCGGCGACCGTACGGTCGGTGGCCTGAGCTCGCGCGACCAGATGGTCGGCCCCTGGCAGCTGCCGCTGGCCGATTGCGCGATCACGCTCACCGATTTCCTTGGCAATGCCGGTGAAGCGATGGCGATCGGCGAACGCACGCCGCTGGCCTTGATCGATGCCGCCGCGTCGGCGCGCATGGCGGTCGGCGAAGCGATCACCAATCTCGCGGCGGCGCCGGTGGCGTCGCTGTCGGAAGTAAAACTTTCCGCCAACTGGATGGCCGCAGCTGGTTATGAAGGCGAGGACGCGTTGCTGTTCGACGCGGTCAAGGCGGTCGGTCTGGAGTTGTGTCCGGAACTCGATATCAGCATTCCGGTCGGCAAGGATTCGCTGTCGATGCAGGCGCAGTGGGATAGCGATGGCGTGCCGCAGAAGTCGCTGGCGCCGGTGTCGCTGATCATCAGCGCCTTCGCGCGCGTCGCCGATGTTCGCGGCCAGCTGACGCCGGTGCTCGATCGCGAAGTCGAGTCCGAGTTGTGGCTGATCGGTCTTGGCGCCGGCAAGAAGCGTCTCGGCGGCAGCGTGCTGTCGCAATGCTATGAAGCCATCGGCGGCGCCTGCCCCGATCTCGACGAGCCCGAAACGCTCACCGCGTTCTTCGACCTGATCCAGGCCGCGCGCGCTGATCAGTTGCTGCTCGCCTATCACGACCGCTCCGATGGTGGCGCCTTCGCTGCCTTGTGCGAAATGGCTTTCGCCTCGCGTCTTGGTCTGGAAATTTCGCTCGACGACTGGGGCGACGACACCTTCAAGATGCTGTTCAACGAGGAACTCGGCGCGATCGTGCAGATCGCCGCCGAAGATCGCGCGCGTTTCGCCGACCTGGTCAACCGCCACGACCTCACCCATTGCGCGCAGCGCATCGGCAAGCCCACGCGTACGCCCAGCATCCGCGTGCACGAGGACGACGAGACCGTCGTGGAATGGCGCTGGCAGGAATTGTTCGACGCCTGGTGGTCGACCACGCATGCCATGCAGCGCCTGCGCGACAATCCCGACTGCGCCGACGAGGAACGCGAACACCAGCGCGATTTCAACGCGACCGGATTGATCGCGCAGCCCGGCTTCGATATCGCCGACGACATCGCCGCGCCCTACATCAACGTCGGCGCGAAGCCGCGCGTGGCGATCCTGCGCGAGCAGGGCGTCAACAGCCAGTTCGAGATGGCGGCGGCGTTCACCAAGGCTGGCTTCACGGCGGTCGACGTGCACATGTCCGACCTCATCGCCGGCCGCGCGCGCCTGGAGCAGTTCAAGGGCTTCGCGGCCTGCGGCGGTTTCAGCTATGGCGACGTGCTTGGCGCCGGTCGCGGTTGGGCGACGTCGATCCTCGAGCGCCCGGACATGCGCGAGCAGTTCGCGGCGTTCTTCGAACGCAGCGACAGCTTCAGCCTCGGCGTCTGCAACGGCTGCCAGATGCTGGCGCAACTCAAGACGCTGATTCCTGGCGCGGAACACTGGCCACGTTTCCTGCGCAATCGCAGCGAGCAATTCGAGGCGCGGCTGTCGCAGGTCGAGATCGTCGATTCGCCATCGCTGTTCCTGCAGGGCATGGCCGGCGCGCGTCTGCCCATCGTCGTTTCGCACGGCGAAGGCCGCGCCGAATTCGATGCGCCCGAACACCAGGCGCTGGCGAAAGTCGCGATGCGTTTCATCGACGGCAGCGGCGCGGTCGCGAAAACCCATCCCGCCAATCCGAATGGATCGCCGGCCGGCATCACCGGCCTGACCAGCAGCGACGGCCGCAGCACCTTGCTGATGCCGCATCCCGAACGCGTGCATCGCACCGTGCAGATGAGCTGGCACCCGCCGGAATGGGGCGAAGCCTCGCCCTGGCTGCGCCTGTTCCGCAACGCGCGGGTGTGGGTGGGGTAGGCGATCCGATACGGGGTCGCCGAAGCTGAACCGCCATGCGCGCGGCCACGGTGGTGCGGCGCCGCAATATGAATTTCCCGGCTTGCGCGGGCCGTTTCCGGGCCCGCCGGCTCTGCTAAAGTCCGGCGTCCACTCTCCCGGATCCACTGCGTGAACGCCGCCCCCAACGACAGCCTGGCCGACCCACCCGCCGACACCGTCGACCTGCGCATCGCGCAGGTGTTGCAGCTGCGTGGTCGCCTCAAGGAAGGCGACCTGGCGCGGGCGCAGCGGCTGCAGGGCGAGGCGGGCGGATCATTGGCGGCCTTGCTGGTCCGGCTGGGCATGGTCTCGGAACGCGACATGGCCGAGGCCGCGAGCGAAGCCCTGGGCCTGCCGCTGGTGCTGGCCAAGGATTGCCCCGAGGCGCCGCCGGCGAATGTGACGCTGTCGCTGCGCTTCATGAAGCAGCAGGCGATCTGCCCGGTCGGCGAAGATGAACATGCCATCCAGTTGCTGGTCGCCGATCCGCAGGACGATTACGCGATGGACGCGGTGCAATTGGCGACCGGTCGCGCGGTGCAGGTTCGCATCGGGCTGCGCTCGGAGATCGCCGACCTGATCGAGCGCTATTACGGCCAGGGTCGCAGCGCGATGGGTGCGATCGTCGAGAACATCGGCGATGAATCCGCCGGCGACGAGGACGACGTCGAGCACCTGCGCGACCTCGCCTCGGAAGCGCCGGTCATCCGTCTGGTGAATCTGGTGATCCAGCGCGCGGTCGAGTTGCGCGCCTCCGACATCCATATCGAGCCGTTCGAGAATCGCCTCAAGGTGCGTTACCGCGTCGACGGCGTGCTCGAAGAAGCGGAAAGCCCGCCGGCAAATCTCACTGCCGCGGTGATCTCGCGCATCAAGATCATGGCGAAGCTCAACATCGCCGAGCGCCGCCTGCCGCAGGACGGTCGCATCATGGTGCGCGTGCAGGGCAAGGAATTGGATCTGCGCGTGAGCACGGTGCCGACCGCGCACGGCGAGAGCGTGGTGATGCGATTGCTCGATCGCGAATCGGTGGTGCTCGATTTCAAGGCGTTGGGTTTCACCGACGAGTTCCTCGCCAGCTTCGTGCGTGTGCTCGAGCAACCGCACGGCATCCTGCTGGTCACCGGCCCGACCGGCTCGGGCAAGACGACCACGCTGTACGCGGCACTGTCGCAACTCAACACGCCCGACGTGAAGATCATCACCGTCGAGGATCCGGTCGAATACCAGATCGAGGGCATCAACCAGATCCAGGTCAAGCCGCAGATCGGTCTGGATTTCGCGCATGCGCTGCGCAGCATCGTGCGCCAGGACCCGGACATCATCATGATCGGCGAAATGCGCGATCTGGAAACCTCGCGCATCGCGATCCAGTCCGCGCTCACCGGCCACCTGGTGTTGTCGACGCTGCATACCAACAACGCCGCCGGCGGCATCACGCGATTGCTGGACATGGGCGTCGAGGACTATCTGCTCACGTCGACGGTGAACGGCATCCTCGCGCAGCGCCTGGTGCGTCGCCTCGAGCCGACGCATGCGGAAAAATACGAAGCGTTGCCGGAAGTGATCGAGGAATTCGGCCTGCGCCGCTTCCAGCCCGAGGGAACGATTTACCTCTATCGCCCGAAAGCATCCGCGCTTGCGCCGACGGGTTACCTCGGTCGCGGCACGATCATGGAATTCCTGGTGATGAACGACGACCTGCGCCGGCTGGTGATGCAGCACGCCGGCATGGGCGAGATCGAGGAAGCCGCGCGCGCCACCGGCATGCGCACGATGTACGAGGACGGCCTGATCAAGGCGATGCAGGGCGTCACCACGATCGAGGAGGTCTTGCGTGTCACGCAGGAAGGGTGATCTCCACCATCTTCAATTCGTCATCCCGGCGAAAGCCGGGACCCATGGTGATTTTGCCGTCAAGCAAAAATGGGTCCCGGCTTTCGCTGGGATGACGAGCCGGTTGGATTTCTTCGCAAATTTTGTCTGCGGCACCGCGCACTGACATGCCCCTGTTCCGCTACAAAGCCCTGTCCGCCAACGGTGAGACGCTCGATGGCCAGATGGAGGCCGGCAGCGTCGATGAAGTGATCGTGCGCCTGCAGGATCAGGGTCATCTGCCGATGGAAGCCAAGCGTTCCGACGAACAGGTCGAAGGTTTCGATTTCGCGGCGCTGACGAAGAAACGCGAACTCAGCAACGAGCAGATCCTGCAGTTCACGCAGCAATTGGCGACGCTGCTCGGCGCCGGCCAGCCGCTCGATCGCGCGCTCGGCATCCTGCTGGAGTTGCCGGAAACGCCGGCGGCGAAGAAAGTGCTGGAACAGATCCGCGAAACCGTGCGCGGCGGCGCGCCGCTGTCGACCGCGCTGGAGCAGCAGCATGGTCTGTTCTCGCGGCTGTACGTGAATCTGGTGCGCGCCGGCGAATCCGGCGGCGGCCTGCACGATGCGCTCACCCGCCTCGCCGAATATCTCGAACGCAGCCGCGAACTGCGCAGCCGCGTGATCAACGCGCTGATCTATCCGATCATTCTCGTCACGCTCGTGCTGGGCTCGGTGACCTTCCTGCTGATGGTGGTGGTGCCGCAGTTCGAGGCGCTGTTCTCGAGCCTGAATGCCGAACTCGCCTGGTACACGCAGACGGTGTTGTTCATCAGCAAGGCGCTGCGCGATTACTGGTTCGTGTTGCTGGCGGTGATTGCGCTCGCGGCGATCTGGCTGACGAAACTCATGCGCGATCCGGAATCGCGGCTGCGCCTGGATGCGCGCCTGCTGCAGTTCAAATTCACCGGCTCGCTGGTCGCGCGCCTGGATTGCGCACGCTTGGCGCGCACGCTGGGCACGCTGGTCGGCAACGGCGTGCCACTGTTGAATGCGTTGACGTTGAGCCGCAACGTGCTCAGCAACCGCGTGCTCGCCAATGCGCTGGAAGCGGCGACATCGGAAGTGAAGACCGGCTCCGGCCTCGGTTACGCGCTGGGAAAACAGAAAGTATTTCCGCGCCTGGCCGTGCAGATGATCCAGGTCGGCGAGGAGTCGGGCGAACTCGACACCATGCTGATCAAGGTCGCCGACACCTTCGATATCGAAACCCGAAACGCGCTCGACCGTCTGCTTGCCCTGCTGGTGCCGGCGCTGACGATGCTGATGACTCTCGTGGTCGGCGCGATCATTCTTTCCGTGCTGCTGCCCATTTACGATCTGACAGGAAGCCTTGGCTGACATGAAACTCCGCAAGTTCAATCCGCGCCTGACCCATTCCCCGACGCCGCAGCGCATCCGCGGCATGAGCCTGCTCGAACTCGTCGTCGTCATCGTGCTGATCGGCACGGTGCTCGCCGTGGTCGGCGGCAAGATCGTCGCCAACAAACATCGCGCCGAAGCCAAGCTCGCCGAAACGCAACTGAAGACGCTGGCGCAGCAGATCGATTCCTACCAGTCCGATGTCGGCAGCTATCCCGACACGCTGCTGCAATTGGTGACCGCGCCGGGCAATGCCGCCGGCTGGCTCGGCCCGTATGCCAAGGCCAAGGATTTCCAGGATCCCTGGCAGCATCCGATCGAATACCGCAAACCTGGCGAAGGCGATGCGCCATACCAGCTGATCAGCCTCGGCGTCGACGGCAAGCCCGGCGGCGACGGCGTCGACAAGGACATCACCGCGCCCTGAGCGCGGCCCGGCGATGCACAAGGTCCGTGGCGTATCGCTGATCGAGTTGATGGTCGTGGTCTTGCTGATCGCGGCATCGACCGCGCTGGTCGCCGCGGCGATCGGCTCGGGCCTGCCCGGCCAGCAATTGCGCAACGCCTCGCGCGAACTCGCCGCGCAGTTGCGTTTCACCCGCGCGCAGGCGATCGCCACCGGCAAGCCACAATTGTTTTCCGTCGATGCGCAGAGCCGCGAATGGCAGGCGCCGGATCAGCATCGCGGCACGCTGCCGAATGCGATAAAGATCACCGCCACTGGTGCGCGCATCGAGCAGACGCGCGACAGCGTCGCGGCGATCCGTTTCTTTCCTGAAGGCGCATCGACCGGCGGCCGCATCGTGCTTTCGCGCGATGCCGCGGCCTGGCAGATCGATGTCGACTGGCTGACCGGGCAGGTCAAGCTCGCGCGCACCGAGGCTTCGCGATGACGCTTAACGGCAACGCTCATGGCGGAAAAAAAAGCCGTGGCTTCACGCTGCTGGAGGTGATGCTGGCCTTCGTGTTGCTCGCGACTGCGATGGGCATGGTGGTGGCGATGCTGTCGCGCGGCCTGACCCAGGTGCAGCGCTCGCAGAACGCCAGCGAAGCGATGTTGTATGCGCAGTCGCAGCTCGATGCGATCGGCGTGCTCGCACCGATCGAGCCGGGGCAATCGCAGGGCGAATTCGCTAGCGGTCGTTACCACTATCAATTGCAGATCACCGAAACCCGGGACCCCGCGCCGCGCCTGCCGACGCCGCCGGGCACGCCGGAGCCGGATGCGAGCACCGCCGCCAAGCTCTATCGCATCGTCACGCAGGTGAGTTGGGGCGCCGGCGGGCCCGATCAGAGCGTTCGCCTGTCGACGTTGCGGTTGCGCACGCCGGCAATGGTCGCGGTGTCGCCACCATGAAGTCGAATGCTCGCGGTTTCACCCTGATCGAGGTCATCGTCGCGATCGCCTTGCTGGCGTTCGGGCTCGCGCTGGCCTTCGGTACATTGCGCGGCGCCACGCGTGCGACCGAGCACGCCGATGCAATCGCGCGCGACAGCGAGCGACTACGCGCGGTGCAGGGTTTCCTGCGCACGCAGATCGGCGGCGTGTTGCCGATCGCCTACCAGATCGATCCGGTCAGCGGCGATGGCCGTTTTCTTGAAGGCAGCGCCGACAAGCTCGAGTTCGTCGCCGCCATGCCCGGTTACATGTCGCGCGGCGGCTCGTATCTGCAGACGTTCGAATTCGACAATGGCGAACACGGGCGCCGCCTGCTGTTCACGCATCGCCTGCTGACTCCGGACGGCCCGATCAAGGCCGAACGCGAACCGGAAGTGTTGCTCGAAGACATCGCCGACGGCGGTTTCGAATTCCAGGCGCTGGACGACAGCGGCCATCCGGGCGGCTGGAAATCGGAATGGCGGGTGCCGGGACGGATGCCGCCGCTGGTGCGGTTGAAGCTGCGTTTCAACGATCCGCGGCGGAATTTTCCCGATCTGGTGATCGCGCTGCACCTGGGCATGTCCTACGGTGGCACCGGCGGTGGCGCGGCGAGATTGCCGCCGGTGCAAATCCCTTCCGATCCGAATCCACTCTGATGCAGACCCGGACGCGCGGTGCCGCCCTGCTGCTGGTGTTGTGGATACTGGTGCTGCTGACCGGGCTGGCCTCGGTGTTCGCGCTTGGCGCGCGCACCGAAGCGATGCAGAGCCGCGCGCTGGAGCGCAACAGCATCGCGCGCTACGCCGCCGAAGCCGGCGTGGAAGTGGCGGTGCTGCGCCTGCAGGGCGCGGACGAAAGCCAGCGCTGGATCCCCGACGGCCGCAGCAACGAATTTTCCTATGAGGATTCGCGGCTGCAGGTGCGTGTGGTCGACGAGTCCGGCAAGGTCGACATCAATCTCGTGGGGCCGGATGTGCTCAATGGCCTGCTGCTCGCACTCGGCGTCGACGGCACGCGCGCCGGGCAGTTGACCGGGGCGATCATGGACTGGCGCGATCCGGACAACCTGCTCAGTGCCGAAGGCGGCGCCGAGGATCCCGAGTACGCGGCCGCCGGCCTGCCTTACGGCGCCAAGGACCGCCCGTTCGAAACGGTCGCGGAATTGCAGCAGGTGCTGGGCATGGATCCGGCGACCTATCGCCAGCTCGCACCCTACGTGACGGTGTACAGCGGATTGGCGCGGCCGAACGTGGCGTTCGCGGCGCAGCCGGTGCTGCAGGCGCTGGGCTTGTCCCCTGACCAATTGGCGCAGATGCAGGCCGCGCGCGAATCCTGGCAGCCCGGCGGGGCGGTGCCTACGCTGCCCGATGGCAGTCCGCTATCGGCCCAGGGAACGGGCACGTATAGTATTTCCAGCCGCGCCACCCGTAGCGACGGCTCGCAGGCCCAAGTCAGCATCACTCTCCGCCTAGGCGGTAGCGGCGGATTTGGCCAGCTTTACACGCCACTCTCCTGGCGGGTGGGAGAAACCGACTGATGCCTGCGAACGACACCCTCCTCCAAGCCCTGGAACCGCTGCGCCTGCGCTATCTCGACAGTCCGGTCCCGGCTTGGCTGCGCGCGGCCGGCGAGACTTTGCTCGGGCTGCTGCCGCTGACCTTGCGCCGCCAGCTCGGTGCGCAGCAGCGCAGCCTGTTGTTGCAGGTGGAGGGTGGTGAGCTACGCCTGCATGCCAGCGTTGACGGCAGCGCGCAGTTGCTCGGCTGCCTGCCCACCGACAATCCGGAGTTGCTGGAAACTCTGCGTCAGCGTCTCGACAGCAGCGCCGGTGCGGTGCCGCGCTGGCTGCTGGTCGCGCCGGGTCAGGTGTTGCGGCGCAGCCTGACGCTGCCGACCTCGGCGGAAACCCGGCTGCGCGATGTGCTGCTGCACGAGATCGACCGGCAGACGCCGTTTTCCCCTGACCAGGTCAGCTACGAAGCGCGGGTGTTGTCGCGCGATGCCGCGAACAAGCAACTGCGTGTGGAGCTGGTGGTCATTCCCAACCAGCGGATCGAAACCGCGCTCGCTGCGCTCGGACCGATGAACCAGGGCCTGGCTGGCATCGATGTCCGCGACGCCGATGGCGGCCGGCTCGGCGTCAATCTGTTGCCGGCGACGCAGCGCACCGCGCGCGTCGATCGCGCAGTGCGCATCAACCTGCTGCTCGGCGCGGTGATCGTGATCGCGCTGTTGCTGGCGATGTGGCTGGCGCTGGGCAATCGGCGCATCGCCCTCGAAGAACTCAACGCCCGCGTCGCTGCCGCCAACGTGCAGGCGCGCGAGGTGCGCAAGTTGCGCAACACGCTGGACAACTCGACGCGTGCGGCGAATTTCCTGGCGCGCCAACGTGCCCAGCAGCCGACGATGCTCGCGCTGCTGGCCGACCTGACCCGACGCATCCCCGACAACACCGCGCTGGAAAAACTTTCCGTCAACGAAGGCCATGTCGTGCTGATCGGCAAGAGCCAGCAGGCGGCGGCATTGGTCGCGTTGCTGCAGGCCTCGCCCTTGCTGCGCACGCCGGCGCTGGCCGGTGCGGTGCAGTCTGACCCGGCCACGGGCCGCGAACTTTTCACCATGACCGCCACGGTCGTTGGTTCGCCACAGGAGGCCGCGGATGCAAAAGCCCGCAAGAATCCCTGAGCGTTGGCGCATCCTCGCTGGCATCGCGGCGGTGGTCCTGGTCGCCTACCTGGTGCTCGTGCACTGGTGGTTCGCTGCGCCGATGCTGGCGATGGGCGATGAAATCACCGACCTGCGCGAACAGGAAGCGAGCCTGCGCAACGAAGCGGCGCAACGTCCGCAGATCGAACAGCGGATGGCGCAGGTGCGGCAGTTCGAAGCCAGCAATCCCGGCTTTCTGCCCGAAGGCAATCGCGAACTCGCCAGCGCCGGACTCGTGCAACGCCTCGAACAAGTAGTCGGCCGCGCCAGCGCCAATCCCGCCGCCTGCCAGATCACCGCGCGCACGCCGTCGGAATCGGCGGCCAAGGAAGCATTCCCGCGCGTAGTCGTGCAGGTGCGTCTGCGCTGCGGCATGAGCGAGCTCACCGCGGTGATGCACGAGTTGGAAAGCGGCAGCCCGCAGCTGTTCATCGACAACATGGAATTACTCTCGCGGCGCAGTTATCTCAGCGCGGGTGCCGCGCCGGACGGCGCGCTCGATGTCGCCTTCGATCTTTACGGCTATCTGAAAGTCGCCACGCCTGTCGCCGGGGTGCCGCGTGCTTGAATCATTGCGGCCTTCGACGTTGTTGCTGGGTACTGTCTGCGCCTGGGCATTGTTGTTGCTCGGCCTGACGATTGCCGGGCTCGGCGGCCGCATCGCGCCGGCACCGAGCGATCTCGCGCCGGAAGCGATCCCGGCGGTGAAGCTCACGCGCAGCGAATCCGGCCTCGGTCCGTTGAGCGACTATCTCGAAGTCGGCGCGCGTCCGCTGCTGCTGTCCGACCGCAAACCCGCACCCATTCTCGCCAGCGCCGGCGACGATGCCTCGGCCGCCTTCGATGCGATCCTGAGCAGCGTGATGATTACGCCGCAGGTGAAACTCGCGATCCTCACGATGAGCGATGGCAGCAGTCGTCGCGTGAAACTGGGCGAAGCGGTCGCCGGTACCAACTGGAGCCTGCAGACGCTGGAGCCGCGGCGCGCGGTGTTCGCCGGTCCCGGTGGCGCGAAAGAATTGGCCTTGCGTGTCTTCGACGGCAAGAGCGGTGCTGCGCCCACGCCGATCGCGAATACGCCACCGGCAACGCCTGCACCATCGCGCCCCGATGCCGGCATCAACACCTCTTCGCCGAACTACGAACCACCACCCATCGTCGTCGCGCCTGCACCGGCCACTGCGCCGCCTGCCGCCAATCCGCCTACCGGGGCGGCGATGACCCAGGAACAACAGATCGAAGCCATCCGCGCCCGCATCGAGGCCCGCCGCGCATCCGCGCGCGCCGAGGCCCTCCGTGCCGCCGCCGACAACAAGGTAAAGTGACACGATGACTCTCGCGCTCCGTCCTTTTTTCCTGCTCGCCCTGATCAGCGGCCTCACAGCCTGCGCCACGGCCACACCGCCGCGCATGGAACGCAACGACACGCCGATGCCCAGCAACGCCGCTGCCAGCGATCCGGCGCAGGCGCCGGTAGTCGTCAACGGCAAGGTGATTACGCCAACCACCGAACTTGGTGAAGCGCCGCACAAGGCGTCATCGCCACAGGTGCGCGCCGGCAATGGTCAGCTGATCAACCAGCGCGTCGCCGCGTCGCCGCCGCCGACCTTTGGTTCGACGGGGCAGGCCACGTTCAATTTCGAAGGCGAATCGCTGCAGGCGGTGGTCAAGGCGATTCTCGGCGATCTTCTGCAGCAAAATTACGTGATCGCGCCAGGCGTGCAAGGCACCGTCACGCTGTCGACGCCGCGCCCGGTCGATTCCTCGCAGGCCTTGTCGCTGCTGGAAATGGTACTGGGCTGGAACAACGCGCGTCTGGTCTGGAGCGATGGCCGCGCCAACATCGTGCCGGCCGACCAGGCCGTGCCCGGCAACCTGTCGCCGCGCACCGGATCGGCCGCCAATGCCCGCGGCTACGAATTGCGCGCCGTGCCACTCAAGTACATCTCGGCGACCGAGATGGAGAAACTGCTCAAGCCGTACGCGCGCGATCACGGCATCGTGCAGGTCGACAACACCCGCAACCTGCTGGTGATCGGCGGCACCCGCGCCGAGTTGCAGAACTATCTGCGCACGATCGAGATCTTCGACGTCGACTGGCTCGCCGGCATGTCGATCGGTGTGTATCCGTTGCAATCGGCCGAAGCCGGCAAGGTCGTCACCTCGCTCGACAAAGTATTCGGCGAAAGCGGCAAGACGCCGATGTCGGGCATGTTCCGCTTCATGCCGCTGGAAGGGCAGAACGCGGTGATGGTGATCACCACGCAGGCCAGTTACCTGCGCGAAGTCGAATCCTTCATCGAGCGCCTCGACACCGGCGGCGATGGCGCGCGCCTGTACGTCTATGAAGTCCAGTACGTGAAGGCTGCCGATCTCGCCGACCAGCTCGGCAGTGTGTTCGGCCAGAGTGGCCAGCAGAACAGTTCGAAGAAAGGCGCGTCGCTGATGCCTGGTCTGGATCCGGTGGAAGTACGCACCACCGACATGCCGGCGGCGAAAGGCGCTGACATCGGCAGCAGCGGCAACGGCAACACGGGCATTGCTGGCGGCGGCGATTATGCCGGTGGCAAATCCGGCGGCAGCGGCGGTAACAGCAATCAGACGTTGAGCATCGGCGGCAGCGAGGTTGGCATCAGCGCCGTCGAGGAAAGCAACTCGTTGCTGATCCGCACCAATCCCGCGCAATGGGAATCGATTCGTCGCGCGATCGAGCGCCTGGATACGATGCCGCTGCAGGTGCACATCGAGGCGCAGGTGGTCGAGGTGAAACTCAACGACCAGCTCAAGTACGGCGTCAGCTGGTTCTTCGGCAATCTGGTTTCCGCCGGCGATCAGGCCTTCACCAAGGCCACGAGCTTCTGGGACAACTCCGGCAGCAGCGTCAAGCCCGATGGCACCGGCACCTTCACCTTCCTCGGGCCGAATGCGCAGGCGATCATCAGCACGCTCGATTCGGTCAGCAACACGCGCATCCTGTCCGCGCCGTCGGTGCTGGTGCGCAACAACGTCGAGGCCGATTTCAATTCCGGCACGCAGATCCCCGTTGCCAGCACCATCATCAACAACAACGGCAACACAAACAACGACGATACCTACAGCCAGGTGCAGTTCCGCCAGACCGGTGTCAGCCTCAAGGTCAAGCCGCGGATCAGTTCCAACGGCATGGTCTTTCTCGAGATCACCCAGGACGTGAGTTCGATTTCCGACACCGGCCCGGTGATCGGCGGCAACGTCAGCGTCGACAACCGCAAGTTGCATACCGAAGTCGCGGTGCGCACCGGCGAGACGGTGATGATCGCCGGCCTGATCCAGAGCTCCAACAAGAATGGCTCCTCGGGCCTTCCCGGCTTGAGCCGCCTGCCTTACGTCGGTGCGCTGTTCGGTGCCAAGGAACGCGGTGAGAACCGCGCCGAAGTCGTCGTGCTGATCACGCCAACGGTGATCCACGATCCCTCGGAGGCGCGCAAGCTTACCGACGAATACGGCGAGCGTTTCCGCGGCCTTGATCCGTTGCGCAAACCCGGCAGCGCTCCGAAGAAGAAGTGAGCGCTGCCCCGGCTCGGCAATGCTGCCGGGCCAGCGCCGCCGGTGTCGTGCCATCGCTGCGTCGGACGCAGCGAAGAGGTCGACACGATGAGGCAAACTATGCGCCAAGCCCGACCGGCGCCCTGACTGCGACGAACTCCTGGTGATGACGACCAACCTTGCCCATCGCTTCGTGTTCCGCGAACTGCTGCGTCGCGAATTGGGCGAGCGCTATCGAAACACCTTGCTCGGCGGCGGCTGGTACCTGGTGCTGCCGTTGCTGCAGCTCGCGGTGCTGGCCTGGGTGTTCGGCAGCCTGTTGCCCGCACGCGCTCAGACCAGCGCGCCTTACGGTGTCTTCCTTGCGCTGGCGCTTTATCCCTGGGGCGTTTTCGCGAATGCGGTCGCGCGCAGCGTGACCGCGCTGGTCGACAACGCCGCCCTGATCGGGAAAATCGCGATTCCGCATTCGCTGTACATCCTCGCCCGCGTCGCCGCCAGCGTGTTCGTCGATCTCGCCGGTTTCGCGCTGGTGATCGTCGTGGTGCTGCTGTTCGGCGTGAAGCTGGCGCCGGCTGGTGTGCCGGCGATGTTCGCCGGCATGGCGGTGATCGGATTGTTCGCGCTGGGCGTGTCGCGCGTGCTGGCGGTGCTGCAGGTTTTCCTGCGCGATGTCGCCGCGGCGATTGGTCAGTTGCTGTCGCTGGGTTTTTTCATCACACCGATTTTCTACGAACGCGAGCAATTGCCGCTGGTAGCGCAGCACGCGCTCGCCTTCAATCCGATGACGGCGCCGATCGAGGCGATCCGGCACGGCCTGCTCGGACGCGAGGTCGACTGGCAGGCGCTGGCGATGTCGGCGGTGGTCGCGCTGCTGGTGATCGCGCTTGGTTCCTGGCTGGCCACGCGCACGCGTGCGCATCTCGAGGATTTTCTGTGAGTGCGCCGCTGGTCCGCGTCGATGGCCTGTGCAAACGCTACCCGGTGCTCGGCCATCGCGGCGATCGCGCGCACGCGCTCTGGGACCTGTTGCGCGGGCGGGCGCCGCGCCGCCATGTCGTCGTTCTCGATGGCATCAGCTTCGAAGTTCATCCGGGGCAGTCGCTCGGCATCATCGGCGAAAACGGCGCCGGTAAGTCGACCTTGCTCAAGCTCATCACCGGCGTGTTGACGGCGAGCGCGGGCAGCATCGAAACCCGCGGCAGCGTTGGCGCCCTGCTCGAACTCGGCGCCGGGTTCCATCCCGAATATTCCGGTCGCGAGAACGTGCGCATGGCCGCCGCGCTGTATGGCCTGGACGAAGCGGCGCTGGCGCAGAAACTGCCGGAAATCGAGGCCTTTGCCGACATCGGCGAGTACATCGACGAGCCGGTGAAGCATTATTCGACCGGCATGGTCGTGCGCCTGGGCTTCGCGGTGATCGCGGCGGTGCGGCCGGCGTTGCTGATCACCGACGAAGTGCTCAGCGTTGGCGACGAAGGCTTCCAGCGCAAATGCACGCGCTGGATCGACGATTACCTCGCGGGCGGCGGCACCTTGCTGCTGGTGTCGCACAGCATGTACCACGTGCAGAAACTCTGCCGGCAGGCGATGTGGTTGCACGAGGGCCGAATCCGCGAGCATGGCGATGTCTTCGGCGTCACCCAGAACTATGTCGCCTGGCACGAGAGCCGGATCGGCCGCGCCGACGCGGCCACGGTCGCGCCGGTCGAGAACGGCGGCTATGTGATCGAAAGCATCAGCGGGCATCCGCCGATGGCGACGCCGG
Organism: Arenimonas sp.; assembly: GCF_035312645.1. Lineage (GTDB taxonomy): Bacteria > Pseudomonadota > Gammaproteobacteria > Xanthomonadales > Xanthomonadaceae > Arenimonas. The sequence goes on from NZ_DATGBO010000128.1 coordinate 29,379, forward strand.
ATACGCATATCGAACAGGGCGATTCGCTGTTGCACGAAGTCCTGCTGCGCGCACCGGACGATACCGAGCCGGTGCTGATGTGCGGCATCGCGCGCGACGACGAAGTGGCCGTGTACGGCGTGAGTTCGGAAATGGAACAGGTGCGCGGCGAGGCGCTGGGCGGCGGTCGTTATCGCTTCCGCCTGCAGTTCGATCATCTGCCGCTGCTGCCCGGCAGCTACCACCTCAAAACGCACGTGCTCGACGCCACCGGTCTGCGTCTTTACTGCACCTGCCGGCGCGCGCTGATCGTGCACGGTGCGACCCGCGAACTCGGCATCGCCCGCCTGCCGCATCGCTGGCTCGGGCCGGACGACGCCGCATGAGCGCGCGCCTGCCGACGGTGATCGTGCCGGTGTTCAACGCCCTCGATGCGCTCGATGCCTGCCTTGCCTCGCTGGCGAAAACCCTGCCTGCGCAGGCGACGGTGCTGATCGTCGACGATGCCTCCACCGATCCGAAAATCGAAGCGCTGGCACGCGGCTGGTGCGAACGCAGCGGTCTCGGCGCGCGCTACCTGCGCCGCGAAGAAAATCTCGGTTTCCCGGCCAACTGCAACGCCGCGTTCGCGGAAGCCGGCGACGACGACGTCGTGCTGCTTAACTCCGACACGCTCACCACTTCTGGCTGGCTGCAGCAGCTGGCGCGTTGCGCCGCCAGCGATGCGCGCATCGCGACGGTCACGCCGTGGTCGAACAATGCCGAGATCTGTTCGTTCCCGCGCTTCGTGGAAAACAATCCGGTACCCGACGATCCCGAGCGCATCGCCGAGGCTGCCGCCAGCCAGTCGCCGCTGAATTATCCCGATCTGCCGACGGCGATTGGTTTTTGCATGTATCTGCGCCGTGCGGCCCTGCGTCAGCTTGGTGGTTTCGACGTCGCCACGTTCGGCAAAGGCTACGGCGAGGAGAACGATTTCTGTCGTCGTGCCGCCGCGATGGGCTGGCGCAACGTGATGTGCGATGGCGCCTACGTGGTGCATGCCGGGCAGGCCTCGTTCGGTCCGCTGGGGCAGGCGCCGGGCGGCGACAACCTGCAAAAGCTGGTGGCGCGCTGGCCGGATTACCATGAGCTGATCGCGCGCTTCATCCTTGATGATCCGCTGCGTCCGCTGCGCGAGCGCCTGGCCGAGCGTCTGCTGCAGCTCGACCACGCCGGCCCGCAACGCGATCTTTTCAGTTGAGGCGGCCATGAGCGATGCCATCCTGCCCTTCACCGGCGAACGCTTCACGCCCGAATGCGTACGCGAGATCGCCTACGAGCATTGGCATCGCTATGCTTTCGCCAGCACGTTCGCGAATGGCCGGCGCGTGCTCGATGCTGCGAGTGGCGAAGGCTTCGGCAGCGCCTTGCTGGCGCGCACAGCAGGCTCCGTGCTTGGTGTCGACATCGACATCACCGCGATCGAACACGCGCGCGCCCGATACGGCGCTGCGGCGAACCTGCATTTCGAGCAGGCCGACGTCACGGTGCTCGATCATCTCGCCGATGCCAGTTTCGATCTGATCGTGAGTTTCGAAACCCTGGAACACGTGCAGGCACAGGAGCGCCTGCTCGATGGCTTCGCGCGTCTGCTCGCGCCGGGTGGATTGCTGCTGCTGTCGACGCCGGACAAGCGCAACTACAGCGACGCCACCGGCGTAGTGAACGAACACCATGTGCGCGAGCTGTATCGCGAGCAATTCGAGGCGCTGCTGGCGCCGCGTTTCGCCCAGCGCGAACTGTATGCGCAGAAGCTCCTGTTCCAGTCGGCGTTGTGGCGCGTGGACGGGCAGGGCAGCGGCGAGAGCCATTGCACGGACGATGCCGGCGAGTTGCGCGCAGGCCTCGTCTATCCGCCGATGTACTACCTCGCGGTGTGCACGAACCGGGCCGGATGCCTGCCCGAATTGCCGGCGATTTCGCTGTACGGCGACGCCGCCGAATCGGTATACGCGGACTATTTCGCCGTGACCCGCGAAGCGATGGCATCGCGCGAAACCATCGCCGAGCTGCGCGCGCAGATCGCGCGACTCGAGCGCGGAGACCCGGCGTGAGCAAGGCGGTCGAAGTCGGTGTGGTGGTGGTCACCTACCACTCCGCCGACACCATCAACGAATGCCTGGAACGCTTGCTTGCGGCGACGCATGTGGCGCGCATCGTCGTGGTCGACAATGCCTCGGCCGACAGCACCGCCGAGAAGGTCGCGTGGCTGTCGATGCGCGACGGCCGCGTGCGCGTGGTGCGCAACACGCACAACCGCGGGTTTGCCGAAGCCTGCAACCAGGGCGCGAGCGCGCTGGGTACGACCTGGGTCGCTTTCGTCAACCCCGACGCCTACGTCGACGTCGACACCTTCGACAAACTGCTGACGCACGCGCGTGCGCATGCCGGTGCCGGTCTGCTCGGCGTCGATCTGCATGACGAAGACGGCGTGTTCGACCCCGCCGCGCGTCGCCGCGATCTGTCCCTGCTGGAGTTGTACCGGCAACGCGGGCAACGCGATGACCTTTATCTGGGGCGCGATCCGGCCGTGGACCTGCAGGTGGTCGAAGCGATTTCCGGTGCGTTGATGCTGATGCCGTCGGGCCTGTTCGTGCAGCTCGGCGGTTTCGACGATGGTTATCTACTGCACGTCGAGGATCTCGACTTGTGCCGGCGCGTGCGCGCCGCCGGTTACGACGTGCTCATCGCCAACGACGTCAGCGTGACGCATGTGCGCGGCGTATCCAGCCGCGCGCGGCCGTACTGGGTCGAGTGGCAGAAGCACCGCAGTGCCTGGCGCTATTTCCTGAAGTTCGAGGATGCACAGACGCCGCCGAACATCCGCCCACTGCTGTGGCTGGGTCTGTGGGCGCATTGCTTCGTGGCGATGGCGCGCATCGCGATCAAGCGCCTGCTTCAGCGATAGCGGTTGATGCTGTCGCGCAGATCCAGCGTCGCTGTGCGGGCGGCGGCCGCGAAATTTTCGCCATCACCGGCATAGAGGATCGCCCGCGACGAGCTGATCATCAGGCCGTGGCCGTCGCTGGTTTTTGCAGTCGCCACCATTTGTTCTACATCGCCACCCTGGGCGCCGACACCGGGCACGAGCAGGGGCAGGTCGCCGACGATGTCGCGCACTTCGCGCAACTGCTGCGGCCAGGTCGCGCCGACGACGAGGGCGCAATTGCCATGGCCGTTCCATTCGCGCGCGACTTTTTCCGCGACGTGCTGGTAGAGCGGACGGCCATCGACATTCAGGTCCTGCAGGTCGCCGGCGCCGGGGTTGGAGGTGCGACACAGGACGATCACACCCTTGTCGGCGCGATCGAGGAAGGGCTGCACGGAGTCGCGGCCGAGATACGGGTTCACGGTGACGGCATCGGCGCGGTAGCGATCAAACGCTTCGATCACGTAGTTGGCTGCCGTGCTGCCAATATCGCCGCGCTTGGCATCGAGAATCACCGGGATGCCCGGATGGTTTTCGTGGATGTGCGCGATCAATTTCTCCAGCGCATCCTCGGCGCGCAGCGCGGCGAAATGCGCGATCTGCGGTTTGAAGCAGCAGACGAGATCGGCAGTGGCATCGATGATCGCGCGGTTGAATTCGAACACCGCATCGGGCGCGCCGCGCAGATGCGCCGGGAACTTCGCCGGCTCCGGGTCGAGGCCGACGCAGACGAGGGAGTTGGCGGTGGACCAGCGGTTGCGAAGGGCCTGCATGAAAATCATTGCGTGCTCCGATGGAACGGTAACCTGCCTAGTAGGAGCGACGCGAGTCGCGACCGAAAACAATCGCGACTCGCGTCGCTCCTACAAGGCGTGTCTGCCGCGCCAAAGCGCGGCAGGGCGAATCATTTAAGCGCCTTGTAACGCAGACGATGCGGCTTCGCGCCTTCTTCGCCGAGGCGGCGGCGCTTGTCTTCTTCGTATTCGCGGTAGTTGCCCGGGAAGAATTCCACGTGCGAATCGCCTTCGAAGGCGAGGATGTGCGTGGCGATGCGGTCGAGGAACCAGCGGTCATGCGAGATCACCATCACACAGCCGGGGAATTCCAGCAACGCGTCTTCGAGCGCGCGCAGGGTTTCGATGTCGAGGTCGTTGGAGGGTTCGTCGAGCAGCAGCACGTTGCCGCCCTGCAGCAGGGTCTTGGCGAGGTGCAAACGGCCGCGTTCACCACCCGACAACGTGCCGACGAGCTTCTGCTGGTCGCTGCCCTTGAAGTTGAAGCGGCCGAGGTAGGCACGCGACTGGATCTCGACCTTGCCGATGGTGAGGATGTCCGAGCCACCGGAAACTTCCTGCCAGACGTTCTTGTTGCCTTCGAGCTTGTCGCGGCTCTGGTCGACGTAGGCCATCTTCACGGTGTGGCCGATGTTGACCTCGCCCGAATCGGGCTTCTCGAGGCCGGTGATCATCTTGAAGAACGTCGACTTGCCGGCGCCGTTCGGGCCGATGATGCCGACGATCGCGCCCGGCGGAATCTGGATGCTCAGGTCGTCGATCAGCAGGCGGTCGCCGAAACTCTTGGTGACATTCTTGAACTCGATGACTTTGTCGCCCAGGCGCTCGCCCGGCGGAATGAAAATCTCGTTGGTCTCGTTGCGCTTCTGGTAGTCGGTCGAGTTCAATTCCTCGAAGCGGGCCAGGCGCGCCTTGCCTTTCGAGCGGCCGCCCTTGGCATTCTGGCGGACCCATTCGAGTTCCTTGGCCAGCGCCTTCTGCCGGGATTTTTCCTGCGATTCTTCCAGCTTCAGGCGTTCGCTCTTCTGCTGCAGCCAGTCGGAATAGTTGCCCTTCCATGGAATGCCGCGGCCGCGATCGAGTTCGAGGATCCACTCGGCGGCGTTGTCGAGGAAGTAGCGATCATGCGTGACCGCGACGACGGTGCCCGGGAAGCGCGTGAGGAACTGCTCCAGCCACTCCACCGATTCGGCGTCGAGATGGTTGGTTGGTTCGTCGAGCAGCAACATGTCGGGCTTGGACAGCAGCAGGCGGCACAGCGCGACGCGGCGTCGCTCACCGCCGGACAGGTTGGCCACCTCGGCATCGCCGGGCGGGAGGCGCAGCGCGTCCATCGCGATGTCGATCTGGCGGTCGAGGTCGTTGGCGCCCTTC
>NZ_DATGBO010000129.1:0-29215 GCF_035312645.1 Arenimonas sp.
GTCGCCGACACCATCGCCGCTCATCTTGGTGCCCGGCTCGCCGACAAGCAGCGCCTGCTGGAGACGCTCGACGTCGGCCAGCGCCTGGAGATCCTGATCGGCCTGGTCGACGGCGAGATCGACGTGCAGCAGATCGAAAAACGCATCCGCGGCCGGGTCAAGTCGCAGATGGAGCGCAGCCAGCGCGAGTACTACCTCAACGAGCAGATGAAGGCGATCCAGAAGGAGCTCGGCGATCTCGACGAAGCGCCGAACGAACTCGACGAGCTCGCCAAGAAAATCGCGTCTGCGGGCATGCCGAAACCAGTCGAGACCAAGGCCAAGGCCGAACTCAACAAGCTCAAGCAGATGTCGCCGATGTCTGCCGAAGCCACCGTCGTGCGCAACTATCTCGATTGGCTGCTGGGCGTGCCGTGGAAAAAGCGCAGCAAGATCCGCAAGGATCTGCGCGCGGCGCAGCAAGTGCTCGATGACGACCATTACGGTCTGGAGAAAGTGAAGGAACGCATCCTCGAGTACCTCGCGGTGCAGGCGCGCGTGAAGCAGATGAAAGGCGCGATCCTCTGCCTGGTCGGGCCGCCCGGCGTGGGCAAGACTTCTCTGGGGCAGAGCATCGCCAAAGCGACCAATCGCAAGTTCGTGCGCATGTCTCTGGGTGGCGTTCGTGACGAAGCCGAGATCCGCGGCCATCGCCGCACGTATATCGGCTCGATGCCGGGCCGGATCGTGCAGAACCTCAACAAGATTGGCAGCAGGAATCCGCTGTTCCTGCTCGACGAAATCGACAAGATGAGCATGGATTTCCGCGGCGATCCGTCGTCGGCGCTGCTGGAAGTGCTCGATCCAGAGCAGAACCACAGTTTCAACGACCACTATCTGGAAGTGGATCTGGACCTGTCGGACGTGATGTTCGTTGCCACTTCCAATTCGATGAACATTCCGGGCCCCTTGCTCGATCGTATGGAAGTGATCCGTATCCCCGGCTATACCGAGGAAGAAAAACTCGGCATCGCCGAGCGCTATCTGCTGCCCAAACAGATGAAGGCGAACGGTCTCAAGGAAAACGAACTGGCGATCGACAAATCGGCGCTGCGCGACATCGTGCGCTACTACACGCGTGAGTCGGGCGTGCGCAATCTTGAGCGCGAAATCGCCAAGATCGCGCGCAAGGTGGTGAAGGAAATCGCGCTCGCCGGTCCGCTGCCGGTCAAGAAAACCGGCAAGGGCGCCGGTAAGGCGATGCAGGTCACGGCGAAGAATCTCGACAAGTATCTCGGTGTGCAACGTTTCGATTTCGGTCGCGCGGAAGCCGAGCACGAAGTGGGTCTGGTCACCGGGCTGGCCTGGACGGAAGTCGGCGGCGACCTGCTGCAGATCGAGGCATCGCTGTTGCCGGGCAAGGGTCAGTTGATCCTCACCGGACAGCTGGGCGACGTGATGCAGGAATCGGTGAAAGCCGCCTACAGCGTCGTGCGTGCGCGCAGCGAGCGCCTGGGCCTGGACTCGGAGTTCCACCAGAAATTCGACACGCATGTGCACGTGCCAGAAGGCGCCACGCCCAAGGACGGCCCCAGCGCCGGCGTGGCGATGGTGACAGCGCTGGTGTCGGTGCTGTCCGGTGTGCCAGTGCGCTCGGATGTGGCGATGACCGGCGAGATCACCCTGCGCGGTCGAGTGCTGCCGATCGGTGGTCTGAAGGAGAAGTTGCTGGCGGCGCTGCGCGGCGGCATCAAGCTGGTGATCATCCCGGAAGAGAATCGCAAGGATCTTGCCGATATTCCGAAGAACGTCACGCAAGGCCTTGAGATCGTTCCGGTGAAGTGGATCGATCAGGTGCTCGATCTGGCCCTGGTGCAGCCGCTGACGCCGCAATCGAGTGACGCCCCACCTGTTGCCGAAGCGGTGGAGGACAGCGGCGAACACGCAACGGAGAGTGTTCGTCCGCATTGATCGAGAAACTGCGTGGGGCCCGCAAACCCGCGAAAAATATGGCTCTCGCGTATTGCACGCAGAAATTTGCACTGGTATAAATCCCTGCAACCGCTGCACGGAAGAATTTCCAGATGCGGCACAAAGAGGATCGGATCGGTGCAGCGCGCGGCAATACAGGATCCGGTAACACAAATCGCGGGAACATCCCGCCCAGGGAGTCAATAATGAACAAAGCAGATTTCGTTGCGGCCGTTGCTGATGAAGCGGAACAGACCAAGGCCGATGCTGGTCGCGCTATCGATGCAATGATCGAAGTTATCAAGAAGGCACTCAAGAAGGGCGAAGACGTGACTCTCGTCGGCTTCGGCACCTTCTCGGTTCGCAAGCGCGCCGCGCGTCAAGGTCGCAATCCCCAGACCGGCGAGACCATCAAGATCAAGGCCTCGAAAAATCCGGCCTTCAAGGCTGGCAAAGCGCTGAAGGATGCAGTAAACTGATCGTCTCGCCAGGGTGCTTAGCTCAGCGGTAGAGCGTCTCCCTTACACGGAGAGGGTCGGGGGTTCGAAACCCTCAGCACCCACCAGCTTTACACCTTGGCAATGAAACGCGGAGTGGTAGTTCAGTCGGTTAGAATGCTGGCCTGTCACGCCGGAGGTCGCGGGTTCGAGTCCCGTCCACTCCGCCATACCCCCGAGGGCGCCTAACAGGCGCCCTCGTTTTTTGCGGCGCCGTTGCAAGCGGCCCCGCCCAAACGGCCAAACATCATGCTTCAGAGCATTCGCGAAAAGACTTCCGGCTGGATCGCTACCATCATCCTCGGGTTGATCATCCTGACGATGGCGTTTTTCGGCATCGAGTCCTACCTGACGCCGAAAGTCGAAACCTACGCCGCAAGGATCGAAGGTCCGGCGAAATTCCTGGGGCTGTTCAAACCGACGGTCGATGTCACCAGCGAAGAATTCCGCAAGCGTTTCGAGCAGGTCCGCCAGCAGCAGCGTCAGGCGCAGGGCGAGGCCTTCAACGCCGGCGAATTCGAGAAGGTCGAAAACAAGCGTCTGGTGCTCGACGAGTTGATCGACGAGGCCCTGCTCAAGATGGTCGCCAAGCGTGATGGCTTGGTGGTGCCGCGCTCTGCGGTGCAGAAATCCATCATGGGTGTGGAGGCTTTCCAGGCCAACGGCAAGTTCGACGCCAATCAATACCAGCTGGCACTGCAGATGCAGGGCTACACGCCGCAGCAATTCCAGGACATGGTCGAATCCGACATCGCCCAGCGCCTGCTGCCGTCGCAGCTGGCGGCCTCCGCCTATTCCAGCGGCGCGGAACTCGACAGCTACCTGCGTCTGGCGCAGCAGACCCGCGACGTGCAGTTCCTCGATCTGCCGCCGCCATCGATGGCCGATGCGCCGCCGACCGAAGCCCAGCTCAAGGCTTGGTATGACAGCCACGCGGTGCAGTACCGCAGCGAGGAAAAAGTCGCGGTGGAATACGTCGAGCTCGATGCCACCACGCTGCCGATGAACATCGGCGTCGACGAGCAATCACTGCGGGTGAAGTACGAGCAGGAAAAATCGCGCTTCGGTACGGAAGAACAGCGCGTCGCCTCGCATATTTTGGTGCAGGTCCCCGACAAGGCGCCGGCGGCGGTTGCCGATGCGGCGTTGGCCAAAGCCCGCGACATCGCCACCAAAGCGGCATTGCCGGGCGCCGATTTTGCGGCGCTGGCGCGCCAGTACAGCGATGACGCCGGATCCAAGGATGCTGGTGGCGATCTCGGCCCGGTCAGCAAGGGCGTGTTCGGCGACGCTTTCGACAAGGCTTTCTTCGCATTGACCAAGGGTCAGGTGAGCGCGCCGGTGCGTCTGCCCGATGGCTGGCACATCATCCTGTTCCGTGACAGCACGCCGGGCTCGCTCAAGACTTTTGACGATGTGCGCGCGCAGCTCGAATCCGAAGCATTGGAATCCGAGCGCGAAAAAGCCTTCAACGACATCCAGAGCAAGCTCGTCGATGCCGTCTACGCCGATCCGCAGCAACTGCTGAGCAGCGCCAAGAAGCTCGGGCTCACCGTCAATCGCACCGCGCCGTTCACGATCGCCTCGGGCGAGGGCATCGCTGCGCTGGAGCCGGTGCGCAAGGCCGCTTTCAGTGGCCCGCAGAAAACCGAGCGCATGGTCAGCGATCCCGTGGAAATCGGCCCGAACCATGTCGTGGTCCTGCACGTCATCGATGTGCAGCCGGTGGCGGCTATTCCGATGGCACAGGCGCATGACCGTGTGCTCGCCGATTTCAACAACGATCGCCTGACCAAGGCGGCCAAGGCGCAGGCTGATGCCATGCTGGCGCGCGCGAAGAAAGGCGAGAGCCTGGAGACGCTCGCGACGGGCGTCTCGCGCACCGTCGCCAATGTCCCGGGCATCACCCGGCAGGCACAGAATCCGCAGCTCGCGCCGTTGGTGAATGCCGCCTTCCGCCTGGCTGCACCTGCCGGTGGCAAGAACGATGTCGGTATCGCCAAGCTCGCACCCGATCACTATGCGTTGGTCGCGGTCACTGCCGTCACCGATGGCGACCCGGCGAAGGTCGATGCCGCCACGCGCAAGACCATGCTCGAGCAGATTGCCAAGTTGCACGGTGAAGTCGAGGCGCGTGCGTACGCCGAAGCGCTGCGCAAGGGCTTCAAGATCGAGGTTGCGGAAGATCGTCTGTAGGTTCTGCCGGCAACGCAGACGTCAGGAAAGCAAAAAGGCCCGGATCGCTCCGGGCCTTTTCATTGCGCGTGTTTCTTCGCGAAGTGGTGGCGAAAACTCAGACGCCTTCGATGCCGGTCATGCCGAGCACGTTGTAGCCGGCGTCGACGTAGGTGATCTCGCCGGTGACGCCGGCCGCCAGATCCGAGCACAGGAAGGCAGCGACGTTGCCTACATCCTCGATCGTGACCGTGCGCCGCAGCGGCGCGTATTCCTCGACGTGGTGCAGCATTTTGCGGAAGTTGGCGATGCCGGCCGCCGCGAGCGTCTTGATCGGTCCGGCGGAAATCGCGTTGACGCGAGTGCCTTCCGGGCCGAGGTTGAGCGCGAGGTAGCGTACGTTCGCTTCCAGGCTGGCCTTGGCCAGACCCATCACGTTGTAGTTGGCCAGCGCACGTTCGGCGCCGAGGTAGCTGAGTGTGAGGATGCTGCCGTTGCGGCCTTTCATCATCGGCCGGCCGGCCTTGGCCAGCGCGGCCAGGCTGTAGCTGGAAATGTCGTGGGCGATGCGGAAATTCTCGCGGGTCAAGCCCTGCAGGAATTCGCCATCGATCGATTCGCGCGGCGCGAAGCCGACCGAGTGCACCAGGATGTCGAAACCATCGGTCCAGTGCTTGCCGAGTTCGACGAAGACCGAGTCGATCTGCGCGTCGTCGGCGACATCGAGCGGCAACACGATGCTGGAATTGCAATCCTTGGCGGCTTCCTCGACGCGGGATTTCAATTTCTCGTTCTGATAGGTGAAAGCGAGTTCGGCGCCTTCACGATGCATGGCCTCGGCGATGCCTGTGGCGATCGAGCGCTGGCTGGCGATGCCGACGATCAGCGCGCGTTTGCCGCTAAGAAATCCCATGGTGTCTCTCCAGGTTGCGTAGTTTCAGGGCGCTAGTGTGAACGCGGCGACGCCATACCGCCAAGCATGGAGCCTGGTCAGGGCAGTATTTTCAGGGTCTGGCCCGGGCGCAGTTTCGCTTTCCGGCCAAGATTGTTGAGTTGCAACAGTTGCTGGATCGACAGGCCGTAATGCTTGGCGATCGTCCAGACGGTATCGCCTTTGCGTACGCGATGCGTCTGCGGACCGCCAGCATCGCCTTCTGTGTCGGCGAATTGCGCGGAGGCATTGTCGGGAACGGCCGTGATCAATTCGCCGGCCGGCATCAGCACCAGGCGTGGCACGCCGGCGACGATGTGTCCGGAACGAAAGCCCGGATTGAGCCGCTGCAGATCCGCCGCGTTGATGCCGCGGCTGTGCGCGACCTGGTCGAGGCTGTGCACGTCTTCGGCGATCAGCACCGCCGACAAGGGCAGGAACTCCTTCGCCAGCGGCAACTGCAGATTCTGCTGCTGCGGTTCGCTGATCAGGCAGGACAGTGCCTGTACTTTCGCGATGTAGTCGTACGTGATGTTGGAAAGGCCTTTGGGCAGGCGGCGCGCGCCGGAGGTTTCGCGGCTGCCATTGCGCTTGTAGGCTTTGAGCACGCGGCCTTCGCCGGCGTTGTAAGCCATGATCGTCGCCTGCCAGCCGTCGAACATGCCCTGCAAGGTCTTGAGGTAGGACAGCGCCGCGCGCGTCGACTCCACCGGCGACAGTCGCCCGTCGTAACCGGACTGGATATGGATGCCGTGATTGCGTGCCGTGCTGCCGATCATCTGCCACATGCCGGCCGGGCCGCCGCGGCCCATCGCATCGGGTTGATACCAGCTTTCGATGATCGGGATCAGCGCGAATTCCGCCGGCAGCTGATCGCGTTCGGTTTCGCGGCTGACGAAATCGAGCAGCGGCAGGATCTGTTCGAGATGTTGCGCGAACGCGCGCGGATTGCCGGCATAACGTTGCCGCCATTGCCGCGCGCTGTCGCCGGCGGCGCAGGCGTCGGGCGACAGATCCTGACGCAGGCGTGCAAACACGGTTTCGCCGCGCAAGGTGCCGTTCGCAGTTGTCGTCGGAACTTCGGCGGGGGCAGTGCCGGCGTTCGTGTCGGCCGGTGTTTCCGTGACTGCGGGCGAGGGCATGGTTGGCGACGCCGGTGCTTCAGTCGTCGGCGCCGGAGTCGCCGGCGGTGCTGCATGATCGGGTCTGATGGTTCCGGTCTGGCAGGCCGAGAGCAGCAGACTCATGCATAGCAGCAGGGGATAGCGGTAGCGGAAATTCATGCGCGGAATCCATTCTTCCATTCGCGCATTAGCGTGAATGCCTGCAGGCGATCGGCGATCATCGCGCCCGCGTGTTGTTCCAGGCTGGCACGCACAGCGGCGAGATCTGCACGCAAGAAAGGATTGCAGGCGCGTTCGCTTGCGATCGAACTGGGCAGGCTGGGCTCGCCGCGCGCACGCAGCTCGCGGACTTCCTCCAGGCGCGCATCGCGATCGCGGTTGTCGGGCTCGACGACGCGGGCGAAGCGGCCGTTGCTTTCGGTGTACTCGTGGCCGCAGCAGACCGTGGTTTCCGGCGGCAGTGCCGCCAGGCGGTCCAACGAGGCCAGCATTTGCGCGGGGCTGCCTTCGAACAAACGGCCACAGCCGAGACTGAACAAGGTGTCGCCGCAGAAGAGGAGGCCGCCGCCGTGGTAGGCGATGTGGCTAAGCGTGTGGCCGGGAATCGCCAGGACATCGAAGCTCAGGTCCAGTGCCTCGATGTGCACGCGATCGCCTTCGCCGACGCGATGGCTGGCCGCGAGAATGCGGTCATCGTGCGGGGCGAAACAGGGGATTGCGAATTTTTCCAGCAGCGCCGCCGCGCCCGCGACATGGTCCGGGTGGTGGTGGGTAAGCAGGATCGCCACGGGCCGAAGTCCGGCGGCGATCGCTTCGAACACCGGTGCTGCGTCGCCGGGATCGACGATCAGCGCCTCGCCGTGGTCGTTGGCGAGGGTCCATATGTAGTTGTCTTCGAGGGCAGGCAGAGGGCGTAAAGCAAGCACGCGCAGTGGGTGACCTGGCTGGCGGATTCCCGCAGAATCCCGACCATGCCCTCCGCCCGCGCCCGGCGTCAACCCGAAAACCGACCGGCAGACTGGTTCGGATGGGGCCCGGGCAGGACGCTGGTCGGCGAGGCCCAGCGCCAGACCATCCCGGAACTGACCCGGGTGTTTGGTCACACCGGCCTCTATCTGCGGCCCTCGGCGGAGTCCTCGCCGGAGCTGTCGGGCAACATGCTGGCGCGGGTGCTGAGCCTGCATCGTGTGGCCGGCGGTTTCGACGGCGTGTTTCGCTGCGAGGACGGGCAGCTGCCGCTGGCCGCGGACAGCCTGTCGCTGCTCTGCAGCTTGTTCGTGCTGGAAACCTCGGCGAATGCACCCGCCCTGATGCGGGAAGTTGCCCGCGTACTCAAACCGGAAGGAATCGCCTTGTTCATCAGCCTCAATCCCTGGAGTCCGACGCGCCTGCGCTGGGCGCTGCATGCCGGCGTCCCGCGCACCGCCAACGCCGTTGAAACCCTGGTCAGGGATGCCGGCCTGGAAGTGATTCGTCGCCGTTATGTCGGGCCGCGTTGGGCGAAGACGCAGGTCACGGCCGCGGGGCCGTTCGCGGCACCGCGACTGGAATGGTTCGATGGCCTGCGCGCCGCGTCGCTGGTGATCGCGCGTCGGCGCGAGGCGCCGCTCACCTTGCAGCGCAAGCCGATGCCGGCAGTCGGCATGCGTCCCGGCATGAGCGTGGGTTGAGCGATGACCGAGACGATCAAGCAAGTGCAGATCCACACCGATGGCGCCTGCCTCGGCAATCCTGGCCCCGGTGGCTGGGGCGCGCTGCTCAGACACGGCAAGACCGAACGCGAACTTTCCGGCGGCGAGCTCGATACCACCAACAACCGCATGGAGATGCTCGCCGCGATCATGGCGCTGGAAGCGCTGAAATCGCCTTGCGAGGTCACCCTGTTCACCGATTCGCAATATGTGCAGAAAGGTATCGGCGAATGGCTGCCGAACTGGATCCGTCGCGGCTGGAAAACCGCCGGCGGCGATCCGGTCAAGAACAAGGATCTGTGGCAGCGCCTGCAAGCCGCCGCCGCGCCGCATGCGATGCAATGGCGCTGGGTGAAAGGCCATGCCGGCGACCCCGACAACGAACGCGTAGACCAACTCGCGCGCAACGCGGCACAGAAAATCTCCGGGCGTGAGGTCACGCCATGAGGCAGGTAGTGCTCGATACTGAAACCACCGGTCTGTCCTGGGAAAAAGGCAATCGTGTGGTCGAGATCGGCTGCATCGAGTTGCTCGAGCGCCGTCCGACCGGCCGGCATTTTCAGCGCTATCTCAATCCTGGTCGCGAGATGGAGCCGGGTGCGCAGGAAGTCACCGGCCTCACTTATGAGTTCCTGTCGGACAAACCGCTGTTCGAACACATCGTCGAGGAGTTCCTCGACTTCATCCGCGGCGCCGAACTGATCATCCACAACGCGAGCTTCGACGTCGGCTTTCTCGATTCCGAACTCGCGCGCGTCGGCGCGCAGCACGGCCGCCTGCGCGAGCACGCGACGGTGCTCGATACCCTGATGCTGGCGCGCGAACGCTATCCGGGCCAGCGCAATTCGCTGGATGCGTTGTGCAAGCGCCTGGGCGTGGACAACGGGCACCGGAAACTGCACGGCGCGCTGCTCGATGCCGAGTTGCTGGCCGAGGTCTATCTGTCGATGACCGCGGGTCAGGGCGACCTCGGCCTGAGTCTCGCTGCGGCCGCGACGCCAACCCCCAACCAGGAAAGCGTGGTCGTGCTGCCGACCGGCGAACGTCTCGTGCAGCGTGCGAATGCAGAGGAAGAAGCCGCGCATCGTGCCCGCATCGAAAAGATCGCCAAAAAGGCCGGCGGTCGCGCGGCTTGGCCGCTGGCGGAAGCAGACGCGGTGCCGACGTGAGCGGCGACGGCGCGCTTTGTGGATAATCGGGCCACGAACGCCGCACAGGGGACAGCGTGAACGCGACCGTACTTCTCACTGCCGTCGATATCGATATTCCCGGCTACCGCATCCTGCGGCCGATCGGCGAGGGCGGCATGGCCTCGGTATTCCTCGCCGTGCAGCAGTCGCTGGATCGCGAAGTCGCGTTGAAGGTGATGTCGCCGGTGCTGGCGGCGAATGCCGAATTCGCCAGCCGCTTCATCGTCGAAGGCAAGATCACCGCCAAGCTGCAGCATCCGAACCTGGTGACCGTGTACGACATCGGCAGCCACAACGGCGTGTACTACCTCGCCGCCGAATACATTCCCGGCGGCACGCTCAAGGAGCGCATCACCGAGGGCGGGCTGAGCGTCGGCGAGATCCTCGACATCGCGTCCGACATCGCGCAAGGCCTGGATTTCGCCCACCAGAAGGGTTTCGTGCATCGCGACGTGAAGCCGGGCAACGTGTTGTTCCGTCTCGATGGCCGCGTCGTGCTCGCCGATTTCGGCATCGCCAAGGCGATGGACGGCAGCAACAGCTCCACCGTCGCGGGTTCGTCGATCGGCACGCCCGATTACATGAGCCCGGAGCAGGCGCGCGGCGAGTCGGTGGATGGCCGCTCCGATCTCTACAGCCTCGGCACCGTGCTCTACGAAATGCTGGTCGGCACGCCGCCATATCAGGCCGGCGATCCGTTCACCGTCGCGCTGATGCATGTCACCCATCCCGTGCCCGAGCTGCCCAGTGAGTACGCCTGGCTGCAGCCGATGATCACCGGGTTGATGGCGAAACTGCCGGGCGAGCGCTTCAACACCGGTGCGGCCTTCGTCGAAGCACTGCACAAGCTGATGGCGACGGCGCCCGAAGGCATCAACCTGCAGCAGTCGACGCCGCGCAAGGTCGGCAGCGGCAGCGCTCGCATCGGCGGCAGCTCGGCGACGCAGCAACGCACGCGCGTGAGCCTGTCGCAGGAAGGCACGAAGTCGTCCTGGTTCAAGCCGGCGGCAATCGGTGCGGCGGTATTGGTGGTGGCGGTGACCGTGTGGCAGTTGTATCCACGCGAGGCGCCGGTGTCGCCGAACAGCGCGACGACGAAGATCGATCCGGGCGTGGTCACGGCCAACGATCCTCCTGCAGCGACCGGCCTGAGCACGAGTTTTCCGACCCAAACCGCTGCGGAAGCGCTGGCGCCTGCCGAAGTCGACAATCTGCTCACGCAGGCCGATGCCTATCTGGAAATCGGCACGGTGAAAGATCCGGGCAAGCAGCTGACTTTCCCCGAAGACGACAGCGCGCTCGGTCTCTACCGTCGCGTGCTCGCAGCACAGCCCGACAATGCGCGTGCCAAGGCCGGCGTCGCGGCGATCGTGAGTTTCTTCCGCAGCAAGAGTTACGAATTGTGCAAGCTCGAGCTCTGGGCGCCCTGCGGCGTGACCGCGCGCAACGGCCTGGCGATCGACCAGGGCGACGAAACACTGATCAAGCTCAACGCCGCCGCTGCGCTGGGAGAATCCGGCGAGAAACCGACGCTGCCGCCAGAACCGGCGAAGTGATCGTGCGTTTGCAGTAGCGGCGGGTAGGAGCGCGGTAGGAGCGACGCAAGTCGCGATTTCTCTCCGTTGCGAAGATCAATCGCGACTTGCGTCGCTCCTACATGCCGCTTCTACGACGTTGCACCCAACATCACACCCGTCGCAGCAACACCACGGTGACGTTGTCCGAGCCGCCGCCATCGAGCGCAGCCGAGACCAGGTGGTCGACGCATTCCTGCGCGGACAATTCGTTCTGCGCCAGCAGCGAGGCGATCATCGCGTCGTTGACTTCCTCGGTGAGGCCGTCCGAGCACAGCAGGATCTGGAAGCCCGGGCGCAGTTCGCCGGAAATGGTTTCAACCTTGAGCGCATCGGGATCGGTCACGCCCAGGGCCTGGGTGACGACGTTGCGATGCGGATGCGTGCGCGCCTGCTCCGCCGTGATCGCGCCCTGGTCGATCAGTTCCTGCACATAGCTGTGGTCGGACGAGAGCTGACGCAGCTGGCCGTTCCAAAGATAGGCGCGGCTGTCGCCGACCCAGGCGAGTTCGAAGCGGTTTTCGTCGAGACGCAGCGCGACCATGGTCGTACCCATCGGCAGGCTTTCGGCGCGGCGTTTGGATTGCCGGATGATGTCCTCGTCGGCGCTGCGGATCGCTTCCTTGAGCGTGTGCCCGGCGCGCACCTCGCGCACCACCGCATCGCGGGCCAGCGCGCTGGCGACCTCGCCGAACTCATGGCCGCCCATGCCGTCGGCGACCAGCCACAGCCCAAGTTGGGCATCACCGTAATAGGTGTCCTCGTTGTGCTCGCGGCGCAGGCCGACGTGGCTGAGGTGCCCGAACTCGATCATCCGATGATCCCTTTCTCGCTGATGGCCGACATCATTCCGCTTTAGAACTCGATCCGCAAACCCAGCGCCAGATTGTCCTGGCTGACGCCGTCCTTGCCGACGAGCTTCTCATAGTAGAAGAAGCCGGAGCGGCCATGGGTCAGGACCATCGAAAGGCCCAGGCCGATGCGATAGAAATCGGTATCGGTGCGGTCGCCGTGGATGGTGAACGGGGTCGAGGTCGGGTCGTAGAGAAAATGCGCTTCGACGGCGGCCGGGTCGCTCTTGAATTCGTGCTGCCACTCAAGCTGCAGGTGCGGGATCAGCACGCCCCAGCTGGCGCTGTGCGCGAAGGTGAGCTTGCCGCCGACCACGCTGCTGAGCGAAGTGACGTTGCGGGTGTCGACCACCAGCGCCAGGCCGCTGCCGGGCAGGCCGGGCAGCAATTGCTCGGTCATCGAGTCGAAGGTCTGGCGCGTGTACATGCCGCGCGCATACGGCCCGAAACCCCAGGCGCCCTTGTTGAAGTCGCGTCCGAAGCTCGCCGCCAGGCTCAGGCTGGTGCCGCCGGAATTCGCATTCGAGAACTGGTTGACCACGGTCGTGGTGCCGCCGGGCAGGATGAAGGCGTAGTGCAGCCAGCGATCCATGTCGTAACTGTTATGGCCGTAGGTGAGTACGGCATCCGAGTACCAGCTGTCGGCGTGGTAGTAGGTGCCGTAGCCGGAAACGCTCCAGCCGGACGTGTTGAGATCGCCCTCGGCGCTGGTGAGTTTGTTGTCCTGCTTCGTGTAGCCGAGCGTTGCGCCGAAGATGAGCTTGTCGGAATAGCGGTAGTCGACGCCGGCGGTCAGGCCCTTGATGTCGAACTTGTAGGCGGGGTCGTCGATGCCACGGTCACTGTCGCCGCGACCGATCGAGCCGGCGGCGAAGAAACCCCAACGCGAGAAATCGGCGCCGACTTCCTTGCTGCTGTCCTTGTCCGCGTCATCGGCGAGCAGGGTGTCGAAGAAACTGCCCAACGGCACCGAGCCGTGGCCATTGTTGAGCGCGAGGCCGCCGAAGCTGACGCCGTGTGTGCCGCTGCGCAGCGCGGCAATACGCACCTTGATGTTGTCGAACTGCGCCTGCGAGGCAAGACGGCCCGACATCGATTGCACCAGCGCGACGTCGGCATACAACTCTTCAAGCGCGGCGGTGACGCCATTCGGATCGCTGCCCAGTCCCGCGATCAGGTCGTTGCAGCGCTGGCGCAGGTCGAGGAAATTCGGATCGGTGCTGGGGATGTTGGCGAGTTGCGGACAGAATTGATCGATGGCCGTGGCGACGGCGCGGCCAGCAGGCGTGAGGTTGGGCAACAGGCGCAGGCTTCCGGCATTGACGGTGAAGTCGACGAAAGCAGCGAGATTATCCGTGCGCGCAGCGCGGACGGTGATGGTGCCGGTCGTGGCAGGCAGCGTGAGTGAGGCGCCGGTGTTTCCCGCGGCGTTGGTGGGCGCGGCCGCCGACAGCGTGCCGGTGCCGCTGGTGATCAGGTAGTTGATGGTGATGCCTGCGGTCGGCACGCCGTTGTTCTGCGCCTGCACCGTCAACGGCAACGGCAGCGTGGCACCCGGCGCACCGGTCTGGTTGTTGCCGCTGACCAGCGTAAGCGTACGCACGATCGCGGTCACGGTGATGGTGAACGTGGTGCTGCTGGGGAAACAGAAAGTGCAGGTGGTCAGCGCTGTCACCGTATACGCGCCCGGCACCGTGGCGGTGATCGTGGCGTTGCTGTTGCCGCCGACCGTGGTGGTGATGCCGCTCAGGACACCGTCGCCGCCTGCGGGTTGCGTGATGTTCCAAAGGATCGTGCTGCCGTTCGGCGCGGGAACCGTCGCGCCACCTAGTCGTGCAGTCATCGTGACCGGCGTGCCGGCAGGCGTTGAAACAGCTGCTGGCGAAACGGTCGACATGCCGCTGGCTTCGACCGTGATCGTATAGGTCAATGCCGGGATCGAGGGGCAGGCAGGATCGACGGCAAGAACTGGACAGACGACGGTCGCGGTGACCACGTAAGTGCCCGCGATGGCATTGCTGTAGACCGCGCTGACGTTGCCGCCGACCGGTGCGACGGTGCCGATGCCCGAGAAATTTACGGAATAGGTGCCGGGGGCGCCATTCGTCTGGAGATTTGCGGTGAGCGTTGTCGCCGTCTGCACGTTGGTCGTCGCTGCTGCTGGCGAGGTCTGTACGAAGACGTGGTTGTTCAAGGTCCCGAACGTGAACGTCAACAGCGAGCCGGGGCCGCAGCCAGCAGTGGAGCAGGTGACATCGACGGTGCCGGTGCCGCCGGGCACGGCGCCGAGGTTCACGGTGAACGAGGTGTTGGTCGCGAATGGCGCGCTCCAGACTCCCGTGGACAGCGACGCAGTTGGGCCTGTGGTGTTGCTCGTGATGTTGATGTTGCCGTTGACGGTCGGCGCGCACGCGGTCGCCGTGGTGAAGGTGAATGTCACTGTTCCGCCGGCGGGGCCATCCTGCGTCGTCGCGCTGACGGCGTTGATGTCGCAGGACTGCGCGAACGCCTGACCGCAGAAACTGCCCAGCAGCAACAGCGTCAGGATCAGGAAGCGGGTGACCTGTGCGCTTGCGGAACGCCGTGTCTGTCGGATACCAACGGTGTTGTCGGTCATCGCTTTTCCCCTGAAATACCGTTATAAATCCCCGACCGAGTATAGCGGCAGACGCGCCGCTGCAAAGGGTTTGGCGCGCGCCGCGTAGCTTTCCAGGAGCCACGCCAGATGAATGCGAGCAACCGCTGTCCGATACTCTCCCGCCTTTCCGTTCTTTGCGCGACGAGCTTGATAGTGATCGGCTCGGCCCTGCCGACCGAAGCGCCACGCGCTGCCGTCAAGAACGCCGAAGACCTGCTCATCGTCGATTGCCTTTTGCCAGGGCAGATCCGCTCCCTCGGATCGCAGGCGCACTTCCTCAGCGCACGCCGGCCGATCCGCACGACCCAGGCCGATTGCCAGATCCGCGGTGGCGAATACGTCTCCTACGATCGCGCCAATTATCAGACAGCCTTGAAGGTCTGGATGGATCAGGCGATGGCCGGCAGCGCCGAGGCGCAGAACAACGTCGGCGAAATCTATTCCAAGGGCCTGGGCACCGAGCCCGACTACGGCATGGCTTTCCAGTGGTTCAAGAAAGCCGCCGATCAAGGTTACGGACGCGCCAAGATCAATCTCGGTTATCTCTACGAATCCGGGCTCGGCGTTCCGCAAGACACCGCCGCTGCGTTGAATCTCTATCGCGAAGCCTCCGGACTCAAGGATGAGTTGCTGTACGCCTCCGTCGTCGAGGTGCAGCTCAAGGCCAAGGACGAGAAGATCGGCAACCTGCAAGGCCAGGTGCAAAGCGAACAGGCCAACTCCGAGCAGTTGCGTCAGCAGGTCAAGCAATTGCAGCAGGAACTCGCCGAGCGCCGCCGCGCCCTGCAGGCATCGCAGCAGCAATTGCAGCAGACGCAGGACAAACTTGCGCAGGCCAAGCAATCGAAGAACAGCGAATTGACGCGCTTCCTGGAAAACCAGTTGCTGACGCAGGAACAGCAGATCAATTCGCAGCGCTCGCAAATCGCTTCGATGGAGCAGAGTGGTACTGGCGCCGGCAACACGATGTTGGCGGGCGCACCGGTGACGATGGAAATTCTCGATCCGACTTTCGTCGCTACGCGCGGTCGCAACACCGCCGTCGTTCGCGGTGTCGGCAAACGCAAACTGGTCGGCCGCGTGAGTTCGGCGAAAGCGATCGCCAAGATCACCGTCAACGGTGTCGCGACGCCGGTGGCGGAGAACGGCAGCTTCAGCGCCGATATCGACGTCGCCGCCGGCGGTACGCCGGTGCAGGTTGCCGCGCTCGATACCCACGGTGGCAAGGCGCAGCTCGATTTCACCATCATTCCCAGCGTCGGCGGTGCGGCTTCGGCCTCGATGGCTTCCGGTACCACGTCGGGCATTCTGCCCAAGGACGTGAAGCTGGGTCGTTTCTATGCGGTGGTGATCGGCAACAACACGTATCGCGATGCCGGCTTCCCGGCGCTGAAAACCGCCGCCAGCGATGCCACGGCAGTGTCGAACGTATTGCGTGACCGCTACGGTTACCAGACCACCTTGCTGCTCAATTCCAGCCGTCTGGAAACCCTCACCGCGCTCAACGAGATGCGCGAGAAACTCGGCCCGCAGGACAACCTGCTGATCTACTACGCCGGCCACGGCGAGATCGATGGCGGCCGCCAGGGCTATTGGGTCCCGGCCGATGCTGTGGCGGGCAACAGCAAGACCTGGATATCGAACGCCGCGATCAGCGACATCCTCAATGCGATGCCGGCCCGGCACGTGCTGGTGGTCGCCGATTCCTGCTACTCCGGTGCGATGACCCGCGCCTCCGCGCCCAGCTTCGATGCCGGCTCGATGCCCGCCGACAAGTGGGGCACCTGGGTCCGGACGATGGCCAATGGCCGCTCGCGCACCGCGCTCACTTCCGGCGGCGTGCAGCCGGTGCCGGACGCGGGTTCGGGTGGCCACAGCTACTTCGCGAAGGCATTCCTCAACGCCTTGCAGGACAACAACCGTCTGGTCGAGGCGCAGCGCGTGTTCCAGGAGGTACAGACCTCGCTCGCCCTCAACGCCGCCAAATCGGCCTTGCCGCAGCAGCCGCAATACGCGCCGATCCGCTTCGCCGGCCACGAAAGCGGGGAATTCTTCTTCATTCCCAAAGGCGCAGCGACGGCCGCCGTCGACAATTCCCGCAAGGCCTGGCTAGCCCTCGCCACCCCGGAGCGTCTATAATCCGCCCTCGACTTCTGGAGAGGTGGCAGAGTGGTCGAATGTACCTGACTCGAAATCAGGCGTTGGTGTAAGCCAACCGTGGGTTCGAATCCCACCCTCTCCGCCAAAATAAAAAGGCCACCCTCGGGTGGCTTTTTTATTTTGATGAAGTGGGCGGGTAGTACGGAGAATCCACTGGGTTCGACTGATCGGCAGGCCATGGTGCCTCTGTATTTTCGAATACCAACGCTAGAAGGATTTCCTGTAGCCGAAAATGAACCCGCCGCCCGGCAATACACCGGCGATGAAAGGGGTTTTCCGATGATGGGCATACACCCCGAAAGCGGCGCCGATGCCGGCGCCAACCAGAACATCGCTTTGCCAATGGCCATGCACCTTCACGCGTGCGACGGCGTCGTAGGCCGGCAGAAGTGCCAGTCCATACACCCAGGGATGATCGCCGCCGTATTCCGCAATGAACGGGGTCACCACCGCGGTGATTTCGGCAACCTCGCCACTTGGAAAGCTTTGATGACCCTTGCCAGAGAAAAAACTGTTCGGGTCGGGGTTTTCGCTGGGTCGCTCGCGCGAGAACCCATATTTCATCAGGGTAGTCGTGCCTGCCGTAAATGCCATCGAATCCAGCGCTTGGTCGAACGTGCGGCCAAGCCGGGAGTCGCTGTCGACGAACATCGCGCCACCGATCACCGCAACGGCGGCGCCTGCGGCCAAGCCGGTCTGGTTGCTTCGTTTCCAGATTCCCGAGTCGTCATATTTCACAAGATGATCGATCAGCAACGGACCGTCGTTGGCAAATGCGGAAGCGGGCGCCAATAGCACGAGAGACAGGAAAGCACGCGGCAACATATTCACGGTGCACCTCCGGTGGAGTGGATGAAACGGCGAGTCCTGCGCGGCGATGTCGCTGGCTTGTTCATGGGATTTCGATACAGATCCTCAATCCATCATTTGGCGATATGCGCTGCGTCAGGACCCAGCCCAATCGCCGCGACAATCGTTCGACGAAGACAATCCCGATGCCGAGATCGCTGCGACGGATCGATTCGGCGTCCGTCTGCGTCGAGACCGGTTGCGAGATCGTCACGCCCGACCCGGAGAAATCCACGCGCCACGTTGCGCCCGGTGAGGCAGTCAACATTCTCTGAAACAACACGTCGAAGATCGCGGAGATCCAGCGGCGATGCCCGCGCAGATTTTCTGGTCCCGTGCCGCGGAGTTCGACGGTTCGCAGCCGTTCCGGATCGGCTGCAGTGATGCGTTCGAGCGAACGCTGGCAGATCTCGTGCAGATCGATCGTCTCGACATCGTCGGGTAGCCCGCGCGCCGAGAGCAGCAATGCTTCCAGCAGCGTGGCGAGTTCGAGAATGCTGCGATCGATCCGGCTCAGCTTGCTTTTCTGGCCGGCCGACGTTTCGGGATCGTCTTTGAGAACTTCCACCGCGCCTTGGATCACCGCGATGGGCGTGCGCAACTCATGGCTGGCATCGGCGAAGAACCGGCGTTCATTGGCATCGGCGTCGACCAGTCGCTGCTGATATGCGTCGACCGCGCCTGCGAGTCTGCCGATCTCGTCCCGGCCGTGGCCGGCCGCGAGATTTGTCGCCACCGGTGTTAGCGGAAGCGACTCGACGGCCTTGGCCAGACGAATGACCGGCGATATGGTTTTTGCCGCCAGCAACCAGCCGAACCATGCCGAAAGAATTGCACCGAGAAAGACGACGATAAGACTCACACGCTCGATGTAACTTTCCAGCGTCTCGATCCTGCCAGCGTCGATGACGAACACCAAGCGCTGGCCGCGTCCGGCATAGACACCAACATGCACGCCTTCATGGCCGGGAAGATCCATTTCATGGCTGCCCGGGTCGAGGCCGCGGAACACCAACGGTGCCTCGGCCTGTCGATAGACGCTGAATTCCGGCGATCTTGGCAGGGCCATTTCGGGATTCTGCGTCACCGCTTTCAAATAGGTGTCGGCCTGCCCGTCCATCAGGGCATCCACCAGGATGTCCTCGTAATCATCGGCGACGAACGTCGTCAACGCCGCAAATCCGATGCTGAGCACCAGCCCCATGATGCCGAAGGCCAGCGTGACCCGGGAGCGCAACGAAAGGCGAGCGATCACATCGCGTCTCCTATGCGATAGCCGACGCCATGCACCGAATGGATCAACGCTTGCGCGAAAGGCTTGTCGATCACGGCACGCAGGGAATAGATGTGGGTGTGCAAGGCGGCCGAGTCTCCGCCTTCCGCGCCCCAGACAGCGCGCAGCAATCGTGGCTTGTCGACCACGCCGGGCGCATGGCGCAACAGGCATTCGAGAAGTTGCGCCTGCGTGCGGGTGAGGATGATCGTGCGGCCGTCCCTGCGCGCGACCAGCGCCTGCGGATCGAACTCCAGGCCGTAGGCGGCAAGGGGGCGGTTGGGCAGCGGCTGCCCGCGGCGGGCGAGCACTGCGACGCGCGCGGCCAATTCCTTGAGCGCAAAAGGTTTGACCAGATAATCGTCCGCGCCTTCGGCAAATCCCTTGAGCTTGTCGTCCAGCGTGTCGCGGGCGGTAAGCATGATGACCGGAACACCGCGTCCGGATTCACGCAGGCGTCGGCACAGAAGCAGACCATCGAGTCGCGGCAGGCCGATGTCGAGAATGATGGTGTCGTAGTCGTTGCGCATCGCCAGACGCAGCCCGACCTCGCCGTCGGCGGCGTGATCGACGACATTGCCGCGCCGCGCGAAGTAGTCCCAGATGTTGGCGGCCAGATCGGCTTGGTCTTCGACGATCAGGATTTTCAGGGCGTTGGTCATGTTTGCGGATGGCGTGAGTCGGGTGACGGGGCTGGCCCGCTACCGGCCCTTGACCCGCAGCAACGAGGTATATCTTTTCAGCGAGCGCAACGTGGCCCAGACCAGCATGGCAGCACCGAGCAGCGCGATCCATCGCGCATCTGCCTGCAAGCGGCCGAAAGCCACCCACTGCCTGGTCACATCGAGCAGGAACATGCTGGCGAATATCGCGAAAAAGCCATTGTATTCGCGGCGCAGGACGTTTTTCAGGGAAAACCCGAGCGCGGGTCGGACCCAGCCGGAGAAGCGCGGAATGAAGGCTGGCGTGGCGACCGACCAGGCCGCGAGCGCCGCCCCGAAAGAAGCTTCGAGGAATGCTTCTTCCGCCGCCATGATCCGCTCGTAGTAGAGCCAGAAGGACGGAACATACAGCAGGGTCAGCCACAGCGAGCCGGCAAAAAGCACGACGCCGAGCATCAGGAAAAAGTTGCCCAGATACAGCGGATGCCGGACCAGCGAGTACATGCCGGTGGTGTTCAGCGCTTGTGCGATCTGTCTTTTTGCGGTGCGCCCGGAAGTTCCGGCGGGTGTGTGGCCGATGGTGATCGCACGAATCAGCAGGCCGATGCTGCTGACCAGCAGGCAGGCTACGTCCCAGCGCAGCGAGTCCTGTCGCTGTGCGGCGCTGGTGGCGATGGCAAGCGCTGATACCGCCAGGATCAGCACGGGCAGGTATCCTCGCCAACGGAACAGCCAGCGCCCCTGCCGTTCGATGTCTTCGACGATCAGCATGCGTGGACCAGCCCGCACAGGCGATGAAATGGCGGAGCTGGTTCCATCGATGATCCCGGCGGTTGTGGCAGCGCATGAGTTCGGATGCGCTGGCAATTTTGCGACGCGGGGCCGTAACACTTCCTCAGGCAAATCTGTGTTGCGCGTTAATCGCCCGTCGCTAAGCCGGTCACAAGGCAGCATTCGGCAGGCCGGGGCTTGGGCTGCGCGTTCTCATCAGGTAGCGTGCGCTTAACGTTTGGCTGAGAACGACAACGCTTTAATCGCGGATGACCATGGCTCTTTCTCTCCATCGACCGCGAATCCGGATGCTGCTGCTCGCGATGTCGATCATCGCTGCCGTGTCCGGATGCGCGACCTATCGTCCGCTGCCGCTGGCGGACGACAAGGCCTTGGTGCGCCCGGCCATCGAGGTCATCGCGCGACAGGCGCCTGTCGATCATCCCCGGCTGCCGCCATCGCCGGTGCTTCTCGATCGGCCCCTGGCGGAGCTCGACGTCGCAAGGCTGGCCCTGGTGGCGAACCCGGACCTGATCGCGCAACGCCGCCAGGCCGGCGTCGCCGAAGCACAGTTGTTCGCCGCCGGCCTGCTGCCCGATCCGCAGTTGAGTCTGTCGCTGGATCGTCCTTATGAATCAGGCCTCGTCAACGGCTTCGCCGGCGGCCTCAGTCTCGACCTGACCAGTCTGTTGACGCGCAGCGCGGACGTCGCCGGCGGGCGACACAATCTTGAGCGTGTGCGCAGCGATGTCGCCTGGTCGGAATGGCTGCTCATCAATCAGGTCCGCACGCTGTGTCGACGGATCCGCTTTCTCGAACAACAAACCACCATCGCCGAAGAAGCCGCCGGCGTGGCCAAACAGATTTACGATCTGAGCGCGAAAAACAAACGCCGCGGCGATGCCAAGCTCGACGAGACGACGCTGTACCAGATCGGTTTTCTCGATGCCCAGGACCGGATGCTCGGCCTGCGCCGCAGCCTGACCGCAGCGAAGATGCAGCTCAACGCGTCGGTCGGCCTCGCGCCCGAGGCTACGCTGACACTTGCCGACATGCCCGCGTTGAAGCCCGTCGGCGAATTCACTGCCACGCAATTGACAGCGACGGCGCTGCACCAGCGTTTCGATCTCGTCGCATTGCGGGAAGGCTATGCCACGCAGGAAGCCAGTGTGCGCAAGGCAGTGCGTGCCAGCATCCCGCTTCCGCAGTTGGGCATCAACCGCGCCCGCGACACGAGTGCCGTCTGGTCGCGTGGCCCGAGTCTCGGCATCGGAATTCCGCTGTGGAATCGCGGTCGCGGCGACATTCGCATTTCCGAAGCAACGCGTGCGCAACTCGCCGACGAGTACGCCGCGCGTATCATTCAGACCCAGGCCGACATCGCCGCATTGCGTGCCGATCTCACTGCCATCGACGCCCAGCGCGCGGCCCTCGCCGCCGAGATTCCCGAATTGACGCGGGCCGCCGACGTGCTCGACAAGGCCGCACGCGCGGGCGATGTCTCGCTGGTGACCTATGAGACGGTTCGTGCCGCCTTGCTCGACAAGAAACTCGGTCTGTCGGCATTGGAGCAGGCGCAGTCCGAAGGCGAGATCGCACTCGAGTCTGCGGTCGGTGATCGAATCTGGCCTGCCCCTTGAAGTGATGTATGGAGATCGCCGCGTGACCAGCAAGATGTTGTGGCCATTGATCCTCGTGTCGACGTTGCTGTCGGGCTGCGGTTCCGGTGCGGAATCGGAGTCGGAAGCGACGGCAACCGCACAGGTCAGGGTGACCGTCGCCAAGCTCGCCGCGATGTCGCGCCATCTCGAGGGTTACGGCGCGGTCGGATTCGCGCCCGAGCTGTTGCATACGGTCAGCGCCGCTGCGGACGTGCGCGTCGAGCGCGTGCTGGTATCTGCCGGGGAATCAGTGGCGATGGGGCAGGCCCTGCTCGTGGTGCGTCCCACGGCGACGACTTCGCTGGACACGGAAAAGGCATTGAACGATGCCCGTTTCGCGTCGCAGGAGTTGTCGCGCCTGGAGTCGTTGCGGCAGCAGCAGCTGGCCACCAATGCCGAGGTTGCGGTGGCACGCCAGGCCAATGCCAATGCAATCGCGACGCTGGCGAGCCTGCGTCAGCGCAACGGACCGTCGGATGGACAGGTCAAGGCCGATCGCGCCGGCCTGGTCGCTTCGGTGGAAGTGCAGCAGGGCGATGTGGTCGCCGCCGGTGCGCCGCTGCTGCATCTGGCCGATCGCGCGCAACTGCGCCTGCGTCTCGGCATCGAGCCCGCTGCGTTGTCGCAATTGCACGAAGGCCAGGCGGTCGCGATCGTGGCGGTTTACGACGCGGCGGTGAAAGCCAACGGCCATGTCGTGAAAGTGGTCAGGCAGATCGATCCGCAGACGCGGCTCGGCGAGGCGCTGGTGGATGTCGATGCGGCGGGCGGCCTCTTGCCCGGTGCCACCGTCAAGGCCGCGATAGAAATCGCGCAGCGCGTGCAGGTGTTGTCGGTGCCGAGACAGGCAGTGCTTTATGCCGGCGGGCGCAGCTATGCCTACGTCGTGCGCGCCGGCAAAGCCAGCCAGGTCTGGGTGAAGACCGGGCAGGACGACGGCAGGAATATCGAGATCGTCGACGGCATCAAGCCCGGCGATGAGGTCGTTGTCGAAGGCAATTACGAACTCGAAGACGGTATGGCCGTAAAGATCGCGGCGCCGTCGCCATGATCGCCACCTGGATCGAGACGCATCGTCGCTCGCTGCTGATGGCGGTGGCGATTTTCGCGCTGGCCGGCGCGCTTTGCGTCAGGTTTCTTCCCGTGGGCCTGTTTCCGCTGGTGGATTTTCCGCGCATCGTGGTCAGCGTCGATGCCGGCGATCGCCCCGTGGACCGGATGGTAGTCGAAGTCGTGCGGCCGCTGGAGCAGGCGCTGCGCTCCGTCCCCAACGTGCAGACGCTGCGCTCGACCAGCAGTCGCGGCTCGGCGGAAGTGTCGCTGTCCTTCGCCTGGGGCACGGACATGGTGACGTCCTTGCTGCAGTCGGAATCGGTGGTGAGTCGCGCGATGGCCGATCTCCCCGCAGGCACCTCGTTCACCGTGCGGCGCATGGATCCCACGGTGTTTCCCGTGCTCGGATTGAGCATCACCTCGAGCAAGCGCTCGCTGGCCGAACTGCACGACATCGTGACCTATCAGATCGCGCCGACGCTTTCGTCGCTCGATGGCGTCGCGCAGGTGGAAGTGCTCGGCGGTCGTCAATCGGAATACCAGGTGCTGCTCGATCCAGCGCTGCTGCAATCGCACGGACTCACGCCGGCCGATGTCGCGCAGGCGCTGAGCGCCGGCAACGTTGTCACCGCCGTCGGCCGCCTGGAGGATCGCTATCGTCTTTACCTCGCGCTCGCCGATACACGACTGAAAACCGAGGACGACATCCGCCACACCGTGCTGAAGACCGCGGCGAGCGGCTTGGTCGAACTGAAGGACGTCGGCGTCGTGCGCCTGGGCGAAGCGCCGGAATGGACGCGCGTGAATGCCGATGGAAAAGACGCCGTGCTGCTCAATGTCCGCCAACAGCGCGGCGCGAGCACGGTGCGTCTGGTCGCCGATGCCAGGCAGCGCCTCACCGAACTGAAGTCCAGTTTGCCGGCGGATGTGAAAGTCACCAGCTACTACGATCAATCCGGGCTGATCGTCGGTTCGGCGGGCAGCGTGCGCGATGCGATCCTGATCGGCGCCGCGCTCGCCGGCCTGGTGTTACTGGCTTTCCTGCGCAACTTGCGCATCACCCTGATCATCAGTGTGGTGCTGCCGTCGGTGCTGTTGTCGACCTGCGTGCTGCTGTATGTCTTCGGCCAGAGCTTCAACATCATGACCCTGGGCGGCATGGCCGCGGCAGTCGGCCTGGTCGTTGACGATGCCGTGGTGATGCTCGAACACATCGCGCGCCGCTTGAGCGAGCGAACCTCGGAAGACAACCCGCGTCCGCTGATCCTCGGTTATGCAGCGGAAATGCTGCGGCCGCTGGCGGGATCGTCGGCAGCCACCGTCGTGGTATTCCTGCCGTTGGCCTATCTCGGTGGCGTCGCCGGTTCGTTCTTCCGGCCGCTGGCGCTGACGATGGCGATCACGCTGACGATTTCCTTCCTGATCTCGTTGCTGGCCGTGCCCTTGCTGGCGCGCAGCTTCGTGCGCGCTGCCGATGCCGCGACGCTGGAAACCTCGGGGCCGTTCCTCGATCGCGTGCGTGGCCGCATCACTGCGATCAGCACGCGCACGATGGCGGCGCCGCGCCTGGTGCTGTTGCCGATCCTGCTGCTCGCGCTGGCCGGCGGGCTCGCGTATTTCCATCTCGGCAGCGGCTTCATGCCGCGCATGGACGAGGGCGGTTTCATCTTCGATTACCGCGCCGCGCCGGGCACGTCGCTGAGCGAGACCGATCGCCTGCTGCGCCAGGTCGAAGGCATCGTGCGCAGCATGCCGGAAGTCGAAAGCTATTCGCGGCGTACCGGCCTGCAACTGGGCGGCGGCCTCACCGAAGCCAACGAAGGCGACATGTTCATCAAGCTCAAGGACGGTAATCGCCGTCCTATCGAAGAGGTGATGAGCGACGTTCGGCAACGCGTCGAAAGCACCGTGCCTGGTCTGGAAATAGAGACCGCGCAGCTGATGGAAGATCTTATCGGCGACCTGATTTCCAATCCGCAGCCGATCGAATTGAAAATCTACGGCGCCGATCGCGCCGAGCTCGCGAAGGCTGGCGTCAGCATCGCCGCGGCCATCGGCAAGATTCCCGGTGTGGTCGAAGTATTCGACGGCACGCGCATCGCCGGTGATGCCGTCGACATCCGTTTCGATCGCGTGCGCGCCGCGCTGGAGGGCCTCGATCCGGAAAACGCGTCCGCACAGTTGAACCTGCTGCTCGGCGGCAGCGTCACCAGCGAAATCCAGTCCGGTGAGAAGATGGTCGGCATCCGCGTCTGGACGCCCGAATCGCTGCGCGAACGCATCGAACAACTCGGCGCGTTGCCGCTGCGCGGCGCGTCCGGGCAGATGGTGCCGCTGGCGCGCATCGCCGATATCAGCGTCGCCGTCGGCCAGCCGCAGCAGGACCGGGAAAATCTCCGCGACATCGTCGCCGTGACCGCGAGACTCGAGGGCAGGGACCTGGGCTCGGCGATCAAGGATGTGCAGGCGACCGTGGCGAAGCTGCACCTGGCGCCGGGAATCCGCATCGAATACGGCGGCATCTACGCCGAGCAGCAACGCTCCTTCAACGAGCTGGTGCTGGTATTCCTCGCTGCGTTGCTGCTGGTCGCGACGCTGCTGATGTATCTGTACGAGCGCGTGTCGGTGGTGGTAGCGATCCTGGCGACGTCGCTGCTGACCTTTCCCGGCGTGTTCGTCGGTCTGTGGCTCACCGGCACCGAACTCGATCTGTCGTCGATGATGGGTTTGACGATGGTGATCGGCATCGTCACCGAAGTGGCGATATTTTTCTTCGCCGAAGTCGACACTCGTGCAGCGATCACCGCCAAAGATCTGGTCCACGCCACCGAAGCGCGACTGCGTCCGATCCTGATGACCTCCGCGATCGCGATCCTGGCGTTGATGCCGTTGGCGCTGGGCATCGGCACCGGTTCGGAAATGCAGCGGCCACTGGCGATCACCATCATTTCCGGGTTGATCGCCGCCATCCCGCTGGTGCTGCTGGTGATGCCGGCGATCTTCGTCGTCGTCGACAGGATGGTCGTTGCACGCGGCGGGTCAGCGCTCGCAGCGAAATAAGACGGCGAATATCCCGGCGGCGCGAAGATACATCGGCGACCGCGCCAAAACATGATCGATGGCAGCCGCGTCATCGCCTCCGTTTCCTGACGGCGGCCGAAAAACCAGAATTGCTTAACATTCTCCGTGGTAAAAACCGGAGGAGTGCCGGAGCTGTCCGCCGGCCGGGATGCTGGCACGTCATCATGTCGCGAACGCGTTCCGCCAGGCCGGGATCCGGCGCAGGTCATTCCAGGATTTTCAATTTCATTTTTTCGGGGAGCGGGTTCAGTGAAGCACATCGTTTTGTTTGCCGCCTGCGTTGCGGCCATTGCGGGTTCGTTCGCCAGCGAGGCGAAAACCGCTCATAACCCGACCTATTCGGTCACCGCGCACTTGGCCCTTGGCGGTACGGGTGGCTGGGACTATCCCTCGATCGATCGCGAGCACCACCACCTCTTTCTCAGCCGCAGCGACCATGTCGAGATCGTCGACCTGCGCACCGGCAAGGACGTCGGCACGCTCGACGCCACCAACGGTGTGCATGGCATCGCCGTGGCGGCGCCGCTCAATCGCGGTTACGCCAGCAACGGCCGCGGCAATAGCGTGAGCGAATTCGATCTGGTGACGCTCAAGCGGCTGCGCGACATCGCGATTACCGGCCAGAACCCCGACGCGATCCTGTTCGAGCCCGGCACGCAGCACGTGTTCACCTTCAACGGACGCAGCAACGATATTTCCGTGATCGACCCTGTCGCCGGCACGCAGATCGGCAGCATCGCGCTGCAGGGCAATCCCGAATTCGCCGTCGCCGACGGCAAGGGACACATCTTCGTGAACATCGAAAGCAGCGGCGACCTCGCCGAAATCGATGCCAAGGCGATGACCGTGCTGCAGACCTGGCATCTGGACAATTGCGAGGAGCCGTCCGGTCTCGCGATGGACATCGAACATGCCCGCCTGTTCTCGGTCTGCGGCAACCAGCGCATGGTGGTGACCGACGCCAACGACGGTCGTCAGGTCGCGTCCGTCGCGATCGGCGACGGCCCTGATGGTGTTGCCTTCGATCCGGCACGCAAGCTTGCCTTCAGCGCCAATGGCCAGTCCGGCAACCTCACCATCGTGCATGAAGACGACCCCGAGCATTTCAGCGTGGTGCAGACTTTGGCTACGCAGACGGGCGCGCGCACGATCACCATCGACCCCGACAGCCACAAGCTGTACCTGCCGACCGCACTTTTCCTGCCGAAGGCCGAAGGCGAGAAGCGCGCGAAGATGAAACCGGACAGCTTCACGGTGCTGAGCATCGGCTCCTGAGTTTTTCGCTGCGGCAGGCAAGCGGCATTTTCTTCCGCTGAAACCGACGAGGCCATCTTGCCGAAATCCGCGACGTTCTACCTGATCCGTCATGCCGAAAAACCGACGCAGCCGGAAGACCCGCGGCTGACGCTGGCGGGTGAGGCACGCGCGCAGGCTTACGTCGCGTACTTCCGCCATCTGGGCCTGAACTCGTCGTCGCATCTGATCGCGGCGGCGGATTCCGAACACAGCTGCCGCTCCCGCCTCACGCTGACGCCGCTGTCGCAAGCGCTTTCACTGCCGATCGATGCGACCGTCGCCGATCACGACTACCCGCGTCTGTCCGAACGCCTGCTTGGCGATGCCCGCTTCGATCAGCGCAGCACACTGGTCTGCTGGCATCACGGACAGATACTGGGCTTGGCGCAGTCGCTGGGCGCCAAGTCCGATCAGTTGCCGGCCGCGTGGCCCGACGCGGTGTTCGGCTGGCTGATCACGCTGCGCTATAACGGCAACAGCCATCTCGAAGAAGTGCGCGTGGACAACCAGAAGCTGATGTTTGGCGATGGTGGCGTGTCGCCGTAGTGGGTGGTTGCGACGGAGGGAGTCGTAGGAGCGCTCATGAGCGCGATGCCCCGGCACCGATCAAAGGGGGCGGAGGCAATAAATTGGTAGAGGATCGCGCACATCGCCGCCAGGTTCTTGGCATCGGGATTCAATCAAGCGTCGACGTTTTCCGGTTTGATCGAGGTAATCCAGCGACTGTGCGCCAGTAAAAGGCGAGGTCCGTCACATATCAGCTGCTTTTGCATTTGCTTGAGGCCTTCGCCCCAAGTAGCCTAACGCACTGTTTTGGAGATCCCCATGCGCAAACTTGTCTTCGCCACTGCTGTCCTGCTTACGTCGTTCGCCGCCCAAGCCGCAGATTCCGTTCAATTCGGCCAGCGTGTAATTACGGTGGGCGATCGCATCGGTAAAGTTTATGAGGTCGCTGGCGAGCCCACGCGTATTGTGCCGCTGGAGAAAAAGCCCGGCGCCGCGGCGGGACAGCGCTTCGAGTACGTCCGTGACGGCAAGACGATCAGTCTGACCTTGTCGGGCGGCGTCGTGGTGCGCATCGACTGACTTCCCCGACCACTTGGAACGCGCTTGTCAGAGCAGGTTCGAGTCGAGTCTTGCGCGCCGCGGTCAATAAGTTGCCGGTATCTCGGCATAGCGGCGACGGTGATCACAGTTTCCGGGGGAAGCCGTCGGTTTTCCCGTGAACCATTTACCTTGTAACTGACCTTTTCCCCTGCGATCCTTGCTTCAGGATTTTGCTGGGGAATTTCATGAAGCGTTGTAGCCTGGCCCTCTTGGCCGGTGTGGTGCTGTGCGTCTCTTCGTTCCAGTCCATTGCGGCTGACTACAAGACCGAATACGACAAGAAGATCAAGTCTGCGCAGGACATCGGAGCTCTGGGCAATGATCTCGCTGGCGACCGCGTGAACTTCTACACCGGCGGCACCAGCTTCAACGCGACCGATGTCAGCATTCCCGGCAATAGCGGCCTCAGTGTCGCCGTTGGCCGCTTCTACACCGTGGAAGGCAATCACCAACGCGCTGTGACGAAGGGCACCAGCACGCCGCCAGAAATTCTCGGCACCGTGCAGCGCGCCTTCGGTGATTGGGATCTTGATGTTCCGTACCTCAGCACGACGATGACGCAGACGGCCGGCTGGATCGTCGACTCCACCACGCCACAAAATCGTTGCAGTGTGGTCGGTCAAGTTAGGTCCGACGGCTCTGCTGCAAACGGCGCACCGCCGGCGGACAATTCTGCTGGCG
>NZ_DATGBO010000130.1:0-5075 GCF_035312645.1 Arenimonas sp.
GCCATCGCCTGGATCGCTTCGGCATTGGGCTTGCGCTCGGCTTCGAAACCGGCGAAGGCCGCGGCCCAGTCGTCGGCATGTTCGATATGCCGCGCCAGCGCCGTGCAATCCTCGAACGCGCAGTTCATTCCCTGGCCATGAAAGGGCACCATCGCATGCGCGGCGTCGCCCAACAGCACGGCGCGGCCATCGAGATGCCAGCGATCCAGATACAGCGTGCCCAGACTGCTGGTCGGGTTATTGCTCCAGTCGGCGTCGAACTCTGGAATCAGCGGCAAGGCATCGGGGAAATCGCGCGCGAAGAAGGCGCGTGCGGCATCGACATCGGGCAGCGTCGCGAAACTCGGGTCGCCTTCGTTGGGAAGGAACAGCGTGACCGTGAAGGTGTGTTCGGTATTGGGCAGGGCGATGCACATGTAGCCGCCGCGCGGCCAGATGTGCAGGGCGTTGGGCTCGATGCGGAAGCTGCCGTCGGCGGCGGGGGGGATTTCCAATTCCTTGTAACCGTGTCCCAGTGTGACGAAGTGCTCGCCAAGCGCGACCTGCGACTTCATCGCCTGCCGCAATCCCGAGCCTGCGCCATCGGCACCGATCAAAACCTTGAAGTCGCGTACTTCCTCGCTGCGGTCGTGATCGTTGATCAGGCGCAAGGTCTTCGCGTTGAAATCCACGGCATCCAGGCGCGCGTCGAAACGGATCGTCGCGCCCGCCGCTTCCGCGGCATCGAGCAGGCTGATGTTGAGGCGGCCGCGATGCACCGACCAGATCACTTCCGAATCGTCTTTGCCGTAACGCAGCAGTTGCGGTTCGCCGCCATCGGCCGAGTGCACCATGCGTCCGCGCATCATCGTCGCCTGCGCCATCACTGCCTCGGTGAGTCCAGCCAGGCGCAAGGCGTGCAAGCCGCGTTCGGCCAGCGCGAGATTGATCGAACGTCCGCCCTCGTAACCTCTGCGTCGCGGATCGGGGCGACGCTCGAAGACTTCGACCTGCCAGCCCTTGCCCGCCAGCAGCGTGGCCAGCAATGCACCGGCGAGACCTGCACCAGCGATGGTTATTTTTTGCGAACCGGGTGTCATTGCTAGCAAAACCTCTTTTAATAGACCAGTTTTCCGTCATGCCCGCGTAGGCGGGCATCCAGCGTCTTTGCCTTTCAAATGATCTGTGGATAAAGATCGTTCCAATAAGGATTCATTTCCTCGATCAGGCGAATCTTCCAGCTTCTCTCCCATTTCTTGAGTTGCTTTTCACGAACGATCGCAGATTCCATGGTCTCGTGAAGTTCGTACCACACCAGCATCTTCACCGCGTATCTGTCGGTGAATCCGGGGTGGTCGGCTTCCTTGTGCTGCCAGGTACGTTGGATCAGGTTGCTGGTGACTCCGGCGTACAAGGTGCCGTTGCGCCCGCTTGCGAGGAGATAGACGGCAGGTTGCTTCATGGGTCTTCAAGAAAAGTCACTGGATGCCCGCCTTCGCGGGCATGACGGCCAAGTGGGCCGGGGCTTGTGGGAGTGGCTTTTCTATTTCAGAGTCAATGAATGCCCGCCTGACCAGCTCCGCTGTTGAAGACCGCGGGCATGACGGCACCGTTTTGTCGACTGGGGGTAGGTTCACGCGCTACGCCAATGCTCTACCGCCTGCACAAAGCCGAGCACGTCGCTGAAACGGTTGTACAGCGGTGCGGGCGAGATGCGGATGACGTCGGGTTCGCGCCAGTCGCCGATGATGCCCTGCGTCATCAGGTGTTCGAATAGTGCGCGGCCACGTTCGCGGCCGCCGATCACGCGCAGCGACAACTGGCAGCCGCGACGCTCGGCTTCCGATGGCGTGACGATCTTCAGCGTGTCGTCCAGGCGGGTACGGATCAGCGATTCGAGATAGGCGGTGAGTTTTTCGGATTTCGCGCGCAATGCCGGCATCGTGGCGCGCTGGAAGATTTCCAGCGACACCCGCAACGGCGCGAGCGCGAGGATCGGCGGATTGCTCAGCTGCCAGCCGTCGGCGCCCGGCGTCGGCACGAACTCGGGGCCCATCTTGAAGCGTGTGGCCTGGTCATGACCCCACCAGCCGGCGAAACGCGGGCGATCGCTGTGCGCGTGGCGTTCGTGCACGAACGCGCCGGCGATCGCGCCTGGGCCGGAGTTGAGATATTTGTAGCTGCACCACGCGGCGAAATCGGCACCGCTGTCGTGCAACTGCAGCGGCAGGTTGCCGGCGGCGTGGGCGAGATCGAAGCCGACCATGCAGCCTTTCGCGTGGCCGAGACGCGCGATTTCCGTCAGGTCGAAAGCCTGACCGGTTCGATATTGCACGCCCGGCCAGAGGATCAGGGCGATGCGCTCGCCGTGCTCGGCGAGCGTGCGTTCGATCGCCGCCATCGAGATCGTGCCGTTGGGCTCGTCGCCTTCGAGTTCGATCAACGCGGTCGCTGGGTCGAAACCGTGGCTGCGGATCTGCGATTCGACCGCGTAGCGATCCGATGGAAACGCGCCGGCCTCGATCAGGATCGCCGGTCGCTGCGCGGTTGGCCGGTAGAAACTCACCATCAACAGGTGCAGATTCACCGACAGCGAATTCATTGCGACCACTTCGCCCGGTTGCGCGCCGACGCAGCCCGCCAGCGTGTCGCGCACGAGGCCGTGATACGGCATCCACGGATGTTTGCCCTGGAAATGCGCTTCGACACCCAGCGCCGCCCAGTCGTCGAGTTCGTCGATCAGCGCGGCGCGCACGGCCTTCGGCTGCAGACCGAGGGAATTGCCGCAGAAATAAAGCTGCTCGCGATCGCCATGCGTCGGGATATGGAATTGTTCGCGAAATGCGCGCAGCGGATCGGCGGCGTCGAGGGCGAGGGCGTAGGCTTCGGAATAAAGATCGGTCATCGTGTGCGAACGCCATTATTTCTTGCGGACTCCTCCCCTGCTTGCAGGGGAGGCTGGGGGGATGGGACGGCGGAGCGCGGCAAGTTTCTACCCCACCCTAACCCTCCCTTGCGCCCCGAAGGAAGCACCCTTGGGGTGTGAACAGGGGAGGGGATAAAGCATCAATCGAATCGCGACTTGCTCAAGCCCAGCCATTCCAGCGCCGTGCCATGGTAGAGCCGCGCTTGTGCAGCCTCATCAAGATTCAATGCCGCGATACCTTTCCCGGGCTCCTGTTCGCCCAGCGGGAACGGATAATCGGTGCCCAGCATCACGCGATCGACGCCGCAGGTATCGAGCAGATAGCGCAGCGCGCGTTCGTCGGCGACCCAGGAGTCGAAGAACAGGCGGTCGAGATATTCGCGCGGGTTGCGCGGGTTGTCGGTCGCGACCAGGTCTGGTCGCATGTTGAAACCATGCTCGATGCGGCCGATCGTGTACGGAAAACTACCGCCACCATGCGCGAGGCAGACCTTCAAGCGCGGAAATTTTTCCAGTACGCCGCCGAAGATCAGGCAACACGCCGCGCGCGATTGTTCGGCGGGCATGCCGACCAGCCAGGGCAGCCAGTATTTCGGCATCGACTCGCTGCCCATCATGTCCCAGGGATGCACGAGGATGGCCGCGCCAAGATCCTGCGCGGCCTCGAAAAACGGCAGCAACTCCGGCGCGTCGAGATTCCAGTCGCCGATATGCGAACCGATTTGCACGCCCTGCAGATCAAGCTGGTCCATGCAGCGCTCGAGTTCCTGGATCGCCAGGCGCGGTGCCTGCAAGGGCACGGTGCCGATGCCCGCGTAGTGCCGGCGGTGCGCGCGGCAGGTTTCGGCCATGTGGTCGTTGAGCGACTGGTGCAGTTCCAGCGCGTGATGCGCCTTCGCCCAGTAGCTGAACATCACCGGCACCGTGCTGATCACCTGCACCTGCACGCCGAACTGCGCGTAGTCGGCGATGCGCACATCCGGATCCCATGTCTTGGGCCAGATCTCGCGGAAGAACTTGCCGTCCTTGTAGATGCGATGGCGGCCGTCGTCGCCGTGGTGGATCACCGGGAAGCGGTTGTCGCCGTATTTCGCGGCGAGATCCGGCCAATCCATCGGCAGGTAGTGGGCGTGGGTATCGATTTTCAGCATGGGGCTAGTCTAGCAATCCCGGTGGTGTGTGTAGGAGCGGCGTGAGCCGCGAACAGTCTTTCTTCGAAGCAAGCTATCGCGGCTCACGCCGCTCCTACAAAAGCAATCACGTATCCGGGAACTCGTATTTCGAGGGTGCCGGATTCAGGTGTCCGCATTGCTTGCAGGTGCGGTGCTCGTGCGATTTGTAGAAGCGCTCGAACACTGCCGGGAAGTCTTTCTCGATGTTGTGCAAGGGGAAGAATTCTTCGTAGAGTTTGTGGTTGCAGCGTTCGCAGAACCAGAGCAGGCCGTCGTTTTCATGCGGCAACCGTTTGCGTTCGATCACCAGTCCGATCGAACCGGCCATGCGCTGCGGCGAATGCGGCACGCGCGCGGGCAGGTAGAACATCTCGCCGGCTTTGATCGGGATGTCGCGCGCCTTGCCGTCTTCCTGGATGCGCAGGATCATCTCGCCTTCGAGCTGATGGAAGAATTCTGGGCCTTCATCCCAGTGATAGTCGGTGCGCTGGTTAGGGCCGCCGACGATCATCACGATGAAGTCGCCATCGACGATGCATTTGTTGCCGACCGGCGGCTTGAGCAGGTGCCGGTGCTCATCGATCCAGGCTCGCAGGTTGAAGGCAGGGTTGAGCATGTTCTCGCTTCCTTTTCCCCGTCATCCCGGCGAAAGCCGGGACCCATGTTGATTCTTGAAGATCACAATGGGTCCCGGCTTTCGCCGGGATGACGAGCACTATTTTTCGTTGACAAATACCGCGATGCATTTCAACTCGATGGCGATCGGCGTCGGCAATGCGGTGATCCCGAGCGTGGTGCGGCAGGGCGCTTTCGCGGCATCGGGGAAATATTCCGCCCACACCGCGTTGTAAGCCCTGAAGTCGCGCGCCATGTCGGTGAGGTACACCGTCACGTCGACGAGGTCCTCCCAACTCGCGCCGCTGGCGGCCAGCACCGCGCGCACGTTCGCGAATACCGAGTGGCATTGCGCGACGATGTCGTAGGAGAGCAATTTCCCG
>NZ_DATGBO010000131.1:0-11071 GCF_035312645.1 Arenimonas sp.
CCGCCGGTCGTGCCAGTTCCGCCGCCAGCACCGGAAGAATCGGCCTGGGCAACATCGGGCTTCAGGCGAATGCCGTATGCCCGCTTCAGCGTCGCCAGCTTCTTGCTGCTATCGACTGCCAACGACTGCGCCAGCGCCAGCCCGCGCTCGGAGAATTCAACCAGTACATCGACGATCAGCCCATTGAGCGACACCAGCGACTTGCTCACAGCATCGGCAAATGCGACGCGTCGCTTCACGATGTCGGCATTAGCTGGCGCCTCCGCCTGCAGCGGTGATGATGCGGACACGGCCTTCATGTCGACAGGAAATACCTCGCGACCGAGTGCAAACAAGAAATGCTGCACCCACTCCCAACCGCCAGCCGTATAAAGCGCGATCAGTACGTCTTCCACGGTGTCGGGCGTAACGCCCAGGCTCGTCGTTTCACCACCGAGATCGATCGTCACGTTCGCCGACAAGCTGGGCGATCGATCGGCCGCGGGGCGCGCTGCGGCTGCGAGCGCCCCCGGCCCCACGAAGGTCGACTGCGGCGCCCCGACGAAAGTGTCAGCCGTCTTCTGCAATGCGGCCGCAGGCGCCGCCAATGGTTCGCGTGCGGCGTCGCCGGTGTCGGCGCGGTACAGCAGGACGATCTCGTCGGGATACCCGTCCGCCATGGGGCCTCAGGGACCGGGCGTGGCCGGCGTCGGCACGCCCGGTGTCGTTGATGGCGTGACGGGTGCAGGCGGCGAGGTCTCGATCCGCAGGATGGGTGGATGGGCGATCGGGTCGTCGAGGTCGCCAGCAGCCAATCGCGCACGCATGCGTTCGGTTTCGACCTTCTGCTGCGCGATCGTCTCGCGTTTGAGGTCGACGTCGGCATCCTTCGCACGCAGATCCAGCCGACGCAGGTCGTCGATGTAGTCCTCGCACGCGCAGCATTCTCCCAGGCGCGTCTCGACGTGAATGCCCGACGTTGGCAAGGTGACATCCTGCACCGTGCGCGATGAGGTCAGCTCTTCGTTGTCGAGCACCAACAGCTTGAACAAGGCATCGGTGCGCGGATCCAGCGAAGCGTTCACCGGCAGGGCGACGTCGTTGTTGTCGAAGCCCAGCACACGCCGCTCGATCAGGGGCAGCATCGACAGGCGGTTCTGGAATGCGTCGGGGAACGGCATCAAGGTCAGGATGCAGGTGCGGTAGTAATTGCGATAACGATTGAGGTGATTGGCCAGGGACTGTACCGATTCAAGCGCTTCGGCGATCTCCTTGTTCGAATAGTCGGTCTGCACCGCGCCCTGGTTCGCTTCCATCGCCGCCTTGCCGGCGGCGAGCTCCTTGGCCTGACTAAGGGCGCGAACGCCCTCGGTGAAGGTGTTGAGCATCGACATTAGTCCGCCATCGTTGACCGCATAGGCGTCCTCGGGGATATCGGTGAACACCCACAGCGGCAGCACATACAAGTCCTGGCGCAGCACCTTGTACATCGCGTCCTTGTCCTGTGCGATCGCATTGGTGGACAGCGTGCTGAAGGTCGTGCCACCGAGCGCCTCGGCCAGCGCCTGCACGCTTGCGTCCGAATCAGGCGCTGACGCCATCCCAGCGAGCACCTCGAACAAGCCCGGCGCAATCGACTTCGCGCGCCGTAGGTACATGTATTTCTGCACCTTCGCCCTATCGTTGATTTGCAGGGTGAAGACCGGCCACGGCGAAATGAGCATCCACGGCGACGGCACGACGGTCGCGGCCAGGGTTGCTGTCGCCAGCGCCTTATAGGTGTCGTATGCGCGTTTTGCCGCCGCCCGCAGCTGCACGCGACCGGGCTCGTCCACCGCCACGACTTTCGACACTGCGCTGCACATCTCGTTGCGCCGGCGCGCCTCGCACAGCTGGTCTTGAGCGAACAATTTGCGCGCGGCATCGAAGCCCACGGCGAGATCGGGCAGCAGCAGAACGCGCTTGAGCACGCTTTCGTAGTAACGGATGTTTTCGTAGGTGAATTCTTCCGACTGCACCGGGTTCGGATCGAGCACGCACAGACGGGCATCATCGCGATTGAACTCGGTGACGATCTCGTAGTGTGCGAGCACCTCGTAGTAGTTCAGGGTCAACGTGTGGCAGAGGTTCGGGTTGCGCACCTTGCGCGTCACCTTGTTCTCGATGCCAACCTCACTCGATTCGCTGACCTTGGTCTCGCGCTCGAGCTTGAGCTTGTTGCTGGCCTTGGCGACCGACTCGCGCAGGATCTCGAGGTTGTTCTTGCTCGAGTTGGCCAACGCGGTTTTCGCATTGGCGGTGGACGAGCCGTTGAAGTTCACCACGCCCACCTTGAA
This sequence comes from Arenimonas sp., assembly GCF_035312645.1. Lineage (GTDB taxonomy): Bacteria > Pseudomonadota > Gammaproteobacteria > Xanthomonadales > Xanthomonadaceae > Arenimonas. The sequence continues at coordinate 2,316 of NZ_DATGBO010000131.1, forward strand.
ACCGACCTCTGCCCCGATGGTCAGTCCCAGCTCCGTCTGGCTGCTGGCCTCGCGCATGACGCTTTGCGCGTCCTTGCTCGTGTCGGTGAATTCCGAGGTCTGCTCGAACTCCGAGCGGGCGCTGTCTTCGAAGGTCCGCTTGCGGCGATCCCAGGTCGATATCTCGAGGGTGACTTCTTCCTGCGGACCCAAGGCGAGCGAGTGCAACAACTCGCCACGCGAATAGCCCTTCAATATCCAGCGATGGCGCCAGGGAATATAGAGCGCCAGCGGCAGGCCGGTCTGCGCCGGCTGTGCTGGCGTCGCATGGCCCGGTGGAGGCGGAGGCGGAGGCGGAGCTGGTGGTGGCGGAGGCGGTGGCAGACGCGTATGCGTTCCACCGCCGCTTCCACTACCTCCGGCACCACCTCCACTACCGCCGCCGCCGCCACTACCGCTTCCGCTGCCAGCTCCGTCGTCGTTCCCTGGATCGGTATTGTCGCCACCGGATCCGCCGTCTTTGATGATCGGCTTCGAAAACGTCGTGGATGGACCGGCTTCGACACTGCTGGTCGTGCGACTGCGCAGCATCAGCTTGCGTCCGCCCACCGTGACCGTCGATTGTCCGATGGTGGACAACGATTTGAGCTGGACGGCGCTGAGCGTCACGCGCACAAGCGAGCCGTCGGTAGCTTCGATGAAAGGCCGGCTGGCGAACTCCGATACCGTGCCGACGTGGTATTCATTGTGCAGCGGCACCGCCGCGTCATCGAGACCGACCGACAGGCGCAGCAACACGTCCGCTCCACCAACGCGCGTCTTCACCATCACAGGTCGTCGCGACAACAGGTCGGCCTTCGCCTGATCGGTCAGCACGACTTTACCCGCCTTGCCGCCCGCACGATCAGCGCTCAGCGCACCGGTTTCGATGAACTTGTAGACGTCCTTGATTTCGACGTCCCGGAACAAGGGTTTGGTCAGATCGGACACGGACTTATCGAACAGACGGCTCGCGGGAATGCCGCCCATCGCCGTCAAGCCCGAACCCATGGCTTTGACCAGCGAACGCTGCATGAAACTGGCGTATTCATGGTTGGCAAATTTATCGACGGTGTGTGTCGCGGTCTCGTTAATGTCCGACAGCACGATCGGATACGGCAGATCGTCGATGGTGCGATTGATGCGCTTGAATTCGGCGAACGTCACGTCATGAAACGACGTGCTCGCTGGCAGGCCCGCTTGGCAATCACCTGGGGGAAAGGTTGTGGTGACGGGTGAATTCAGCGATACGTCTTCGCTGGGCTTGGCGGTTGTCGTCGCAAGCGCAGCACGCGGCGTCGACTGTTTCTTCGCGGCGCTTGATTTCTTCCGAGTAGCCATTCGGATTCCTTCGCAGGTTCATCATGGGGACACCCAGCCAACGCACCCCCGGAACGGAAGCGGACAATTTTCGCCGATCGCGCAACGGCGGCTCCGACCGCAGATGAGGTTGTCTCGAACGTACCCGCCGCCGAACGCTCGGAGCCAACGAAATTTTCATGTCTTTGGCTCAAGCAGGAATTGCCGCATGGAATCTTGCCCCTGCAAGCAATTCGCCTCGCTCTCAAGCAGGCGTCTCCACGAAACGACAATGCGTTTTGCCCACGCTCATTGCGAGCCATTACGTTGGCCAAACAACTGGTTCCGACGCATCGTTGGCGACGAATTTCGGGGTGGTTCGGCCTCTGATCCATTTGCACATTTCAGAAAATCGCTAGCCTATGCGGCTCCGAGCCCGTGGTTTCCTGTAATGACGACACGCTATCATCCGAAACATTTCCATCATCGGGGAAGCAAGCATGCGCGTTGGGCTGACGGGTGCAATCGCGGCGCTTGCGATGTTGCTGTCTGTCGCCGCGCACGGCGCGGAGAAGGTCGGCACGCGGCTGACGGTAACGACGGCGGCGAATGCCTGCGAATCGGCGCGACTGGACGACATGCAGACGACGGCAGACGGGACGGGGGTGTTCGTTTTCACGCCGAGCGTGACGAAGCCACGCGACTTGATCTTCGAATGCGGCGGCAAGTTCTCGTTCTACCTCAGCCCCGGCGACGATCTGACCGTGCGACTGCAGGGCAAGAAGATCATGTTCGAAGGCAGCGGAGCTGCAGCCAATCGTTATCTGGCAGCACCGTCGGAGGTATCGACGCAGCGATTCATGGCGCACGTGACGCAGCCCTGGGAGACGTTCGCGCCAGCATGGGCGCAGGCGCGTCGCTCGGACGAGAAACGCCTTTCCGCGCTCGCCGACTCCGTAACGTCAGATTTTCTTGTGCGCGAGCGCGCGCGCATCGCCTATCAATGGGCAACAGGTCAGGTGCTGTTTCCGTTCATGCACTGGCGCGAGACTGATGTTCCAAAGCTGACTCCAGAAGGTGGCCCAACCACTCGGATGGGAGACGTACCGATCGAAGCCAGCGAATGGTCTGCGTTGCCCGAATATCAGACCTTCATCAGCGCGTACCTGCATGAGCAAGCGCGCATCAGGATGGCCTCCGATCCTGCGCTGCGGACCGGCGACAACCGCTGGCTGCGCGCCGAACTGGCTGTGGCGCGCGACCTGAAGACGCCATCCTTGCGTTTGGAACAGGCGAGCCGGGTTGTCGAGACGCATGTCAACGACGACGGCGCCAAGGGCATGGAGCCGATCTGGAAGGACTACCTCGCGCTCGATCCTCCGGAAAACGTGCGGCTGCGGATCGAGAAGGCCATCGCCGACGATCATGCCCAGCGCGACGGCCATCGCATCGAGGTCTATCAGACCGTGGACGGCGCGGCACTCGAAATCCATGTGCTGCCACCCACGGACAACGCCCATCGGGTTGGAGCTACACCGGCGATGCTCTGGTTCCACGGCGGATCAGGAACCGAAGGCACGTGGTGGCATTGTCCAATCTTCTGCAAGGCGCTACGCGAGAAAGGCGTTGCCGTGCTGGCGGTGGAACTGCGCACCGGCAATCGCTTCGATACCGGGCCGCTGGAATATCTCGACGATGCGTCCGCCGCCTGGCGCTGGGCTGTTGCGCATGCCACGGAACTGGGCATCGACCGCCATCGCATTGGCGTCGCGGGCTTCTCTTCCGGCGCCACGCTGGCGCTGATGTTGGCGACGCGAGGTATCGATGCCAAGGATGGCCAGCCGACGCAGTTCCCGGCAGCGGTTATCTCGATGGGCGGCTGCGCGAATCCGATCGGGCCGGAGGAAGACGGTTGGTTCCGACGTCGCGTGGTCGAGCGTGGTGCGCCCAGCGATTATTCGCCGATCGATCGGGTGAAAGCCGGCGAGCCGCCGTTGCTGGCCGTGCATGCGAGCGAGGACGAGTACTGCAGCTCCGCGCAGATGCGAACTTTTGTTGACCGCTATCAGGACGCCGGCAATGACGCCACTTTGGTGTGGGTGCCGGACGTCGGACATTTTTTTCCGTACTACTTTCCGCCCGGTGTAGTACAGGTGCGCGCAGCGCTGAACATTGCGCTGAAGAAATGGGGATGGGAGTGACGCCCCGTATCTGGGACGAAGCCAAAATCGCATCGACCCACCGCACGCTAAGCAATACTTCCGGCCTATAAAACGCCCTGCCCTCCCCCCCCATATGCCCACGGACAAAATACCAGAAAGAAAAAGGGCTGCATTGCTGCAACCCTTTGAATGGTCTGGTGGCCGTGATGGATTCGAACCATCGACAAAAAGACGCGGACTTTTTGATGGCTCTTCTTGAATTCCGCGGGATGGTGGGCCGTGATGGATTCGAACCATCGACCAAAAGATTAAAAGTCTTCTGCTCTACCAACTGAGCTAACGGCCCATCGAGGTGAAACTGCGGGGCGAGCCCGACCCGGCGCGGCCGGGGTGCGCATTCTAACCGAAACCTCAGCGCGGGTCGCCATACCGGGTGGGGTCGGGAACGCCGGCGGCGCGGAAGCCTTCCGCGCGCAGACGGCAGGCATCGCAACGGCCGCAGGCACGCCCGGCATCATCGGCCTGATAGCAGGACACCGTGCGGGAAAAATCCACGCCCAGGCGCAGGCCTTCGCGGACGATCTGGTCCTTGCCCATGCGCATCAGCGGCGCATGCACCTTCATGCCGCGACCTTCGACGCCGGCCTGCGTGGCGAGATTGGCGAGCGCATCGAAGGCGGCGATGAATTCCGGGCGGCAATCGGGGTAGCCGGAATAATCGACGGCGTTGACGCCGCAGAAAATCGCCCGCGCACCCAGCACTTCCGCCCAGCCCAGGGCCACGGACAGCATGATGGTGTTGCGCGCCGGCACGTAGGTGACCGGGATGCCGGCGCCGGCGGCTTCATCGATGCCACGCTCGGGCACGGCGATGTCGGAAGTGAGTGCGGAACCCCCGATGCTGCGCAGGTCCACGACCACGGTCTTGTGTTCGATCGCGCCCTGCGATTGCGCCAGTTCCGTGGCAGCGACCAGCTCGGCGGAATGCCGCTGGCCATAGCTGACGCTGAGCGCGTGGCAGGCGTACCCCTGCTCCTGGGCCATGGCGAGGACGACGGCGGAATCCATACCCCCGGAGACGAGGACGACGGCGCGACGGGGCGTGGGAGCGTTGGAGTTCATGCGGCTATTGTCGCCGCTGGGCGATGTTGGGCCAAGGGGTGGCGATGTGATGGAAGTCGCGATCATGCCCGCTTCCACAAGGGTCGCGCGTGTTCAGCGGCCCTGTTCTTCGCCCCACAATTGCTTGTGCAATTGCATCTGGAAACGCACCGACAGGCGATCGGCGATGATCCATTCGGCCAGTTCGCGTGGCTTGACCTGGGTGAAGCTCGGCGAGAACAGCACTTCGCAGCGGGTATCGAGCCGGTGTTCGACCAGGATCGATTTCGCCCAGTCGTAATCGTCGCGATCGCAGATGACGAACTTGACCTGATCGTTGGCTGTGAGCAGCGCGATGTTTTCCATGCGGTTGCGATGCTGCTCTTTCGAACCCGGCGTTTTCAGGTCGACCACGCGCACGACGCGCGGGTCGACATCGGCGACATCGATCGCGCCGGATGTTTCCAGCGACACTTCGTAGCCGGCATCGCAGAGTCGCGTCAACAACGCCAGGCAGCGTTTCTGCGCGAGCGGTTCGCCGCCAGTGACGCAGACGTGGCGCACGCCGTGCTTGCCGACTTCAGCGAGGATCGCATCGATCTCCCACCAATCGCCGCCATGAAAAGCGTAAGCGGTATCGCAATACTGGCAGCGCAGCGGGCAGCCGGTAAGGCGCACGAAAACGGTCGGCCAGCCGACGCTGCGCGACTCGCCCTGCAACGACAGGAAAATTTCGGTGAGGCGCAGACGATCTGCGTTGGCCACTTGCATGCGCGTCGCTGTCGGCTCAGCGCGTCTCGAGACTCAGCGCGCGCAGACGGCTCTGCGCCAGACGCGCGGCATCGCTGTCGGGATACGTGCTGATGACGCGATTGAGCGTCTGCTGGCCGGCATCGACCTGCTTGAGCTCGATCTGGCAATAACCTTTCTTGAGCAGCGCATCCGGCACTTTTCCGGAATCGGGGAACTGGCTGAGCAGGGTTTCGAACGCCTGCTGCGCGATCGGATAATTCTGCGTCACGTAATAACTTTCGCCGAGCCAGTACCACGCGTTCGGCGCCAGCGCACCCTGCGGATAGGCATCGAGGTAGGCCTTGAAACCGCGCGCGGACTCGACGTAATCGCCCTGCTTGAGTGAATTGAATGCCGAACCGTAGGCAGCCTGCTCGTCAGCTGCTGCGGGTGTCGAAGTGGTGGCGGATGGCTTTGTTGCGGGCTTGCCGGCGGCGGCCGGCGTTGTCGCGGCTGGCGGGCGCGGCCCCGTCGCTGCCGGATGCGCACCGCCCGATTCGAGTCGCTGCAGCCGGCTGTCGAGGTCGATGTACTGATCGCGATTGCCCTGCTTGAGCTGCGCATTCTCGTTCTGCAGTTGCTCGACCAGACCACGCAGCGACGCGACTTCCGTCTGCAACTGCGTGAGCCGGTTGAGCAGGTCAACATTGGCCTGACCGGAAGACTGCGTCTGCGTCGAGGACTGCTGCTCGAGGCGCGCGACGCGATCGGCGAGGCTTTGTTTCTGTGCCACGGCCGGCATGGTCGCCGCGAGGGCGACCAGCAGGACCAGGGCCGACGATGGACGAAGGAAGTTCACGACTTACTTCGCGCTGTAGACGATCTCGACGCGGCGATTCTTCGACCAGCAGTCATCGGTCGAATCCACGCAGGTCGGGCGCTCTTCACCGTAGCTGACGACGGTGATCTGGCTGGCGGAACCACCGCTGCCCTGGATCGCCGACGACACCGCATTGCCGCGGCGCTCGCCCAGGCCCAGGTTGTATTCGCGGGTGCCGCGCTCATCGGCATTGCCTTCGAGCGTCATGCGCGCTTCCGGACGATCGCGCAGGTATTTGGCGTGGCAGGCAATGGCCGCCTGGAAATCGGGTTTCAGCGTGTCCTGGTCGAAATCGAAATAGACCACGCGCTGGCGCAGGCAGGCATCGGTATCGAGATCGCCCGGGCCGTATTTGCCGTCACCAGCCATGCCGCTGGTGCTGGCGCCGGTGTTGTTGTTGCCATTGTCGGTCGGCGGGGCTTCCTTGACCTTCTGTGAGCATGCGGCCAAGGCGACGCAGACGGCGGTAGCGGTGAGAAGGCGGGTGACATTGTTCATGGGAACTCCCTCGACGGTGATGGTGTTTCAGGGCGGAACGGGCTAAAGCGGGGGCTCAGCGTTGCCGATACGGTGACCAGGCGGGCTCGCGTACATCGCCGTCCGATACGGTCGAACGCAGCCTCACGCGACCGTCGGCCGACACAGCATACAAGACGCCCTTGCGGCCTTCCTTGGTAGCGTAGAGAAGCATACTGGCATTGGGGGCAAAACTCGGCGATTCGTCGAGATTTCCCGGCGACAACGTCTGCCATCGGCCGGTGCCGCCGAAGCTGCGATCGAGCACGGCGATGCGATAGACATTGCCCGAACCCTGTGCCATTGCGATCTTCTTGCCATCGTAGGACACGCTGGCTTTCGCATTGGAATCGCCGGCGAAGCTCAGGCGCGTCGGCTCACCGCCGCTGGCGGCGACCTGGTAGACCTGCGGCTTGCCGGCGCGGTCGGAAGTGAAGATCAGGTTCTGCCCATCCGGCGTCCAGGTCGCTTCGGTATCGATGCCGAAATGATGGGTGATCTGGGTCAGCGACTTGCTGGTCAGATCCATCACGTAGATTTCCGGATTGCCGGATTTCGACAACGTCAGCGCGAGCCGGCGGCCATCGGGCGAGAACGACGGCGCGCCGTTGATGCCCTTGAAGCTGGCGATCACTTCACGCGCACCGGTGATGATTTCCTGGCTGTAAACGGTGGAGTTGCCGCGCTCGAAACTCACGTAGGCGAGCTTGCGGCCGTCCGGACTCCAGGCCGGCGACAGCAGCGGCTCGCGCGATTTCACCACGGTCTGCGGACCGTAGCCGTCGGAATCGGCGACCATCAGCGAGTACTGCATGCTCTGGCCAAGGCCGGTGGCGGTGACATAGGCGATGCGCGTCCAGAAGGCGCCGCGGACACCGAGGATCTTTTCGTAAATCTGGTCGGCGATGCGATGCGAGACATCGCGCAGGCCCTTGCCGCGACCGCTGTCGAACAATCCGATCAAGCGCTGCTGCTTGGCGACGTCGTACAACTCGTATTCGACGCGATAGCCGCCGTCGCTCTCGTCGATGACGCGGCCGACGACGACGAAATCCTGCTTGAGCAACTTCCAGTCGGAGAACTTGACCTCGCTGCCGCGCGTCGGCATCGGTTTGTCGGCGAAGAAACCGCGGATCGTGTCGACCGGCACCGAACGGAACTGCCCGGAGCGGTTGAGATCGTCGCGGATCACGCCGGCGACATCGGTGTCGGGCTTGAGGTTGCTGCCGGTGTACGGCATTGGCACCACGGCGATCGGCAGCGCCGACTCGTTGCCCACGACCAGGCCGATGTCGAGGACTTGCGCCTGCGCGATGGTGAGCGGCAGGAACAGCAGGAGTATCGCTAGCAGCCGTTTCATTGTTGGCATTCCTCTTCGGGAGTACAGAGTTCGAGTTCCACCTGGCGCATGAAGACCGGCTCGAAACCGGAGTATGGCATCGGCGTCTTGCGCAGCGCGCGCTCCACCGTCTCGCGCGCACGCGGATCGTAAGGGCATTCCCTGAATTCGATGTTGATCACTTCGCCGCCGGGGATCTGGGTGAAGCGGATGATGCAACGGGTCAGCTCCGGCACGCCGACGGTATTCCAGTTCGCGCGCGCGGTGGCGTTCAACGCGGCCTTGTAGCGTGCCAGCAGATTGGCGTCGGAATTGCCGCGATTGCCCGGCGGCGGTGTCGATGCCGCCTGCGCCGCGGGTTTGCTGGCGGCCGCCGACAGATCCGCCAGTTGCTTGAGGCGCTGCTCTTCCATGTGCGTCTGTTTTGCTGCCGCCGCACTCTCGGCCTTGATGGCTTCGTATTGCGCCAGCAAGCGCTGTTTGCGCTCGACTTCCTGCTGACGCTTGATGTCCTCGGTCAGGTCGACCTGTTCCTGGCGATGTTTTTCTTCCTGCTCTTTCGCATCCTGCTCGGCCTTGAGCATGGCGTTGCGATCGATCGCCTGCTGGTCGACGAGTTCCGGGTGTTCCTGCGGCGCCTGTGGCGTCGGCTGGATCGGCGTTTCGCTGGTCTGCGGATTCGGTGACGGCAGCGGTTGTACCTTCGGCA
>NZ_DATGBO010000132.1:0-2357 GCF_035312645.1 Arenimonas sp.
CGCGACGTGTGGGTGCGGCACTGGATCGTGGAAGGCTTCGCGGCGTTCGAAGCGCTGCTGCAGGATCACCCGTCGACCGGCGCCTTCTGCGACGGCAACATCCCCACGATCGCGGATTGCTGCCTCATTCCGCAGGTTTACAACGCGCGACGTTTCTCGGTCGACCTGGCGCCGTTCCCGAATATCGTGCGCATCGAAGCGGCCTGCCTGGCACATCCCGCGTTCGATGCGGCTCGGCCGGAGCGCCAGCCCGACGCACCCTAGGAATCACCGGCGCCTCGTGCGCCGGGCCAGCTCGTGCGGTCAGCGCTGGCTCAACGCGTTGTCGAATACGTCCGCATAGGGGTCGTGCTCGCCGCTGGAACCCTCGGACAGGCGGAACTTCAGCGCCAGGCCATCGCGGGAGTCCGCGGCGCGCAAGGCTTCCTCGCGTTCGACCTTGCCGTCCTTGTACAGGCGGAACAGGCACTGGTCGAAGCTTTCCATGCCGGCTTCCAGCGATTCTTCCATCGCCTGCTTGAGTTCGTGGATCTGCCCGCGGCGCAACAGGTCCCGGATCGTCGGGGTGTTGATCAGGATCTCGGCCGCCGGCATGCGGCGACCGTCGACGCCGACGACCAGGCGCTGGGAAACGACCGCCTTCAGGTTCAGCGCCAGGTTCATCAGGACGTTCTTGTGCGCGCCTTCCGGGAAGAAATTGAGGATGCGCTCGATCGTCTGGTCGGCGTTGTTGGAGTGCAGCGTGGCGAGGCAGATGTGGCCGGTCTCGGCGAATGCGATCGCAGCCTCCATCGTCGTCGCGTCGAGGATCTCGCCGATCAGGATGACGTCGGGCGCTTCGCGCATCGCGTTCTTCAGCGCGTTGTGGAAGGCATGTGTGTCGATACCGACTTCGCGCTGGTTGACGATGGACTGCTTGTGCTTGTGCAGGTATTCGATCGGATCCTCGATGGTGAGGATGTGTCCGGACACATTGCTGTTGCGGTAGTCGATCATCGACGCCAGCGTCGTCGACTTGCCCGAGCCGGTCGAGCCGACGATCAGCACCAGCCCGCGTGGCGCCATGATGATTTCCTTCAGCACCTGCGGCAGCTGCAGTTCCTCGATCGACGGCACCACGCTGCGGATCGAGCGGATGACCATGCCGACTTCGCCGCGCTGCTTGAACACGTTGATGCGGAAGCGGCCCGAGTCCTGCAGCGCCAGGGCCATGTTCAGCTCGAGGTCGCGCTCGAAGACCGGCACCTGGCCTTCGTCCATCAGCGAGTAGGCGATTTTCTTCACCATGCCCGGCGGCAGGCCGGTACTACCCAGCGGATAGAGCTTGCCTTCGACCTTGATGTTCACCGGCGCGCCGGTTGTCAGGAACATGTCGGAGGCATTCTTCTCCGTCATCAGCTTCAGGAAATAGCCGATATCCATTCACGCTTCCTCTAGGCGCGCCATCATTGCGGATGACGCATAAGCTGATGAAAATGGCCGCGCGTCGCCCCTTCGCCCACACGGCACCCCAATGAATCAGAGCTTCGCACAATTTCCTCGGGCCCTGCACGTGCGCCCGTTGCACTCCGCGCACGGGCTGCTCCTGGCCTGCGCATTCACGCTGGCGGGCTGCGCGACCCTGCCACCGCCGACGAATGAGATCGAGGCGGCCCAGCAGGCCGTCACGCGTGCCAGTGGCGCCGACGCTGATCAATATGCCGGCGCCGGGGTCGCGCAGGCGCGCAACGAACTGGCGCAGGCGCAGGCCGCGATGGCCAGTGGGCGCGATGACGACGCCCGCATGCTGGCCGTGACGGCGGCGGCGGATGCCGACCTGGCATTCGCCACCAGCAACGCAGCCACGTCACGAGCGGACTTCGCCCAGCACGCCGAGGAAATTGCGTCGCTGCAGCAACGTCTGCAGATGTCGGCCGATGCGCCCGCGCAGCCTGCCCTGGATATCCAGGCGCCACCCGCGGCCGCGCCGGCTCCGGGCGCCGAGAGTGCACAGACGGCGTTGGCTGCGCGGTTGCGGTCGCTCGAATCGGATCCGCGCCTCAATGGCTTCGCCGCCTACGAGCGCCTGTTGGCGCACCAGGCCGTCGATGCGCTGGCCGCGGCGCGCGGCCGCAGCCGTGACAACGCGGCGACGATTGCCGAGCGGCGCGTCGCGATCGCCGAATTGGGCGCACGCACCCAGGCGACCCGTCAGCAGATCGATGGCATGGAGCGCGAGCGCAGCGAATTGATGGTCGAAGCCAGCTGGCAGGATGCCGAGCGCGCCCGGCAGGAGGCCGAACAGTTGCGCGTCCAGGCGCAGGTCCAGGCCGAAGAAGCCCAGCGACTGCGCGAACAGGCCGATGCCGATGCGGCGG
>NZ_DATGBO010000133.1:0-3957 GCF_035312645.1 Arenimonas sp.
CGGCGCGGCGCGCGCCGATCTTCACCGGCACCTGCGCGACCTTGCTGTCGGCACCGACGCGGAACAGGAAGGCCTGCTCGCCGACTTGTTGCAACGCCAGTTCCGGCACCTGCAACGTGCGCCGCGCTGCGCGTTGCACCGCGACCTGCAGCAGCATGCCCGGACGCAAGCGGCGGTCATCGTTGCCAAACTCGGCGCGCACCGCCAACGAGCGCGTCAGTGCATCCACGCGCGAACCGACCGACGCGATCGTGCCGTGGAAGTCCTCGCCGGGGTAGGCATCGCTATGCGCGAGCACCGGCTGGCCCACGGCAAGAACGGGCAGCATCCGTTCGGGCACGGAGAAATCGAGTTTGATGCGCGAGACATCGTCGAGCGTGGTGATCACCGTGCCGGGCGTGACCAGCGATCCCTCGCTGACCTGGCGCAGGCCGAGCACGCCGGCGAACGGCGCGCGGATCACACGGTCGGACAACTGCGCGCGGATCTGGTCGACGCGCGCCTTGGCGGCATCGCGGGCGCCGCGCTGCGCATCGAACTGGCTGGCCGCGATCAGCTGCCGCTTGAACAGATCCTGCTGGCGTTCGAACAACTTCTGCGCCTGCACGTAGTCGGCGTTGGCTTCGTCGAGGCCGGCGGCTTCGGCACCATTGGACAAGGTCACCAGCACACTGCCGGCGGGAACGTAATCGCCGCTGTCGAAAGCGATCTTCGCGACGGTCTCGCTGACCTTGGCGGTGATGTTGAGCGATTCGCGCGCGCTGGCGGTGCCGAGCGCGTCGATGGTGTCGGTCCATTCGCTGGCGGCGAGTACCTGCGTGCTGACCGCCGACGGTGGATTGCCGCCTTTGTTTTTACTGTCGCTCTTGCCGCCGCAGGCGACGAGGATCAGGGTCGCCAGAACGACGGACAGAACACGGACGATCGACATCAGGCAGGTTCCTTGCTTCGCTTGTGGCTGCCGTCGCAGAACGGCGGCTGGCCGGTATTTTTGCAGCCACACAGCCAGACGATCTCGCTGCGCGCGGCGGTGAATGTCACGGGGGCGAATTCCGAACCGCGATGCGAACCGTCGCAGTAAGGCTGTTGCGCGCTCTTGCCGCAGGCGCACCAGCGATAATCCTTACCTGCCTCGATTTCCACCGCATGTGCCGGATGGCTCATGTGCCGGCTGCCCGTTGCGCACGCGCAGGGACGGCTGCGAATTCTAGGGCCTGCGCGTGTCCTTTTGGCGTCATCAGTGGTCCATCACCGGCGCGGGCGCGGGGCCGCCGCCGGGATCGGCGCGCAACAGCCAGACCAACGGCAGCGCCGCGAGGGTGAGGACCATCAACAACCAGAAGTCGTTGACGTAGGCGATCACCGCCGCCTGCCGGCTGACCTCGGCATTGAGCGCGAAGGCACCGGCCGCGGTGCTGACGTCCCAGGCGGCGGGCAGGAAGGATTGTTCGACGCCGAAAGCAGGAATGCGCGCGGCGATCTCGGCGTGATTGACCTGCACGGAATGCGCGAGGATCGCCATCACCACCGAGATGCCGACGCTGGAGCCGATGTTGCGCACGAGACTGAAAAGACTCGCCGCTTCGGTGCGCTGCGTCGCCGGCAACGTGGCGTAAGCAACGCTGGAAATAGGCACGAACACCAGGCCCAGGCCGACGCCCTGCATCACGCCGATCCACACCACCTGCTGGCGCGAGATTTCGATGCCGAAGCCGGTCATGAAATACAGCGAGCCCGCGGTCAGCAGCATGCCGAGCAGGATCGGCCAGCGCGCATCCATCTTTCCGATCACGCGCCCAACCACCATCATGCCGATCATCGTGCCGACGCCGCGCGGCGCAAGAAGCAGACCGATGTCGAGCACCGGGTAATGCATCAGCTGGCTCAGGTAAGGCGGCAACAATGCGAGCGTGGAAAACAGCACGACGCCGATCACGAAGATCAACAGGCAGCCGACGGCGAAATTGCGATTGCGCCACAGACCGAGGTCGAGCAGCGCGTGTTCGCGGCTGCGCCAGTGCACGGCGTACAGATACAGACCGAGGAAGCCGAGCGCCGCTTCGATCTGGATTTCCAGCGAGCCGAACCAGTCCAGCGACTGGCCGCGATCGAGGAACAACTGCAGCGCGCCGATACCGCCGGCGAGCAGCGCAAGGCCGCGCCAATCCAGTGGCCGCGAATGCGTCGGCTCTTTCGCCACGCTTGCCATGATGCCCATCAGCGCAAGTACGCCGACCGGAACATTGATCAAAAACACCCAGCGCCAGCTGTAGTACTCGGTGAGCCAGCCGCCGAGCGGCGGCCCGAGGATGGGCCCGACCATGATGCCCATGCCCCAGAGCGCCATCGCCGCGCCGTGTTTTTCCTTGGGGAAAACATCCAGCAGCAGGGACTGCGAAATCGGCACCAGCGAGGCGCCGAACAACCCTTGCAGAATACGGAACAAGACCATTTCGCCGATGCCGGTGGCGATGCCGCACAGCACCGAAGCGACGGTGAAACCGGAGACCGCGAGGATCAGCAGGCGACGACGACCGAGCGAGCCGGCAAGCCAGCCGGTGACCGGCGTCATGATCGCAGCGGCGACGATGTACGAGGTCAGCACCCACGCCGCTTGGTCCTGCGTCGCCGACAGCGAGCCCTGCATCGCCGGCAACGCGACGTTGGCGATGGTGGTGTCGATCGCCTGCATCAGCGTCGCCAGCATCACCGAGGCGACGACGAGGTTGCGATTTGCGTCGGTGGTTTTGCTACCGGCCACGATACGTTCCGTCTGGATTCTTTCGCGCTTACAACGAGGCGGTGTGCGCCGGCTGCGGCGCCGTGACCAGATCGACCTTGACGTCGGCGCTCATGCCGGCACGCAACACCGGCGCGTCGGCGGCGATATCGATCAACTGGAATTTCACCGGGATGCGCTGCACGACCTTGACCCAGTTGCCGGTGGCGTTCTGCGCCGGCAGCACGCTGAATTCGCTGCCCGAGGCCGGGCTGATCGAGGCGACGAGCGCGCGCCAGCGCACACCCGGATAACTGTCGACACGGATCGTCGCGGCTTGGCCGACGCGCAGATGCGCGAGATCGGTTTCCTTGAAATTGGCTTCGATCCAGACCGGATCGGTGGCTACCAGCGGCATCGCGACCTGGCCGACGTTGAGATATTCGCCGGCCTGCAGATCATGGCCGCCGATGATTCCGCTGACCGGCGCGACAACATCGACGTGCGCGAGATCGAGGCGGGCCTGGTCGCGTACGGCCAGCGCTTCCTGATAGTCGGGCAGTTGTTCCAGCGCCGAACCGGGCTTGCCGCCGAGCGTGGCGCGGGCCTTGTCCTGTGCGGCGACCATGCTGTCGCGCTGCGCCTGTGCTTCCGACAGCGCATGGCGGGCATCGTCCAACGCTTTCTGCGCGACCAGGCCGCGCGCCAGTAATTGCTGCTGCCTTGCGAACTCCTGCTGCGCCCAGCCCAGGGTCGCATCCGCCGAACGCAGCGCGGCATCGCTTTCGCGGATACCGGCGCGACTGGCACCGGCGGAATCGGCGACCTTGGCAAGACGCGCTTCCGCCTCGGCGAGTGCGATCTTCAACGGCGCAGGATCGATGCGATACAGCAACTGGCCTTTCTTCACCGCCTCGTTCTGCCCTACAAGCACTTCGATCACGCGGCCGCTGACCTGGCTGGAAATCATCACGCGATCGGCTTTCACGTAGGCGTTGTCGGTTTCGACGCTGCGGCTGGAAATCACGAACTCCCAGGCGAACAGAGCCAGCACCAGCAAGGGCCCGGCGATCCACAACCAGCGCGGCACACGGCGGCGCGCGGCGGGCTGGGCTTCGTTGATGCGGGCGGCGGGTTTGAGTTCGGTGGTCATGGCTTTGCCTGTTTGCGGATCGCCGGCGGGCGACCCTCCTTGTCGAGTTCGTTGAGCGTGTCTTTGACGGTAGCCAGAACGCGCA
>NZ_DATGBO010000134.1:0-17546 GCF_035312645.1 Arenimonas sp.
GGTGCAAGCAAGCCCGTGGCCAGCAACGGTACGGCGATTGGCCGCGCGCAGAATCGTCGCGTGGAATTGGTGAAGAATTGATTGCCTGAGGCTCGGTCGCCAGCAAGCTGGCTCCTACGAAGATTCGCGCCGTAGGAGCCAGCTTGCTGGCGACCACGAAAAAGCACCCTCACCGCGGCATCCGCACGCCGCGCCCGACCACGCAATTGCGACCGCGCGCCTTCGCGGCGTAGAGCGCGCGGTCAGCGACCGCGACCAGGTATTCCGGTGCCTGCGACAATGCGGGATACAGCGCGCTCACGCCGATGCTCACGGTGACGCAGTCGGAGACCGGCGAGGCTGGATGCGCCATCGCGTGTTTTTCCACACTGCGACGCAGGCGTTCGGCGAGATCACGGGCCGGGCGCAGGCCGCGGCCGGGCAGCAGCAGGACCAGTTCTTCGCCGCCAAAGCGTGCGACCAGATCGCCATCGCCGATCGCCGCCTGCGTGCACAGACGTGCGAGTTCGCGCAGGCATTCATCGCCATAGAGATGGCCACGGGCATCGTTGAGCGCCTTGAAACAATCGGCATCGACCAACGCGAGCGCCAGCGGTTGGTTCGCATGCGCGAGGCGCTGCCAATCCTGCGCCAGTTGCTGATCGAAGCAACGCCGGTTAGCGATGCCGGTGAGGCCGTCGCTCATCGACAACTGATGCAATTTGCGATTGGCCAGCTCCAGTTCGCCGACCACACGCGCGAGATGGATGGCGCCGGCGATCTGCGCCGCCACCGCATCGAAGACGCCGCAGGCTTCGCCGGTAAAAAAATCCGTGCGCGTGCTCTCGACATTCAACACGCCAAGACGGCGGTCATGATGGTGGATCGGCACCAGGTATTCCGAACGCACCGCGGTATTGCCGGGCACGTAGTCGGGATCTTTCTCGACCGCGAGGATCAACTGCGGCTCGCCGGTGCGCGCGCAGCGGCCGGCGGCACCGACGCTGACCGGCCAGGGAGCGTTCATCGATGCACCGATCGGCGTGTCCAGATCTAGCACACCCGCCCAGACTTCCTGAGTGAACTGAGCGCCGTCGTCGCTGAGCAAAATGATGCTGGCGATGGCAACCGGCAGGCGGCGCACCAGGCAGTCGACGATGCCCTGCAGCACCGCCTCCAGACCCTCGCCCTGCAGCGCTTCGCGCGACACCTGCGCGAGGATTTCGGTAAGCATGGCGCGCCGGCCGGAGGCGTCCCGGTCCACCCAGGACAGACCGTGATCCGGAAGCATCGCGCCGCGCATGTCAGGCTTCGTCATTGCTGGCCAACCCCCTGCCGGGATCAGTCTAGCGCGCAGCAAAGACCGGTGCGAAACCGCGATTCCGCTCGCAATCCAGGCAACCCTCGCAGGCACCCGCCACCACGCCGCGCATCGGCTACGATGCGCACTCGCTGCTCCCGATGAGGTATGCATGGCATCGATCATTTCCATTCAGCAGGTCAACAAGACCTACGCCTCCGGCTTCCAGGCGCTGAAGTCCATCGATCTGGAAATCCGACGCGGCGAGATCTTCGCGCTGCTCGGTCCCAACGGCGCCGGCAAGACCACGCTGATCAGCATCATCTGCGGCATCGTCAACGCCAGCCAGGGCACGGTGCTGGTGGATGGCCACGATATCCGCAAGGATTTCCGCATCACCCGCGCGATGATCGGTCTGGTGCCGCAGGAGTTGTCGACCGATGCTTTCGAGACCGTGTGGTCGACGGTGAAATTCAGTCGCGGCCTGTTCGGTCGGGCGCCGAATCCGGCCTATCTGGAAAAAGTCCTGCGCGACCTGTCGCTCTGGGACAGGAAGGACAGCAAGATCATGACGCTGTCGGGCGGCATGAAGCGGCGCGTGTTGATCGCCAAGGCGTTGTCGCACGAACCGGCCGTTTTGTTTCTCGACGAACCCACCGCCGGCGTCGACGTCGAACTGCGCCGCGACATGTGGCAGATGGTGCGTGATCTGCGCGCCAGCGGCGTGACCATCCTGCTGACCACGCATTACATCGAGGAGGCCGAGGAAATGGCCGACCGCATCGGCGTGATCAGCAAGGGCGAGCTGATCCTGGTCGAGGACAAGGCGGTGCTGATGCGCAAGCTCGGCAAGAAACAGTTGACGCTGCAACTGCAGGCACCGCTGACTTCGATTCCCGCCGCGTTGTCCGGACTGTCGCTGGAGTTGGCCGACGATGGTCACGCGCTGGTCTACACCTTCGACAGCCAGACCGAGGAAACCGGCATCGCCGCACTGCTGAAACTGTTGGGCGAACAAGGCATCGACTTCAAGGACCTGCATTCGAGCGAAAGCTCGCTCGAGGAGATCTTCGTCAGTCTGGTGCATTCGGATAGAAAGGAGATCGCGGCATGAACTGGCATGCGATCCGCGCGATCTACCGTTTCGAAATGGCGCGCACTTTCCGCACCATCACGCAGTCGATCGCCTCGCCGGTGCTGTCGACCTCGCTGTATTTCGTCGTGTTCGGCGCGGCGATCGGCTCGCGCATGGGCAATGTCGATGGCATCAGCTACGGTGCCTTCATCATTCCCGGCCTGGTCATGCTGGCGCTGCTCAACGAAAGCATTTCCAACGCGTCGTTCGGCATCTACATGCCGAAATGGGCCGGTACCATTTTCGAACTGCTGTCGGCGCCGGTTTCGTACATCGAGATCGTGCTCGGCTATGTCGGTGCCGCCGCCAGCAAGTCGGTGATGCTGGGCGTGCTGATCCTGATCACCGCGCGCTTTTTCGTGCCTTACGAAATCGCGCACCCGTTCTGGATGCTCTGCTTCCTGCTGCTCACCTCCGTCACCTTCAGTCTGTTCGGTTTCATCATCGGCCTGTGGGCCGACGACTTCCAGAAACTGCAGGTGATCCCGCTGATGATCATCACGCCGCTGACCTTCCTTGGCGGCGCGTTCTATTCCGTCAACATGCTGCCGCCGATCTGGCAGAAGATCAGCCTGTTCAATCCGGTCGTGTACCTGATCAGCGCGTTCCGCTGGAGCTTTTACGGATTGGCGGACGTGAACGTCGTCGTCAGCGTCAGCGCGATTCTCGGCTTCCTCGCTGCGTGCCTGGCGGCAGTGTGGTGGATTTTCCGCACGGGGTGGAAGTTGAAGCAGTGACTAGTGAGCGGTGAGCGGTGAGCGGTTAAGCATATGAAAGCTCGTCGTCCCCGCGCAGGCGGGGACCCAGTGTCTTTCGCTCTGACTTCAGCCCGCCCATGAGTGAAAAAGTCCGGCCGCATCGCTACGGCCGGACTTTTGTTCACGTGTCACACCAGGCTTACGCCGCCTTCTTCAAGGCCAGCTTGCGTGTGCGCATCTGCTCATGGCACTGACGGACCTGCAACAGCAGGCGGTTGAGCACGGCAAGGGCCGTCGCTGTGGTGTCCTTGTCGGCGATGGCGATGTTGAACGCCTTCAACAGACGGTCCTCGGACTCTTCCAGTTGCGCGACATAGGCATAGTCCTTGTTGCCGAGCAGCGCGCGCACGCTGCCATACAACTTGTTCATGTCGCCGACGATCGTGCCCGACTGCGTCGGCACGTCGCCGGTCGCCTTGATTTCGCTGGACAGCCCCTGGACGATTTCGCCCTTGATGCCGGCCATGCGGGTAAATAGCGATTTCAGTTCCTGGTCGTCCACACGGGTCGCGGCGTACTCGTAAAAATCCTTGCCGTCGCGGGCGACGGCGACCAGATCATTGAGATGCTTGTTGTGGTTCATGAAATGACTCCTTCTATCGCAGGGATGGCCAGTCGATACGAAAATGACAGGTCGCGTTGCGCGGCCGATTCGACTGGAAAGGTGGATGCGAACGACATCGATGCGATGAACGTTGCGTCTCTCCACCTGCGTCGACTGTAGTGTCGCGAGCATGAACCTCGTGTTACGCCATGGCGAGCGCGGCGTGAAATTAATCTCTGCAAATATCGTGTTAGTTGTGCGCGAAGAAATTTCTCGCCCAACTCGGCGCGATGATTGCGTCGATGAAATCATCGTCGCGAGAATGAACGAATCCGCTTCGGCAAGCGATATTCGTGGACCGATCGACGTCGACCCGGACCGTCTGTTTTCGTGCGTGGCGTGCGCTGCTTTTCCCGAACGCGCTATGGTCGGGATTCGCGACTTTCAATTCCGCCAGGACAAAAAGCCATGACGACCCCCGAAGACTCCCCGCAAAAAGGCTTGAAGGCACGCCAATCGAAGGCGGATGCACTCGCTGTCGACGTCAAAAAGCTTGCCGGGCAATACGCCTCGATGGGCAGGAACATGCCGGCGCGAGTCGCCGATGAGCTGGGCATTTCGGTGCGGCTGGTGCGGGAGATTCTCGACGCGGGAGAGCCGGAGGACTGACCAAGGGAACTTGATCCCGAAGCGCCCGACAACCAGCAGAACACATTTTATGTCGGGTCGGAGACTACCGGGATAAAGAGACTTCGATCTTCCCTTGGAGGCGCCAGCCGGAAATATTCCCCGCCTGATACCCTATCGCTTCCCGATGAGCTTGATCATCGCGCCTCCTCCCCGCACCACGGGTTTTCGCCATGCCATTTGTAGTACGCGCCCTTCTGCTTTCTGCCTCGCTGCTGTTACCCACCTTCGTGGCCTGCGCGGACGATTCGAAAGCGTTGAAACCCCAGATCATGATCGTGAAGGTATCGGCGCAGGGCGAGGTGACCGATCTTGACTATCGTACCGAGACTCCGACAGCCATTCGCGATCTCCTCGCTGCATCGGTGCGCTCATGGAAATTTTCCCCGCAGCAGATCGATGGAAAGCCGGTTCCCTGGGCCACCGAGCTGACGGTGTGGCTGGTCGCGCATCCGGATGCGGGCGGATTCCGTCTGACGGTTGATCGCGCCGAGACCGGTAATATTTCGGTCGCCCGCGGCGGCTATCCCGAGATGCCCGTTGGCCTATCGCGATCCTTTCGCCAAGCCCAGGCATGCGTCGACCTGTCGCTCGGCCCGGATGGCAAGACCAACACCATCGAAGCCCTATGGGTCGACGACAGGCCAGTCGGCGAGGATGATCCCATTATGCGTTCGTTGCGGAAGTCGCTTAGCGGTTGGCAACTCAAACCCTTGATTGTCGACGGCACCACGTATTCCGGCGGCGCCGTCCGTGCCGCGGTAGTGTTCAGCGCCACCAATGCGGATATGAGAAGTCTGATTTTTTCCCTGAAATGCCAGATCAAGCCCTTGACTCAGGTCGGTGCTTTTCGATTGCTCACGCCGGTATCAGGGACTGCATTGGAAAACCCGAGCGCGGTGACGGGCAAATAGCGACGCGCGACGGCCCAGCGATTGCAGGGCGACCAAGCATCGCCTCTGTTCCATTTTTCATGCGATACCCCAGGACACCCCCATGATCAACAACGACGTACTGCGCAGCATCCGTTACATGCTCGACCTGAGCGACGGCAGGATCGTCGAGATCACGCAGTTGGCGGATGCGGGTTTCGCGATCGAAAAAGCCGATGTGCAGGCTTTCCTGAAGAAGGACGAGGACCCGGACTACGTCGAATGCCCCGATCGCGTGATGGCGCATTTTCTCGATGGCCTGGTTTTCCATCTGCGCGGCAAGGATGAGAGCCGGCCGCCACGGCCGGTGGAAAAGCGCATGACCAACAACATCGTGATGAAGAAGCTGCGCGTCGCGCTGGAGCTCAAGGATGTGGACATGCACCAGGCCTTCGAGGACGCTGGCTTTCCGGTGACCAAGCCGGAGTTGTCGGCACTGTTCCGGCAACCCGACCACAAGCATTTCCGCGCCTGTGGCGACCAGATGCTGCGCAACTTCCTGAAAGGATTGACGCTGCGTCTGCGCGGCGCATGAAGCCAGCGCCAGCCAGCTCCACGCGCGTGCGTCGTCGTGCTGGCGGAGCGGTGGAATTGGCAGGCTCGGAATGAATTTTCGAAACCGCGGGCCGACGCCTGTTTTGCGTTCCGCGCGATGGATCACGCCGACCATGACTTATGGCAGGGCCAGTGAGCCGCTCCACGGGCTTTCTTAGGCGCTAACATCGACGCCTGCCCACGCGAGTGCGAGTGACGCCATGTCCCAGTCCTGCCCTTCCCGTTCCACCGTCGTGTTCACTGCGCTGCTGTCCGCAGCGTTCGTTGCACCTGCATTCGCGCAGGTAGCAGCATCAGCACCCACAGCAAGCGCAGCCGCGCGCGCCGAGACGCCGTATCTTTCCCAGGAAGACGCCGCTGCACGTTCGGCGCGCGTAGCGAACGTCGCCTACACGCTCGACTTCACGCTGACCGGCGAGCCGACGTTCAATGCGACCAGCCGCATCGACTTCGATCTCAAGGATGCCGCCGCACCGCTGACCGTCGACCTCGACAAAGCAAAAATCGCCACGCTCACGGTGAACGGCAAGAAGATCGCGCCGACCTATAACCAGTGGTTCATCACGCTGCCCGCCTCCAGCCTGCACGCTGGTCGCAATAGCGTCAGCGTGAGTTACGAGCGCGAGCACAGCACCAATGGCGAAGGCCTGCATCGCTACGTCGACAAGACCGACGGCCGCGTCTACCTGTATTCGCATTTCGAACCTGCGGCCGCGCACCAGATGTTCGCCGGCTTCGATCAACCTGATCTCAAGGCGACCTACACGCTGACCGCGACGGCGCCGAAAGATTGGGAAGTGATTTCCTCCACGCGCGAAACCGGCATCCAGGATCTCGGCACGACGCGGCGCTGGACCTTCCCGGCTACGCCGAAACTCAGCCCGTACAACTTCTCCATGCATGCCGGCCCCTACAAGAAGTGGGAGGACAACAGCGGCAAGTACCCGATGCGCCTGTTCGTGCGCCAGTCGCTGGCCTCGCAGGTGTCGCCGCAGGATTGGTTCCGCTACACCAAGCAGGGCCTGGCGTACTACGACAATTATTTCGGCATCGCCTACCCGTTCAAGAAATACGATCAGATCCTCGTGCCGCAATTCATCTATGGCGCAATGGAAAATGCCGGAGCGATTACCTTCACCGAAAACCGCTTCACCAGCCCGAGCGCGATGACCGCGGCCGATCGCCAGCAGCTGGCGTCGGTAATCCTGCACGAGATGGCGCACCAGTGGTTCGGTGATCTCGTCACGATGCGCTGGTGGAATGGCCTGTGGCTCAACGAGAGTTTCGCCTCGTACATGGCGACGTTGGCCAGCGCGACTTCCGGTGAATTCGACAACCCGTGGCTGGCGCAATACCGCAGCAAGCAGGGCGCGTACCGCACCGACGAAAGCATCACCACGCATCCGATCGAAGTGCCGGTGCCGTCGACGGCGAATGCCTTCGACAATATCGATGCGATTACCTACAACAAAGGTGCCTCGACGCTGCACCAGCTGCGCAAGATGATCGGCGACGAGGCCTTCCAGCGTGGTGTGCACGATTACCTCACCACGCATTCCTACGGCAATGCCACGCTCGACGATTTCATCGGCGCGCTGTCGAAAGCCTCCGGCCGGGATCTGAAGCCTTGGGCGCAGGAATGGCTGTACCAGCCGGGCGTGGACAAGCTCAGCGCTGATTTCACCTGCAGCGCCGGAAAAATCAATCGCTTTACCTTGCAGCAGACCGCGGCCAATGCCGCCAATCCGACGCTGCGTTCGCAGCTCGTGCAGGTCGCTTTGTTCAACCTCACGGGCGACAAGCTGGTGCTCGCGAACAAACAGGCGGTGACCTACAGCGGCGCCAGCACCGATGTGCCGGCACTCGTGGGTCAGGCCTGTCCCGATCTGGTGTATCCGAACTACGAGGACTGGGGTTTCGCGAAAGTCGTGCTCGATGCGAAGTCCTTCGCGACCGCGCGCACGCATCTGGCCAGCATCGACGATCCGCTGCTGCGTTCGATGATGTGGCAGAGCCTCACCGACGGCCTGGTCGATCGCCGTCTGGGCCTCGAGGATTACGTGCAGACCACGCTGGCCAATGCGCCGAAAGAACGCGACTACACGCTGCTGCGTCAGGCCCTGGGCAATATCACGCTCGCGAAAGGTTTCCTGGGCACGTTCGCATCGGGCTCGGCACTCGATCGCCGCCTCGGTGCGAGCATGGAAAGCACGGTGTGGGCCGGGCTGCTTGCCGATCATGCCGATCGCGACCGCGCGCGCTCATGGCTGGATACATATATCGATATCGCCAGCAGTGATGCCGGACTTGCGCGACTCGGCGACATTCTCAACGGCAAAGTCGATGCCGGCGGCGTCGAGATCGATCAGGACGTGCGCTGGTCGATCATCGAACAACTCAATTTCCATGCCGTGCCCGGCAGCGATGCCTTGATCACGCAGGAACTCGCGCGCGACAAGAGCGAGAGCGGGCAGCTGGCTTCGCTGGCGGCGACCGTGATCCGCCCCGATGCCGCAGTCAAAGCAGCCTGGCTGACGAAGGTCCAGTCGCTGGACAACAGCGAACCGTTCGCACGCCTGCGCGCGGCGATGGGCGCACTGTATCCCGGCGGCCAGGAGACATTGTCCGAACCCAGCGCCGCGCAACGCCTCGCCACGCTCGCCGACATCGACAAGAAAGCCGATCGCGTATTCATGCGCGCCTACGCCGGCAGCATGATCCCCGCAACCTGCACGCCGGCGAGTGTCGATCGTCTCGCGCAGGCGATCGCCGCCAATACCACGCTCAGCGCCGGCACACGCCGCTCGCTGCTGCTGCGCCATGAAAACGACGTGCGCTGCGTGGCGATCCGCGCGGCGTTTGATGAGTCGCAGAAGAAGAAATAGTTTTCATCGGCAGCGATGCAATGAAGAAGGGCCGGCGATTGCCGGCCTTTTTTTGTCTCGTAGAAAAGTCGGTCGGGGCGAGCGTTCGCGGCGACGGAGAGTCGCGCCTCATGGTTCAAATGGCATATGCCGATGGTTCGGGCGTTGGGTAGGATCGGTGGCGCCGACATCGCGGAACGCCAGACGGAACGTGGCCAACCCATTTGTTGACGCTTCCACTTCAATTGACGACCACATCACGCCAAGGACTGTCCCAATGAAACAGCTCCCCCTCGCCATCGCGCTGTTCTTCGGTGCGGTTACCGCCGCCACCGCAGCGACGCACGGCATCTCTCCCGGCGACATGGACAAGAATGCGCAGGCCTGCACGAATTTCTTCGACTACGCCAACGGCACCTGGCGCAAGGACAACGCGATTCCCGAGTACATGGATCGCTGGAGCCGGCGCTGGCAGTCGGGCGAGGTGAACAAGGAGCACGTGCGCGACATCCTCACCGAGACCTCGGCGAAGTCGGATTGGCCGAAAGGCAGTGCACAGCAGTTGTCCGGCGATTACTACGCCGCCTGCATGAACGAAGACGCGGTGAACCAGGCCGGCATCACGCCGATCAAGCCGCTGCTCGACGAAGTCGCCGCGATCAAGACGCGCGCGCAATTGCAGGCGGCGATCGGCCACATGCAGTTGCTCGGGATCACCACCGGCGTCGGCGTTTACGCCGCGCAAGACCTGCACGACCCGACGCAGATGGTGGCGCATGTGGTCGCCGGCGGCCTCGGTCTGCCCGATCGCGATTACTACCTCAAGACAGAGCCACGCTTCGTCGAGGCGCGCGCCAAGTATCACGAACATGTCGCCAAGATGTTCATCCTCGCCGGCTCGACACCAGCTGCCGCCGACACCGCAGCCACCTCGGTGTTCGAGTTGGAAAAACGCCTCGCCGCGGCCACGCTCGACAACGTCGCGCAACGCGATCCGCTGCAGAGCGATCACAAGACCACGTTCGCCGGGCTGCAGAAAATGGCGCCGGACTTTGACTGGGCGCGTTATTTCGACGACGCAAAACTGCCGCGCATCGACCTCAACGTCACCGAGCCGGCCTTCGTCGCCGCGTTCGGCAAGGAAGTCGCCAACGCGCCGTTCGAACAATGGCGCGACTACCTGCGTTGGCATGTGCTCGATGGTTCCGCGAACATGCTGTCGGCACCGTTCGTCAAACAGAACTTCGAGTTCTTCAGCAGATACCTCAGCGGCGCAACCGAAATGAAGCCGCGCTGGAAGCAATGCGCCGAAAACACCGACAGCCTGCTCGGCGAGGCGCTGGGCAAGGCCTATATCGAGAAATACTTCCCGGCCGAAGGCAAGGCGCGCATGGAAGACATGGTCAAGAACCTGCGCCTGGCGATGCAACAAACCATCGACAGCGCAACCTGGATGAGCCCGGAGACCAAGGCCAAGGCGCAGGAAAAACTCGCCGCGTTCAACTCCAAGGTCGCCTACCCCGACAAATGGAAAACCTACAACGGCGTCGTGGTCGCGCGCTCGTCGTATTACAACGACGCCATCGGCGCGATCCGCTGGAACATCGCCGACAACCTCGCGCAGGCCGGCAAGCCGGTCGACCGCAGCCGCTGGGGCATGACGCCGCCGACCTCGAATGCTTATTACGATGCGTCGATGAACGAGATCGTGTTCCCGGCCGGCATCCTGCAGCCGCCTGCGTTCGATGTCACCGCGACCGATGCGGTGAATTACGGCGCGATCGGCGTGGTCATTGGTCACGAAATCAGCCACGGCTTCGATGATCAGGGCGCGCAATTCGATGGTCAAGGTCGCTTGAGTAACTGGTGGACGGCCGCCGATCACAAACAGTTCGAGGCGCGCGGCCAGTGCGTGGTCAATCAGTTCGATAGTTACTTCATCGAGCCGGGGATTCACCACAACGGCAAGCTGGTGCTCGGCGAATCGATCGGTGATCTCGGCGGCGCGAAACTCGCCTACCTCGCGTACAAGATTTCGCGCGAAGGCAAAGGCCCGGAACCGACCATCGATGGCTTCACGCCCGAACAGCAATTCTTCCTCGCCTGGGGTCAGTGGCGCGGCGACGAGACCCGCCCGGAAACCCAACGCACCATGGTGCAGGGTGACCCGCACCCGGTCGCGAAATTCCGCGTCAACGGCCCACTGTCGAACCTGCCCGCGTTCAAGGCAGCGTTCAACTGCAAGGCCGGCGATGCGATGGTGCGCGCGGAGAAAGATCGGTGTGAGGTTTGGTGATTGCGGTTTACAGGTGGCGGGTGTTGGGGCGGAGTTTGCTTGCAGGAATGACGCTCCGCAGCCTGCTCTGACCTGTCCTTCTCGGATGCAGAAGAAGTTGGCGTCAACGTAAGCAGAAAGGGCCGGCGAATCGCCGGCCCTTTTTGTTGGTGAGAATTAGAGTGCGCTTTTCGATTGGGTACTCTGACCCCTGTTTTTCCAACCACTCAGATACGCTTCGCCCTCTTCGCCGCCTTGCTCTCTTTTTTCAACGGCCCAGCGACGGGACAGACCGCCATCGCAAACTGCGAGAGGGTATTGACGAGGTTGTCCGGATTGAGGCGGTAGACAACGAACTGGCCGCGGCGTTCGCCGGTGATCAGACCGGCATTTTCGAGCACGGACAGGTGGCGAGAGATCGAGGGCGCGCTCATCGCGAAACGCGCGGCGATGTCGCCAGCAGGCAGTTCCTGTTCCGACAGGTAGGCCAGGATCTGGCGTCGGGGCGAGGACGCGAGGGCTTCGAAAATCTTGTCGCTCATGCGGCTGGTACTTGGCCTGGTCGGAGTCGCGTCGCCGCGAATGGTCTTGTTCGGGTCATAGCGTAGCAAGTCCGGATGCGGAAAAACGCGAGCCCCGCGACGGCTTCAGCCGGCGCGGGGCGTTCAACACGAAATTTCAGCGCGGCAACGGCGGCGGCGCGACCTTCGGACCGTTCTGATACTCGTTCGTGCGCACCCAGCCACTAACCGTGCGGCCGAAGCGGGCAATCATGATCATGTTGAAGAAGTGCATGCCGCCCAGCACCAGCACCGACACGCCAATCTTGCTGCCCACGTATGGAATCAGGCCGACCTGATCGAGATTCCAACCATCCAGACGCAAGCCGATGAAGCCGAGGTTGATCAGATAGAAGCCGACAACCAGCAAGTGATTGGTCGACTTCGCCAACACCTCGTCCTGCCCGAAGCATTTGACCAGAAACACCTCGCCATTCTTCGACAAGGTATGCGCGACCCAAACGGTCATCGCGATCGAGACGATCAGGTAGGTGAGGTAGCTCATTTCTACGTTCATGGCGGTACTCCTGAGGTTGAAATTGATTGCTTAATTAGCACATATGCTAAATGGCTAACTATACAAAGTCAATCATCCCCTATGTCCGTCATGATCCCGACAGGGATGCCGCGTCAGCGCGGGGAAGCAGCGGTCAAAAACAGGCAAAAGCAGAGGGCAGAGTACTGTTAAGAACGGACCCTGACCGCTGTTCTTCAGGGCAAGAATGATCGACATGGCAGGCACCGATAGGACTAGGCAATGGTGCCGCATCTCCGATGTAGTCGCCGGTTTGCGCTGTCCTGGCGAACCAGGAGTCGGTGTAAACCCGGGGTCAGAATACTTTTCAGAGACGTACTCTGTCCCCTGCTTTTGCCGGCTTCTCCCGCAAGTGACAACCCGCCCCTTCGGCGCTAGATTGACTCCATCAGCCACTCCGGGAACCGCCATGGCCAATGCCCCCGTCATCGACTCTCCCTGTCCATTCCAAGTCTCGGCCTTGCCTACGGCAGGACGCGATCATTGCGGGCATTGCGATCGGCAGGTGCATAACCTCGACGGGATGAGCGGATCGCAGCGCCGAGCCTTCATGCAGAGTTGTACGGGAAAAGTCTGTGTGGCCTATACCGTGCATCAGAGTGCGCAGCGCCGGAACCTGTCTTTGGGTGTGGGCCTGCTGGCTTCGTTGACCGGATCCGCGGCGATGGCGATTGCGCCTCAGACTCCGACCGGGATGAGCCCCAAGGACCAAGCGGTGGCAGCCGCACCAAAAACCGATGCCACGAAGCCGATCGACGCCAATGCTGATCAAGGCACGACGACACATACGGTAGAACAGATTGGAGATTGGCAGGTCGCGGTCGCCACCACGATTCTGACGGCAGAGCAGATTGCACAAATTCCGGCACCACGCGGCGGCGGCATTGATCCCTATACGCTGCAGTCCACCTCTTTCGTAACGGTTGGCAGCGTGCTCGACGCCAAGCAAGCACGTTGGGCGGACGAGTCGGAACTCACCGCGACGGATCATTCGACGCTACCGGAAATTGGTTCCGAAGACTGGCTGCCGAGCAAGAAGACGCCCTGAGTTTCAAGGCATGTTTACGATACCCGCGCGTTCTATCTTCAGGTGCGGCAGTTGCGCGAAGGCATCGTAGACTTCATCGGGATTGCCATCGCCGACCGCCAATGCGATGTGGGTGGAGTCGAAATCGCCCAATGCGGCGTCGTAACTTACCCAATCGCTGGCGTTCCAGACCTGCACCCAGACATGCGGACTGAACACTTCCTTGCGTCCGCTGAAACGATCCGAGTAGGCAAGACCGACCACCACGCGCGCGGGGATGCCCTGCGAACGCGCGAGCGCGGCCAGCACAGTCGCGAACTCGGCGCAGCCGCCGCGGCGATTGCGGATCGACTGCACCGCATCGGTGTAGCCGAGGTAGTTGACTTCACTGCGCAGCGTCGCCTGCACGACGGCGACGAGGCGACGCATGTGTGAGTCAACGTCAGCCGCAGGATCTCCTGCGCGCGCGGCAAGACGCCGAACCTCACGATGATCACTTTGCACCCAGGGATTGGGGGCGAGATAGGCGTCGACGTAAGCGGCGGCATCCGGGGGTGTTACGCCACATTGCCGGCAGATCGTGACAACGGCCTCGCCATTGGAGCGGGCCACAGTCTGGTCACCGGTATCGACAATGATCAACGGCTTGCCATCATCGCGCGACAGCACATAACGCAACGTGCGCTGCGCGGCGCTCTTGGGAATGCGGTAGGGCGACGCGACGACCATGCGACCGATCAAGTCCATTGGCTTCGCAATGATGCGGTCACAATTTTCCAGGCAGCGTTGGCGCACAAATGGCAGGCCACCGAATTCGCCAGCGATGCGTTGCACCGTACCGGCAGCATCGAAGAACCAGCGCTCCTCCTGCGCGGGCAGGCCATGCGTGCGGAAGGCGACGCAATGAAAGGAGGCATCGTGCTCAGAAGTCGACGGACAGACGCCGAGATCGGCCTGCACAGTGCGCATGGCGCGGATGTCGAAGAACGGAAAACTGTCGTTCGCTGAGCCTGGTTGCCAGGCACGCAGGCGATCGATGAGTTGAAAGGGGAATACGGTAGTGGTGGGAAATTGCGCGCTATTCAATGCATCGCCGTGATCAGCACCGTTGATATGGATGTGACCGTCGACGATTTTGCCCGCGTCATGCTGCGACATCAGGCCGGCTCTGAAGCGCCGTGTGTAGGCCAATGATGCGTTGGGCTGGCGGACGATATCGAAGCGGGTATCGATGGCAGCGCGGCCACGTGCCTGTGTAGTGCGCAAGGTCATCGTTTCGGAATAACTCTCGCGTCCCGCATCGTTGCGCCATTGCCATTGCGCTGTGCCGACATGATCGCCGTCGACATAAACGAGGAACGTTTCGGTCTGTAATGGAGTGGTCGCGGCATGAACCGTAGGGAATGGCAGAGCCAATGCAGCCAACGTGATGGCGAAACCACAAGCCCTGAAGCTGAGAGCGGGGAACCTGGGGATGGCAGCTCTCCAAATATGGCTTTCTAAGGTGAGGCTAGACGTTTGTAGTGCACCCCTCACCCTTCTCCTCTCCCGCTCGCCGGGAGAGGAGATCAACTGCTGGGAGAATTCTCGGAGAAAGAGCCCAGAGCAGAAGCAACGAAGAGTGAGGATCGGGAACAGTTTCCCGGAACAGTCAGAATTCCCTCGTCGTCCCAATCAAGCCGCCACGTCGATGTATTCCACTTGGCTCGAAGGTGGCGGAATCGGCTCGCCGTCTTCGCGCATTCCGGCCATATGCATTTCGATGGCACTGCGGATGCGGTGCTCGACCTCTTCGATCGTTGCACCGGTGGCAATGCATCCGGGCAGGTCGGGCACATAGGCGGAATAGTTGGCCCCTGCGTCTTCGATCACGACGGCGTAGCGCATGGCGTTACCTCTTCAGTCCGGCTTGCTTGAGGATGTTCTGGAGCGTGCCGGCGGCGACATCATCGCCCGGTTTCCCGGCTACTGTCACGCGGCCCAACTTTTTTGCGTGCTTGAGTTGGCGGTGACTACCGCGCTGGCCAACCAAAACCCAGCCGTCCGCATGCAGCAGGGAGAGAATTTCGCGGACTTTGGTAGGCATGGCACAACTCGTCGCGGTTGGACGAATCGTGCTGCTCCGGATGCTGCGGGCGGATCGGGGAAGATGGTTGGGTGTTGCAGGAGAAAGTTGGTTTGTGGCGAGAGCGAATCCTCTTTCTGGATCTTCTTCTTAGGGAGAGAGGGAATATTTTTGAGCCGGGGTCAGAGTGCGGCTTCGAAAACGCACTCTGACCCCGTTTTGCCCAAAACGCACTCTGACCCTGTTTTTCCCTCATCGGCAGCGGTCGATCACCGGTTCGAATTGAGGAATGGAATCGCTGCGTTCGGAATCATCGTGGTCGGCAGCACGCCGTTCCAGCGCTCAGCCTTGGTCAGCTCGACCAGATCCTGATTCTGCGCCAGCGCGGCGGCACGGGCCTTGATGGCAGTGGCCTGGGCTTCGCCCTTGATGCGGGTGGATTCGGCATCGGCACGGGCGCGCGCCAGGCTCGAGTCCGCCTGGCCGTTGGCTTGCGTAACGGCAATCTGCGCCTGGACCTTTTCCTTCTCGAGATTCTGCTTCTCGGTCTGCACCAGCACCTCGGCCTGCATGCGCAGCTCGATCGATTTTTCGTAGGCATCGGAGAAATCGATGTTCTCGATCTGCACGCCGTCGATCACCACCGGGCCCTTGACCGCTTCGCGGATCGCCCGGGTCACGTCCTTCACGAAGGTCACGCGGTTCTGCACCGCGGAGATCGCCGTGTATTGGCCAAACACATTTTCCACCTGGGTCGGCACCTGACGGTCGATGATGCGGCTGGTCAGGCCTTCGACGCTGCCGTATTCGGAATAGAGCGCGATCACATCCGCCGGCGGTACGTGGAAGCTCACCGACACCCGGATCTCGGCGGTCTGCTGGTCGCTGCTGTAGGCCGAGACCTTGTCGTACATCGTGGTGAGGTTCTGTACCGGGATGCGCTTGATCGAATCGATGATCGGCACCTTGAAGCCCAGTCCCGGGTCCGCGCTGCCGACCACCGCGCCATTGCGCAGGTGCACGCCGCGCTCGCCTTGGTCGATCGTGTACCAGGAACCGAAGAACAACGTCGCCACCACCAGCACCACCAACGCCAGCGTCAGCCACGCCCAAGGAAACCGCCCCTTCACCGCCGATCCAATCGTCTGCAACACAGTCATCCCCTTTTTTCAGGAGCCGGCCGGCTCCGTTGATGGCCATGGTATGCGAATGGCAGGACAAGCCCGCAGGACGACCGTCACAACCCACGCTGCTTCCTCTGGCGCGACTCAAACTGCGCTCGTTTGCGCCAGGCTGCGAACGACAGCGGCGGTTTTCATCGAACGCGCCGGATCATGCCGCCCCGGCAATAGCTGCAAGGCATCCCGATAGGCAACCGCTATTGCCGGCATCGGCAATAACGATTTTATCTATCCGGAATCGAGGTCTACTCTCGGCAGGCATCCATTGAAGCAACCTCAGGAGAAAGCCATGGCAACCGAATCGAAATGTCCGTTTCCGCACGGCGCACGCAGCAACGCGGTGAGCGGAACCCAGTCGAACGCCGATTGGTGGCCCAATCAGTTGAACCTGAAAATCCTGCACCAGCATTCGCCGCAGTCCAATCCCATGGGCACGGCGTTCGATTACGCCGCCGAATTCAAGACGCTGGATCTTGATGCCGTCATCAAGGACCTCACCGCGCTGATGACCGACTCGCAGGACTGGTGGCCGGCGGACTACGGCCATTACGGGCCGTTCTTCATCCGCATGACCTGGCACGCCGCCGGCACGTATCGCATCGCCGATGGTCGCGGTGGCGGCGGCACCGGCGCGCAGCGTTTCGCGCCGCTCAACAGCTGGCCGGACAACGGCAACCTCGACAAGGCGCGGCGCCTGCTCTGGCCGATCAAACAAAAATACGGCCGCAAAATTTCCTGGGCCGACCTGATCATCCTCACCGGCAACGTCGCGATGGACTCGATGGGCTTCAAGACCTTCGGCTTCGGCGGCGGCCGCGCGGATATCTGGGAGCCCGAAGAGGACATCTACTGGGGGCCGGAAGAAAAGTGGCTGGCGGACGAGCGCTACAGCGGTGATCGCGAGCTCGCCAACCCGCTCGCCGCGGTGCAGATGGGCCTCATCTACGTGAACCCCGAAGGCCCGAACGGCAAACCCGACCCGGTCGGATCGGCGCGCGACATTCGCGAGACCTTCGCGCGCATGGCGATGAACGACGAGGAGACCGTCGCGCTCGTCGCGGGCGGGCACACGTTCGGCAAATGCCATGGCGCCGGCGACGTCAAGCACGTCGGCGCAGAACCCGAAGGCGCGAACGTCGAGGAACTCGG
>NZ_DATGBO010000135.1:0-8983 GCF_035312645.1 Arenimonas sp.
GCAGAAACGCGCGGCTGACGACATCGTCCTCGATCAACAACAGGTGCGGGCCCATCGTGCTCATCGTCAGCGGCTTCGCTCACAGGTCCGGTCAAACCGACTATTCTTGCAGCATGCGGATTACCCATGCCGTCATCAAGCTCCTCTTGTTCGCCGCGGCCTGCGTGGCTGGCGGCGCGCAGGCAAAGCAACTTGAGTTGCGCGTCGCGCACCTGAGCACCGGCGCTGGCTCGCTGCAAGGCGTCACGATATTGCTGGATTGGCCTGATGGCGCGAGCAGCGGTTCGTTGCGCCTGCGCGCGGCGTCGCTGGATTTCCCCTCGATCTCCTACCGCGCCCGCGATATCGATTGGCAGTGTCCGTTGGCGCGTACAAAAACACAGGGCTGGCGCTGCGTTGGGCCAGTGCGCGCCAACGGCTCGGCCGGCGCGCCACTGGCTGTGGTGTTTTCCGCAGCGGCCACCGAAGCGGAACTGCGCATCGGCGACAGCCGCATCGCTTATCAGGCATTGGCGGCGGCACCGGATGATTCCCGTATCAAACTCGAGCGCGTGCCGGTGGCCTGGCTCAAGGCCTATCTTGCGAGTCTCTGGTCCGAGGGGAGCTGGCCACAGGGCAGGCTGGGTGGACAGATCGATGTGCTGACGCCGGCCAAGGGGCCGTTCGAAGTGCGCACGGATCTCGCCATCGACAGTCTGAATGTCGAGACGCCAACCGGCTGGCTCGC
The DNA here is from genome assembly GCF_035312645.1 of Arenimonas sp. GTDB lineage: Bacteria > Pseudomonadota > Gammaproteobacteria > Xanthomonadales > Xanthomonadaceae > Arenimonas. The sequence goes on from NZ_DATGBO010000135.1 coordinate 728, forward strand.
GGCCGCTGGACTCAAGGGCCAGCTGAAAATAAATTATCGCGACCTCGCCGGCCGTCAGAGCCTGGACACGCGTCTCGATTTGCGCGGCGGCGAATTCCTCGCCTCGAATTTCTACGCGCAATTGCCGACAACGCCAGTGACCATCCAGGTGCTTGGCGAACGTCAGGGCACAGCGCGCTGGCGACTGCCGCTGCTGCGCTGGTCCGATCCCGGCGTGTTCGATGCGCAAGGCGCGGCGACGCTCGCTGCCGATGGCGCGATCGCCGACCTCGACCTCGACCTCTCGCTGGGCGATCTCGCGACCGCACGCGATCGCTATCTCAGCGGATTTCTTGCGCCGGCGGGTTTCCCCGATCTCGTGCTGACCGGAAAAGTGCAGGCCGGATTGCGGTTGCGTGCCGGGCAACTGGATGCGGCGCAGGGGCAGTTCACTGCGGTCAATGCCATCGACAGCAAGGCGCGCTTCACCATCGCTGGCGTCAATGGCGATCTGCGCTGGAGCGCAGGCGAAGCGCCCGTGGCGAGTCGTTTTTCCTGGAGCAGCGGCGCGCTTTATGGCATCGGCCTGGGCCGTGCGGAATTTGGTTTCAGCAGCGCGAAAGGCGAATTGCGTCTTGACGCGCCGGTGGCGATGGATGTGCTTGAGGGTCGCATCTCACTCGATCACCTGCGTTGGCAGGCGCCGCAGGGCGAGACCGGCGCGACGTTTCAATTCGGCGTCGGCATGGACAAACTCGATCTCGCCAGCCTGTCGCAGCGACTCGGCTGGCCGCCATTCACCGGCACCATCGGCGGCAAGATTCCCTCGGCGCGTTACGCCGCCAGCATCCTCACGCTCGATGGCGGGCTGGAGATGGATCTGTTCGGCGGCAACATCCGCCTTTCCGATCTCGTTATGGAGCGACCGCTGGGCATCGCGCCAACGTTGTCGGCCGACGTGGCCTTGCAGGACATCGATCTGGAACCGATGACCAAGGCCTTCGATTTCGGTTCGATGACCGGGCGACTCGATGGTCGCATCGACAAACTGCGACTCGTCGACTGGTCGCCGGTGGCGTTCGACGCGAAGCTGGAAAGCGACAGCAGTTTCAAGGGCAAGCGCCGTATCAGCCAGCGCGCGGTCAAGGATATTTCCAGCGTCGGCGGCAGTGGCCTGGTTGCCGGATTGCAGGCGAAAGTGCTGCAGTTTTTCGATGATTTCGGCTACGACCGCATCGGTCTGGGCTGCAAGCTCAAGGACAACGTCTGCCAGATGGATGGCATCGGTTCAGCGGGCGATGGCTATATCATCGTCGCCGGTGCCGGTGTGCCTCGCATCCAGGTGGTAGGCTTCAGGCGTCGTGTCGATTGGCCAACGCTGGTGTCGCGCCTCAAGGCCGCCACCGAAGGCCAGGCACCGGTCATCCAATAAGGAGAGTGGTATGCGCAAGTCGATGTCGCAGTTGTTGGTGGCCCCGATGCTGATCGCCAGTGCGATGGTTCTGGTCGCCTGCGTCACCATCAACGTTTATTTTCCGGCAGCGGAAGCTCAAGCCGCCGCCGCCGAGTTTGTCGACAAGGTCATTGGTGACCAGGCGGCGCCGGCCACCAATCCGCCGCCGAAGCCTGAGGAAAAGAAGCAGCCTTCTGCTTACCAGGGCCCGCGGTTCGATCCGATGTCGCTGTTCATCAACAGCGCACAGGCCGCGGAAGGCGTCGATATCACTATCCGCACGCCGGCCATCCAGGCGATCCAGGACCGCATGGCCGAGCGCTTCCAGAGTTCGCTCGAAGCGCAGTTCAGCAGCGGTGCGTTGGGCTTCGGCAAGGACGGCCTGATCGTCGTGCGCGATGCCAGCAAGATCGCATTGAAGGACAGGGTCAGCGTCAACCAGTTCGTCGCCGACGACAATCGCGATCGCAATGCCGTCTATCGCGAAATCGCGGTGGCCAATGGCCATGCGGAATGGGAAGGCCAGATCCGCCAGACCTTCGCCAAGCAATGGGTGGCCAGCGCCCGTGCCGGTTGGTGGTATCAGGCGGCGGACGGTAGCTGGAAGCAGAAATAGGGCCAGGCCGGACGCGCAAACAAACTGCTTTTGCACACCTGGGGCCGCGGATTTGCGACAATCCGCGGCCCTTTCCATGTGCGAATCCCGTGGCCCGATCCCGAAGCAAAATCAACCGCGAATTCGAGATCGAGATCGACGGATTCAGCCACGATGGCCGCGGTGTCGGCCGCCTCGATGGCAAGACGGTATTCGTCGCCGGCGCCTTGGTCGGCGAGACAGTGCGAGTCAAGCAAACTGGCCGCAATCGTCATTTCGACGAAGCCGAAACCCTGGAAGTCCTCAAGGCGTCACCCGATCGCGTGACGCCGCGCTGCCCGCACTTCGGCGTCTGCGCCGGCTGCGTGCTGCAGCATCTGGCGGTGGATCAACAGATCACCGCCAAGCACAAGGTGCTGATGGAAAACCTCACGCGCATCGGCCATGTCGAGCCGGCGCATGTGCTGGAGCCGCTTTCCGATGCGGCCTGGGGTTATCGCCGCAAGGGTCGTTTCTCGGTGCGTTTCGTCGAGAAGAAGGGCCGCACGGTGGTCGGCTTCCGCGAAACCAATCCGCGCTTCGTCGCCGAACTCAGCGAGTGCCACACGATCATCCCCGCGCTCGGCGAAAAGATTCCTGCGCTGGCTGCGCTGGTCGATTCGCTGGACGGCAAACGCGCGATTCCGCAGATCGAATTCATCACCGGCGGTGGACCGATCGTGCTGGTGTTCCGGCATCTCGAGCCGCTGTCGGACGCCGATCAGCAGCGCCTGCTCGCATTCGCGAAGGACAGCGGCTTCGCTGTCTTTCTGCAACCTGGCGGCATCGACACGGTGCGCCCGCTCTGGCCTGAATCGGTCGATCTGGATTTTTCGATTCCGGCGTTCGATCTCTCCCTGGCTTTCCGGCCGCTGGATTTCATCCAGGTCAACGATGGCCTGAACCAGAAGATGATCGCGAGCGCACTGGACCTGCTCGATCCGCAACCAGGCGATCGCGTGCTCGATCTATTCTGCGGACTGGGCAACTTCACGTTGCCGCTGGCGCGCCGCGCTGGACAGGTCGTGGGTGTCGAAGGCGATGCCGGACTGGTGGCGCGCGCGCGCGAAAACGCCCAGCGCAACGGACTGACCAATGTCGAATTCCACGCCGCCGATCTCGCCAAGGACCTTGCTTCCGAAGCTTGGATGAAACAGGGCTTCGACAAGCTGCTGCTCGATCCGCCGCGCGCGGGCGCGGCCGAGGTGCTGGCGCAGATGCCGCTCAAGGGCATCCGTCGCATCGTCTATGTTTCCTGCCATCCCGGTTCACTGGCGCGTGACGCCGGGTTCCTGGTGCGCGAGCGCGGTTACACGCTCAAGGCTGCGGGTGCGATGGATATGTTCCCGCATACCGCGCACGTGGAATCGATCGCGCTGTTCGAGAAATAGGCATCGTGTAGGAGCGGCGTGAGCTGCGACTTCTCTTTACATCGGACAGGCAGGTCGCGGCTGAAGCCGCTCCTACATAGGAATGTGCGCATGCCCATCGAGATCGAAAGAAAATTCACCGTCATCGGCGACAGCTGGCGCGCCAGTGTCGAGAAATCCGTGCGCATGGCGCAGGGTTATCTCAACGACATGGCGGCGATGAAGGCGGGGACGCAGAAGGCCTCGGTACGCGTGCGCATCGCCGGCGGGCAGGCTTTCCTCAACATGAAGTCGCGTGAGCTTGGCCACACTCGCCAGGAATTCGACTATGAAATTCCGCTGGCCGATGCCGAAGCATTGCTGAAACTCTGCGTCGGCGGCCTCATCGACAAGACCCGGCACTACGTCCGCTACGCGGGATTTCTCTGGGAAATCGATGTCTTCGAAGGCAGCAATGCCGGCCTGACCGTCGCCGAAATCGAATTGACCAGCGCCGATACCGCGTTCGACAAACCCGATTGGGCGGGCAGGGAGGTCACGGACGCGTTGCGCTATTACAATCTGGCCCTGGCCGATCGGCCGTATTCGCAGTGGACGGACGAGGAGAAAGCTTGATGCTGGTGATCGGAATCTCGGGCAAGGAACTCACCGCGGACGAGCGCGACTGGCTGCAGCATCCGGCTTGCGCCGGCGTGATCCTGTTCAGCCGCAACTTCGCCTCGCGCGATCAGGTTGCCGAACTCAGTGCCGCCATCCGTGCTGCTGCGCTGCGGCCGCAGTTGATCTGCGTCGATCAGGAAGGCGGACGCGTGCAGCGTTTCCGCGAAGGCTACGTCGAACTGCCACCGCTGGAAATTTTCGGCAAGCGCTACGCAACCGATCCGGCCGGCGCGCTCGAGCTCGCGCAGGAGCACGCCTGGTTGATGGCCAGCGAGATCCGCGCCACCGGCGTCGACCTGAGTTTCGCGCCGGTGGTCGATCTTGGCCGCGGCAATCGCGCGATCGGCAACCGTGCTTTTTCCGCGGAGCCCGCGATCGTTGCCGAATTCACCCGCGCCTATGTGCGCGGCATGCATGCCGCCGGTATGGCGGCGACGCTCAAGCATTTCCCGGGGCATGGTTCGGTGCTCGAAGACACGCATTTCGACGACGCCATCGATCCGCGCTCGCTGGATGTGCTGCGCAGCGAAGACCTGCTGCCGTTCGTCGCCGGTATCGATGCCGGCGCCGATGCGGTGATGATGGCGCACGTGAAGTATCCGGCGGTCGCACCGGAGCCGGCCGGTTATTCGCCGCGTTGGATGAATGAGATTCTGCGCGGGGAAATGGCTTTCCGCGGCGTCATCTTCAGCGACGACATCGGCATGGCCGCAGCGGAATCCGCGGGTGGCGTAGCTGCGCGCATCGATGCGCATCTTGATGCCGGCTGCGATGTCGTATTGGTCTGTCCGCCAGCGCTGGTCGCCGATTCGCTGGCGGCGATGGATCGTCGCCCGAGCAGCAACACGGCGACGCTGGTGTCGTTGATGGGCCGCGGCGCGGCCGGTTGGCAGGGCTTGCTGGCCGAAGCGCGCTACGATGGTGCCCGAAGCCGCCTGACTGGCCCGGAGATCGCCTGATCATCATGCCGAACAATCTCGCCGTCGCCCTGCAAAATTCCGAACGCTTGTTCGATCGCGTCGAGATCGACCGTGCCATCGCCCGCATCGCCGTCGATATCCGCAACGACTATGCCGGCGCCAAACCCGTCTACCTGACGATCATGCACGGCGGCATGCTGTTCGCCTCGCAGCTGTCGCTTGAGCTGGGCATCGATCTGGAATTCGACTACCTGCATGCGACGCGTTATCGCGGCGCGACAACGGGCTCGGGCCTGGCCTGGTTGCATCGGCCGGCGACGCCGCTGGAAGGCCGGCGGGTATTGCTGGCCGACGACATCCTCGATGAAGGCCACACGCTCAAGGCCGTGCGCGACTGGTGCGAAGATCAGGGCGCGGCCGATGTACGCATCGCCGTGCTCACGGTGAAAAACCACGATCGCCGCGTCGAGGGTATAGAAGCCAATTACGTGGCGCTGGAAGTTCCGGATCGCTACGTCTACGGATTCGGCATGGACTACCACGAGCAAGGCCGAAACCTGCCGGGACTTTACGCGCTCAAATGAATCCAGAAATCTCGCTTGCCGTGATCGGCGGCACCGGTTTGTACAAGCTCGCGGCGCTCGCTGCTGTTGAGACGCTCGAGGGCGAGACGATTTACGGCAAGCCCTCCGGGCCCTTGCGCATCGGCACGATCGCCGGTCACCGCGTCGCGTTTCTCGCACGCCATGGCGAAGGCCACTCGCTGCCGCCGCACAAGATCAACTACCGCGCCAACCTGCAGCGGCTCAAGGACATCGGCGTGCGCCGCGTGCTGGCGATCAATGCCGTCGGCGGCATTGGCGATCGCTTCGGTCCGCGTGTCGTCGCTTGCCCGGACCAGATCATCGACTACACCTGGGGCCGGATCAGCACGCTCGGCGAAGAACCAGGCAGCGAGGTGCTGCACGTGGATTTCGGCGACCCGTACACTGCCAGTTTGCGTCGGAGCATTCTCGATGCTGCTGCACGCGTCGGTACTGACGTCGTCGATGGTGGCTGCTACGGCGCGACGCAGGGGCCGCGTCTGGAGACTCGCGCGGAGATCGCACGGATGCGTCGCGATGGCTGCGATCTGGTTGGCATGACCGGCATGCCCGAAGCCGGACTCGCGCGCGAACTCGGCCTCGATTACGCCTGCCTGGCGCTGATCGCCAACTGGGCCGCGGGCTGCGGCGATGCAGCAGAGATCACCCTCGAGGAAGTGCTGGCCAATGTCGAAGTCGCGTCGGCGTCCTTGCCGCGTCTGATCGCGGCGATGCTGGGGTGATTGTCAAGGCTTTTTGCCTTCTTCATACTCGGGCCGCGCACGCGACCGAGCTTCCAGCGGGGCCGTGGCATTCCGTCCAGATCAGCATTCGAGGTAGTTCATGAGTAACGGCACCGTAAAATGGTTCAACGACGCGAAAGGCTTTGGTTTCATCGCGCCGGAAGACGGCAGTGAGGACATCTTCGTCCATTTCTCCGCGATCACCTCCACCGGCTTCCGCTCGCTGAAAGAAGGCCAGCGCGTGAGCTTCGAAGTGGTCCAGGGACCGAAGGGCAAGCAGGCGGCGAACGTCGCACCGCTTTGACCGGCCCGCGCCAGTCCTGAAAGAAAAACCCCGCTGATGCGGGGTTTTTTCTGGGCAAGGTTGGGCTTTTTGTCCCCGCAAGCTAGTGAGTCTTGAGTGGACAGGTCGGGTTTTTGTCCCCGCAAGCTAGCGAGCCTTGAGATAGCTGCTGCTGCGGTTAGGCATGATCAAACTGAAGACGCGCCAGTTCGGCATAGAGGCCACCTTGCGCGACGAGTTCGGCGTGCGTGCCTTGGGCGACGACGCGGCCGTGGTCCATAACGATGATGCGGTCGGCTTTCAGCACGGTGGCGAGGCGATGCGCGATCACCAGCGTCGTGCGGCCTTCCATCAAGCGTTCCAGCGCCTGCTGCACCGCGCGTTCGCTTTGCGCATCGAGGGCCGAGGTCGCTTCGTCCAGCAACAGGATCGGCGAATTCTTCAGCAGTGCGCGGGCGATCGCCAAGCGTTGCTGCTGGCCACCGGACAGGCGCGCGCCGCGTTCGCCCAACTCACTGTCGTAGCCGTTCGGCAGAGCGAGCAGGAATTCGTGCGCTTCCGCACTGCGCGCTGCGGCTTCGATTTCGGCGTCGCTGGCATCGAGTTTCCCGTAGCGCAGATTTTCGCGCGCGGTGGTGCCGAAGATCACCGGGTCCTGCGGCACCAGCGCGATCGCGTCGCGCAGGGTCGAGGGATCGAGCGAGCGCAGATCGACGCCATCGACGCTGATGCGTCCGCTTTCGGGATCATGGAAGCGCAGCAGCAGCTGGAACACCGTGCTTTTGCCGGCGCCGGACGGCCCGACCAGCGCGACGGTTTCGCCGGGCGCGATGCGCAGGCTGAAATCCTCAAGTGCGGCGGCATCAGGGCGACTCGGATAATGGAAGCGCACGTGATCGAGTTCGATCTCGCCGCGGATCGGCATAGGCAGCGGCTGCGGATTTGCCGGCACGGTCAGACCCGAACGCTCGCCCAGCAATTCATTGATGCGCTCCATGCCGCCGCCGGCGCGCTGGACTTCAGCCCAGACTTCGGTCAATGCGCCAACCGAGCCGGTGCCGATGCCGGCGTAGAAAAGAAATTGCAGCAGCGTGCCCGGCGTCATGGTGCCGGCGAGCACGTCTTTCGCGCCGGCCCAGAGGATGGCGGTGATACCGCCGAACACCAGGATCATCACGCAGGCGGTGAGGATCGACTGCATGCGGATGCGCTTGCGCGCCGCACCCAGCGATCGCTGCACGGCCTCGGAAAAACGTCCGCGCTCGAACGGTTCGCGCGCGTAGCTTTGCACCGTGTGCATGGCATTGAAGGTTTCGCCAGCGCGGGCGTTGGCATCGGCGACGCGATCCTGGCTGTCCTTGGCGGCGCCGCGCACGCGCCGACCCGAGAGCGCGATCGGCACCACCACCAGCGGAATGCCGATCAATACCAGACTGCCCAAGCGCGGGCTGGTGATCGCCAGCATGATCGCGCTGCCGATCACCGTGATGCCGCTACGCAGGGCGATCGACATGCTCGAGCCGACGACGCTGCGCAGTAGTTCGGCATCTGCAGACAGTCTTGAAATAAGTTCGCCACTACGGGTACGTTCGAAGAAGCTTTGATCGAGGCTGAGGAGATGCCCGTAAAG
>NZ_DATGBO010000136.1:0-15888 GCF_035312645.1 Arenimonas sp.
TTGGATGCCCAGCCGCCCAGGATGATGCCGTACACGCCCATCGAGGTCATCGCCAACAGCGCCAGCAAACCGGCGTTGACGTTGGCCAGCACGATCGGGCCGTGATCGTTGGCGTCGAACGGAATCAGCGCCCACGCGGCGAACGCCGGCGCTAGCGCGAGGATCGGCGCGAGGCGGTAAAGGAAGGGGCTGGCGCTGCTCGGGACGATCAATTCCTTGAACAGCATCTTGAACACGTCGGCGAACGCCTGGATCACGCCGACGCCGAACACGCCGCCGACGAATTGCGGCCCGTGGCGCACGTGCATCCAGCCGATCACCTTGCGCTCGAACAAGGTGTAGAACGCCACCGAAATAATCAACGGCAACGTGACGCACAGGACCTTGAGCAGCATCCAGGCAAAGGCGCCGAATAGACCGTACTGCAGCAGGAATTCGCGGATGAGATCGATCACGCGCCAGCCCTCACGACAGCCAGGCCCGCGGTCGGCGATATCGGCGCCGTCGCTTCATAACCCGATTCGATCCAGATCGCGCCATGCGGCACGCGTGCGCTGATCGTCACCGGCAAGGCGGCGCTGCCGACGCCATCGCCGGCCTTGATCATCGCGCCTTCGGAAACACCGCGTGCCAAGGCATCTTCCGGATGCAGCACGGCGCGCGCGCCATGCGTCAGCGGATGCGCATTCAACGCTGCCGCACGACGCAACACGGCATCGCCGCGATAGATCGGCGTGCTGACGATGCGCTCCAGACCAGGTGAAATCGTTGCAGCCGTTGCAAGGCCCTCACCCGACACCGCGGCAACCGGCGCAAGCATCGCCTGCAGGCCGGCAAAATCGGTGAAGTCGAAACCCTTCAATGCCATCGACCCGGCGAGTGCGCGCAGCACGCGCCAGCCCGGACGCGCCTGGCCCGGCAACTTGCCGCCAGCACGCGCGGATTGATCGCTGCCGTCGACATTGGTCAGCGTCGCATCGATTTCCGGCAACAGCCCGATCGGCAGGATCACCTGCGCGATCTTTTTCAGATCCTCGGAAGCGAATGCGGAGAACGCGATCACCTTCGCGGCTGACAAAGCCGTCAGCGCCTGCGTGCTGTTGGCAAAGTCGTAAGTCGGCTCGATGCCGTACAGCACAGCCGTCTTGAGCGAACCGGCCAGCATCTTCGCGACATCCCTGCCCTGCCCGGTCGGCAGCACGCCATGACGGGCAAGACCGAGTGCGTTCGCGCCCTGCGGAATGCGATTGAGGCGAGCGCCGGTGGCCTGCGCAAGTGCGCGTGCGGCGGCGTGCAGGTGCGAGGCATTGACATGGTTTTCGGCGAGTTCGCCGAGCACGATCACAGCATTGCCGTCGGCCTGCTTCAGCGCGTCGGCGATCTGGCGCGCAACATCGTCGGCATCCACGGCAAGCGCTGACGCCAGGCTGGCGCCTGCGGCCTGCGCGACACCAGCGAGCGCCGCCGGCAGTTTCGACGGCAGCACGATGCGCTTGCCGGCGAGAGAAAAAGTGAAATTGAAGTCGACCGGATTGATCGCGAAAATCTTCGCGCCGCGCTTGCCGGCCTTGTGCATTCGCTGGTGCAGCAGCGGAATTTCATGGCGGATATTACAGCCGACCAGCACGACCACGGCGGCCTTCTCGATGTCCGCAACCGGCATCGCGAAGGCTTCCGCGACGGCGGCATCGGCGAAGTCGAGCTGCTTGAGGCGGTGGTCGATGTTGCCGGTGCCAAGCGCTTTCGCGAATGCAGCGAGCAAGGCGCCTTCCTCATTCGAGGTCGATGGATGCGCGAGCACGCCGAGATCGTTCGCTGCCGTGTTTTTGATCAGGTCGGCGGCGACGGCCAGGGCTTCTTCCCAGCTCGCCTCGCGCCAGCCGTCGCCTTCGCGCAGCAGCGGCTGCGTGGCACGGTCGGCGGCGTACAGGCCTTGATGCGAATAACGGTCGCGATCCGACAGCCAGCATTCGTTGACGGCTTCGTTGTCGCGCGGCACGGTGCGCACCACTTCACCGCGATGCAGGTGCAGATGCAGGTTGGAGCCGAGCGCGTCGTGATAGCCGAGCGAATCGCGAGCGGTCAATTCCCAGGCGCGGGCCTTGAAGCGGAACACCTTGTTGGTGAACGCGCCGACCGGGCAGACGTCGATGACGTTGCCGGACAATTCGGTGGTCAACGGTTTGCCGTCGTAGGTGCCGATCTGCAGGTTCTCGCCGCGATTGAGACCACCGAGTTCGTAGGTACCGGCGATGTCGGCGGTGAAACGCACGCAACGCGTGCACTGGATGCAGCGAGTCATGTCGGTGGCGACCAACGGACCCATATCCTCGTCGACGACCACGCGTTTGCGATCGACGTAACGGCTGACCGACCGGCCATAACCCATCGACACGTCCTGCAATTCGCACTCGCCGCCCTGGTCGCAGATCGGGCAATCGAGCGGATGGTTGATCAGCAGGAATTCCATGACATTGCGCTGCGCATCGAGCGCGCGCTTGGTCTGGGTGGTGACTTTCATGCCTTCCATCACCGGCGTTGCGCAGGCCGGCGCCGGTTTCGGCATCTTCTCTACATCGACCAGGCACATGCGGCAGTTGGCCGCGATCGGCAGTTTCTCGTGGTAGCAGAAACGCGGGATCGGGATGCCGGCCTTGTCGGAGGCATGGATGATCATCGAACCTTTCGGCGCCTGCATCGGCACGCCGTCGATTTCGATGTTCACCGTGTCGGGCGCGGTGTTGTTGGTTGGCTGCGCACTCATTGCGCGTTCCTCTCCGCCGTCATTCCCGCGAAGGCGGGAATCCAGCGACTTTGTTCTGACGAGCTCCCGCGAATGCGCGAAAGACACTGGATTCCCGCCTTCGCGGGAATGACGAAATCCCTGGGAAGCCGGGAACGACTCATGCCGCGACCTCCACGGCAGGAGCGGCGACCGGTTCGTCGACCAGGAAGCGCTTGTTGACGATCGCGAATTCGAATTCGTGCCAGAAGTGCCGGAGCATGCCCTGCACCGGCCAGGCGGCGGCTTCGCCGAAAGCGCAGATGGTATGGCCTTCGATCTGGCCGGCGGCGGCCTTGAGCATGTTCAGATCATCCATGGTCGCGTGACCTTCGACGATGCGGGTCAACACGCGATACATCCAGCCGGTGCCTTCGCGACAGGGCGTGCACTGGCCACAGCTTTCGGCGTAGTAGAAACGCGCGATGCGCTGGCAGGCGCGGACCATGCAGGTGGTTTCGTCCATCACGATCACCGCACCCGAGCCCAGGCCGGAGCCGGCTTTCTGGATCGAGTCGTAATCCATCGTGCAGGCCATCATCGTGTCGGCGGGCAACACCGGCATCGACGAGCCGCCCGGGATCACCGCCTTGAGTTTCTTGCCGTCGCGCACGCCGCCGGCGAGCGCGAGCAGATCGGCGAACGAAGTACCCAGACGGATTTCATAATTGCCCGGCTTGTTGACGTGGCCGGACACGGAAAAAATCTTCGGGCCGCCGTTGTTGGGCTTGCCCAGACCGAGAAACCACTCGGCGCCGTTGCGGATGATCGCCGGTACGGACGCATAGGTTTCGGTGTTGTTGATCGTGGTCGGGCGACCGAACAGGCCGTAGTTCGCGGGGAACGGTGGCTTGTAGCGCGGCTGGCCTTTCTTGCCTTCCAGCGATTCCATCATCGCGGTTTCTTCGCCGCAGATGTAGGCGCCGGCGCCAAGCGCGGTGTGGATGTCGACATCGATGCCGGAACCGAGCACGTTCTTGCCCAGCCAGCCATTCGCGTACGCATCCTTCAGGGCCTGCTCGAAGTGTTCGAAGGGCTCGTGGTGGAATTCGCCGCGCAGATAGTTGTAGGCGACGGTGCAACCGGTCGCATAGCAGGCGATCGCCATGCCTTCGATCACCGAATGCGGGTTGTAACGCAGGATGTCGCGATCCTTGCAGGTGCCCGGTTCGGATTCGTCGGAGTTGCACAGGATGTACTTCTGGCCGGGCGCGCTGCGCGGCATGAAGCTCCACTTCAAGCCGGTCGGGAAGCCTGCGCCGCCGCGGCCACGCAGGCCGGACTGCTTGACCATGTCGACGACCTGCTCGGGCGGGATCTTCTCGGCGAGGATCTTGCGCCAGGCGGAATAGCCGCCGGTCTTGAGATAGTTTTCATAGGACCAGGGCGTGTCGAAATGCAGGGTCGTGTAGACGACGCTGTGTTCCTGCGGGGCCGGGCCGACCGGGCCGTGGGTCTCGGAGTGAGCCATGGGCGGTTCCTTACTTCAGTCCGTCGAAGAGTTCGTCGAGCTTCGCCGGCGTCAGGCGCTCGTGATAGTGACCATTGATCACCATCATCGGCGCGCCGGCGCAGGCAGCCAGGCACTCTTCTTCAATTTTCAGGGTAATGCGGCCGTCGGCACTGGTGCCGCCGTGCTTGCAGCCAAGTTTCTTCTCGGCGTGGCGGACCAGGTCTTCGGCGCCGTTGAGCCAGCAGCTGATGTTGGTGCAGATGGCGACCTTGTTGCGGCCGACAGGCTGCAGGTCGAACATCGAGTAGAAAGTCGCGACTTCGTAAGCCCAGATCGGCGGCAGGCCGAGATACTTGGCGACGGCGGCGATGATTTCATCGGTCAGCCAGCCACCGTTCTGTTCCTGCGCGGCCATCAAGCCCTGGATCACGGCCGAGCGTTTGCGATCGGGCGGAAACTTCGCGACCCAATGATCGATGTGTTCGCGGGTAACAGCCGTCAGCGCGACCATCGGGTCGACGTGCTGGCAGGCTTCGAAATTGCCGGTGGCTTTCATGCGGTCAGTTCTTTTCCGATTGCTTTGTTCGACTGCTGGAAGCGACTGCCTGCAGCAGTGGCGAACACGCGGGGCGCACGCGCGTACGTTTCGAGTCGCTGCCCGATATCAGCTTGGTCGAAACGCACGCGCGTGCGCTCCGCTTCGGCGATTTGATTCATTTTGACGCTTCGGCTCACCGATCCACCTCGCCGAACACGATGTCGTAAGTACCGATCATCGCGACCACGTCGGGCAGCATGTGGCCGCGCACGATCGTGTCCATCGAGGAAAGATGCGCGAAGCCCGGCGCCCGCAATTTCAGGCGGAACGGCTTGTTGGCGCCGTCCGACAGCAGGTACACGCCGAACTCGCCCTTGGGGGCTTCGACTGCCGAATACACTTCGCCCGCCGGCACCGAATAACCTTCGGTGAACAGCTTGAAGTGGTGGATCAGCGCTTCCATGTCGTCTTTCATCTCAGCACGCGACGGCGGCGAGACCTTGAAGTTTTTCGCCATCACCAGACCGGGATTGCGCCGCAACCATTCGATGCACTGCTTGATGATGCGATTGGACTGGCGCATTTCCTCGACGCGGACCAGGTAACGGTCGTAGCAGTCGCCTTGCACGCCGACCGGAATATCGAAATCGACCTTGTCGTAGGCGGCGTAAGGCTGCTTCTTGCGCAGGTCCCAGGCGATGCCGGAACCGCGCAGCATCGGGCCGCTCATGCCCCAGGCCATCGCCATCTCCGGCGGCACGACGCCGATGCCGACGGTGCGCTGTTTCCAGATGCGGTTGTCGGTGAGCAGGGTTTCGTACTCATCGACACGACGCGGGAAATCGTTGGTAAACGCTTCGAGAAAATCGAGCAGCGAACCTTCGCGCGATTCGTTCAGGCTCTTGAGCTGGGCGCCCTTGCGCCACGGCGATTCCTTGTACTGCGGCATCTTGTCCGGCAGATCGCGGTAGACGCCGCCGGGCCGGTAGTAGGTCGCATGCAGACGCGCGCCGGACACCGCTTCGTACACGTCCATCAATTCTTCGCGTTCGCGGAACGCGTACAGGAATACCGCCATCGCGCCGAGATCGAGACCGTTGGAGCCGATCCACATCAGGTGATTGAGGATGCGGGTGATCTCGTCGAACATCGTGCGGATGTATTGCGCGCGTTCGGGCACTTCCAGGCCCATCAGCGTTTCGATGGCACGAACGTAGGCGTGCTCGTTGCACATCATCGACACGTAATCGAGGCGATCCATGTAGCCGATCGACTGGTTGAACGGCTTGGATTCGGCAAGTTTCTCGGTGCCGCGATGCAGCAGGCCGATATGCGGGTCGGCGCGTTGCACGACTTCGCCATCCATTTCCAGCACCAGGCGCAACACGCCGTGCGCGGCCGGATGCTGCGGGCCGAAGTTCAGGGTGTAGTTGCGGATTTCCTGCACGCTCACTTTTTCACCTGTGCCTGTTCGGCCTGTGCGGCCTGCCAGCGCGAGTCCTCGCGCACGACGCGCGGCACGCCGACGCGCGGATCGATGCTGACCGGTTCGTAGACCACGCGTTTTTTCTCGGCGTCGTAACGCACTTCGACGTTGCCGATCAGCGGGAAGTCCTTGCGGAACGGATGACCGACGAAACCGTAATCGGTGAGGATGCGGCGCAGGTCCGGATGACCTTCGAAGACGATGCCCATCACGTCGAAGGCCTCGCGCTCGAACCAATTGGATACTGGGAATACGGCCGTCAGCGATGGCACCACGGGCAAGCTGTTGTCCAACGCAAAACAACGAAGTCGAAGCCGGCGGTTGTGCGTGATCGACAACAGATGCACGACGGCCGCGAAACGCCGCTCCGGGCCCTTGCCGCGCGGACGATCTTCCCAGGTGAAGCGGCCTGCGCCCTGCCCTTCGACGCCGCGGGAAAAACCTTCCGACGACACGTCCGCCGTATCCCACTCATCCTCGCCATAGCTGAGGTAGTCGACGCCGCACAGGTCGATCAGGCATTCGAAGCGAAAATCGGCGTCGTCACGCAATGCCAGCGCGACATCGCGAAAGGCCGCAGCCGGCACTTCCAGCGTGGTTTCACCGCGGGCTTCGACGACGGACAAGGCCTGTTCGCCGAAGCGGGCCTTGATGCGGTCGGAGAGGGTCAGGGTCGGTTCGGGCATGGCGTCGACGGTGCCTTCTTAGCGGGCGATGGTGTTGGTGCGACGGATTTTCTTCATCAGCTGCAAGATGCCGTAGACCAGCGCTTCGGCGGTCGGCGGGCAACCCGGCACGTAGATGTCGACCGGCACGATGCGATCGCAGCCGCGCACCACCGAATACGAGTAGTGGTAGTAACCGCCGCCATTGGCGCAGCTGCCCATCGAGATCACCCATTTCGGGTCGGGCATCTGGTCGTAGACCTTGCGCAGGGCCGGGGCCATCTTGTTGACCAGAGTACCGGCGACGATCATCACGTCGGACTGGCGCGGCGACGGGCGGAACACCACGCCGTAGCGATCCAGGTCCAGGCGCGAGGCGCCGGCGTGCATCATTTCCACCGCGCAGCAGGCGAGACCGAAAGTCATCGGCCACATCGAGCCGGTGCGCGCCCAGTTGATCAGCGTGTCGACGCTGGTGGTAGCGAAGCCGCGTTCGATCAGGGGGTTGTCGGAACCGGGACGCAGGATGTCGTCGACCGTCTGGATCGGCAACGGGTTGTGCATCACGTTCGAGACGGTTTGGATCACTCCCATTCGAGCGCTCCCTTTTTCCAGACGTAGATAAAGCCCAGCACCAGCAGGCCAAGGAAGATGCCCATCTCGTACAGGCCGGTCACGCCCAGCGAGCGGAAGATCACCGCCCAGGGAAAGACGAAGGCGATTTCGAGATCGAAGGCGATGAACAAAATGGCGATGAGGTAGTAGCGCACGTCGAACTGCATGCGCGCGTCTTCGAAGGCCTCGAAGCCGCATTCGTAGGGGGAGAGTTTTTCGCTTTCCGGACGCTGCGGGCCGAGCAGATTGCCCAGGACCAGCAACGCCACGCCGACCACGGTGGAGACCGCGAGGAACAACAGGATCGGCAGATATTCGCCCAGCATGCGCGACTCCTTTGCCAGCGCCATTGGGCGCGTTACTGCCGTCGCGCCGCCAGGCGGGCAAGGGCCGATTGATAGGTTGGTCGAAAGCGGCCCGAAGACCCGCCCAAGACATTGATTTGTCTAGGCCAACGGACCAGCGGCTCGGAAATCCATCCCCAAACACCCCTCACCTGCGCCCGTCGGGCGGTCGGCAGATATGAGGGCGGCGCAACCTAGTCCGGTAGTTTACGGGCAGGCGGCGGGATCGCGCTAGAGAAAACCCGGGTCAGAGTACATTTTCCGGGGTCACGGGCCATCCAGTCCGCCACGCGGCCAAAGCCTGACCACAAGCGTGCGCTGCGACCACCTCGAGCTCAGCGACTGGATCGAGGCACCGCAAGTCTTTTCCACGATTCGTCCGGAAGCCTGCAAACCAACTCCCCATCACCGAAACAGCCAAAGTACCAACACTGTTCGTTTTCGCTTTGCTTGGATTCCATTTCCCATGCATCGTCCTCGACGGACAAGTCCGGGGAGAAAACCAGCTGTGTGCTGCCTATCTGACAATTCAACTGATTGTTCTCGGCAATATTGATCCCGACAACACTTTCCCCGATCAGGTCATACAACCCCAGGATGGCTGCCCTTCTTTCCTCCACAAATGAATCAAGTGGTTCAGACACGATAAGCTCGCCGTGGGATGTCTTGACCAGCAAAACACACGTCGCTGTCAGCCAGACCTCGCCTGGAATTTCTGGCACTACCGGAATGCGAAGGAATCGGATTTCCAGCATAGAGCTACATACCCGGAACGAATCCAGCATTGCCCCAAGCAGCATCCGGTCCAGGATTTCTTGCGATTCCACGGCAGAGCATTTTTTTATCATCGCCAATCATCCGTCTCTGGCTTGAAGAAAAGGCGCCGGAAATAGCAAAAGGCCTTGCTCCACCGGAACTGCCTCTATCCCTTTCCAACAAACAAAAAACCCGCCATCAGGCGGGTTTTAGGGTTCCAGGCTGACTCGATGGCCTGAACTCATCATTGGTGCCCAAAGGGGGACTCGAACCCCCACGACCTAAGTCGCTACCACCTCAAGGTAGTGCGTCTACCAATTCCGCCATCTGGGCTTTGTATCGTCCCGATCCGTCACCGGAGCGGGAGTGAATTGTACCAGCGGATCAACCGCCCTTGCTGTTCCCGGCCGGTGCCGGAGCAGCTTCGCCTGCCTTGGCCGGCGCCGGAGCAGCGGTCGGTGCGGGCGCGATGATCGGCGTGGTCGGTGCAGAAACCGGCAGGGCCGTCGAGGCTGCGGGCAACGGCGCCGGTGCAGGCGTCGTCTTGCCGGCGGGAGCCGCGGCGGGCAGATCGGACATCACGCCGAGATCGGCCTTCTTGGGCACGTTCTTGGCGACTTGGCCGGACTGCCAGGCCATGAACAGGCTGATCCCGAAGAACGCCGCTGCCAGCCATTTAGTGGCGCTGGACAGGAAGTTCGCCGAGCCGCGCGCACCGAAGACGGTGGCCGAGGCGCCGGAACCGAAGCCGGAACCGGCCTGGGCGCCCGCACCGCGCTGGAGCAGGATGAGCACGATCATGGCGATCGCGATCAGCACGAAAACTACATTGAGCAAGGTCTGGATCATGGTTCGTTTTCAGCGTGCCGCCGCGTTGGCGATGGCAAGAAAATCCTGGGCGACAAGTGATGCCCCCCCGATCAGGCCGCCATCCACATCCGGCTGCGAAAACAGCTCGGCCGCGTTGGCGGGTTTTACGCTTCCGCCATAAATGATCGGGAGCGAGCCGGCGATTCTAGCATCCTGCGCGCGGAATTCGCCACGGATGAAGGCATGCACTTCCTGGGCCTGAGCCGGGGACGCGGTCCGGCCGGTGCCAATCGCCCAGACCGGCTCGTAGGCGAGCACGGCGTTTTCGAAGGCGCTGACGCCCGCGCGCTCGAATACCGCCGCGAGCTGGCGCTGGATCGCCCATTCGGTCTGGCCGGCCTCGCGCTGGTGCAAGGTCTCGCCGACGCAGAGCATCGGCACCAGTCCGGCCTTTTGCGCGGCGACGAATTTCTCGGCGACGAGCTCGTCGCTTTCCTCGTGGTATTCGCGGCGCTCGGAATGCCCGACCAGCGCATAACGGCAGCCGATGTCTTTCAGCATCGCGCCGGCAACCTCACCGGTGAACGCGCCCTGCACGTTGACGCCAATATCCTGCGCACCGAACTTCAGACCGGCCTTGTCGTATTGCCAGATCAGTTCAGCGAGATACGGCAGTGGCGGCAGGATCGCGAGTTCGACATCGGCCGGACGGGTGGCGCCGACGACAGCATCGAGGAGTGCTTTCGCGAAAACGCGATCGCCATGCAATTTCCAGTTACCGGCAACAATCCTGGGGCGCATTTCGAACTCCTTTTCAGCTAAGCGGCAAAGCGAGGCGGCAAGGATAACGCCTGCGTCGATGTTTTTATCCACCTCACCCTCTGCCGGCCGAATGGGCGAGCGCCGCCCCGGGCCGAACGCCGCGTGAGGATGGAGGCGATTCCGGGCACAATCGGCGCTCACCCGAGGAGCGTACATGTCATCGCCGGAACAACGCGCTTATGTCCTGATCACCGGCGCTTCCAGCGGCATCGGCGAAGCCATCGCCCGCGAATATTCGCGTCGTGGCAAGGCGCTGATCCTGGTCGCACGCCGGACCGGACGATTGGAAGCACTGGCAACCGAACTCGGCGTAAACGCGCCCTGCACCGTCATCACCTGCGATCTCGCGCAACCCGATGCGCCGCAGCGGTTGTTCGAGCAGACACAGGCGCGTGGTCTATTCGTCGACACGTTGGTCAACAATGCCGGCTACGGCGTGCCCGGGCGCTATCTTTCGCGCGACTGGAAAACCCATGGTGATTTCCTGCAGGTGATGATCGTCGCGATCGGCGAACTCACCCACCTCTATCTGCCGGCGATGGAAGCCGCTGGTCGCGGCCGCATTCTCAATATCGCTTCGCTGGCTGGCCTCGTGCCGGCCTCGGCCGGACACACGATGTATGGCGCGACCAAGGCCTGGCTGATCCGCTTCAGCGAATGCCTGGCGCTGGAATGCGCGCCGCGCGGCATCCACGTCACTGCCTTGTGCCCAGGTTTCACCTACTCGGAATTCCACGACGTCAATGGCATGCGCGCGAAGATTTCGCAGCTGCCGAAATTTCTCTGGCTGAGCAGCGAGCAGGTCGCGAAGATCGGCGTCGATGCCGTCGAGGCGGGCAAGACACGCGTGGTGACGGGGTTCGCCAACAAGGTCGTGGCTTTCATATGCAAGTACTTGCCTGACGCTCTCGCGCGAGCCCTGGTCGCGAGCAAGAGCAAGGATTTCCGGGACGACGAATGAGCATGCCGCCCGCAGCACCCCGCCTCGCCATCCTGCCGTATCGCAAGCCCACCGAAGGCCGCGACTACTGGGTTCTGGACAACGCCCTGGCCAACGCCGAGGCCGTGCGTGCGCGTTGCCTGGCCAAGACCGACTGGATCGAAGGCTATCCGCACAAGCCGGAAAGCTGGCCGGGCCTGCGCGCAATCCCGGCGCTGGAGCCCGATGAACTCGCCAGCATCGAGGCCTGGGTACGCAAGGTCACCGAAACGAAAAAGCTCTGGGCCGAGGCCGTGCCGGACGGCGCGCATTCCAATCACAACTGCGTGCAGGTGGTCGGCGAAGGGGAATGCCAGTCGCGACCGCATACCGATTCGCGCAAGATCTGCCGCTACGCCGCCGTGCTGTATCTCAACCCCGCCGTACCCGACGACTGCGGAACGAGTTTCTACCGGCAACGCCTGCCGAACGGGCAACTCGGCGGCAACATGGTATCGCCGCCGCACAACAACCTGGTCGAGGCGCTGGGCGCGCGCTTCGTGCCGCCCAACTCCTTCGTCGAAGACCTGCGTATCGATCACCGTTTCAACCGCCTGCTGGTCTATCGCGCCAACCTGATCCACAGCGCGACGGCGTACTGGGGTCATGAGCTCGCCGAGAAACGCATGGCGGCGGTGTTTTTCTGGATGGCGTGACCTTGCCCGGCGAATCGCTGCCGCGTCTGCATTGTTTCGCGCCCGTCGCAGCCGCCGACGCGCGCATCCTCATCCTCGGCAGCATGCCGGGCAAGGCCTCGCTGGATGCCGTCGAGTACTACGCGCATCCGCGGAATATTTTCTGGCGGATCCTCGGCGAACTCACCGGCGCTGGCCGCGAACTCGCTTACGAACATCGGCTGCAGAAGTTGCAGACCGCCGGCATCGCGCTCTGGGACGTGCTCGAATCCTGCGAACGCCGCGGCAGCCTCGACGCCGACATCCACGGCGACTCGATGCGGGCGAATGATTTCGCCAATTTTTTCCGCGCGCACCCACAGTTGCAGCGCGTGCTGTTCAACGGCGCGACGGCAGCGACGACATTCGACCGACTGGTGCGGCCAGGGCTGTCGACGACGACGTTGCAGTTCCAGCGTCTGCCATCCACCAGTCCAGCGAACGCGGCGATCAGCTACGAGCGCAAACTGGAGGCCTGGCGGCAGGCACTCGCCGGCGGCGAGCGCACCTGAATCCGTCATGCGAGTTTCGGCGACGGCACGATCGCCGCAGCGAAAACACCACCGCTAAAGTCAGACCAGCTTGATCTCGCGCAGACGCTCCATCAGGTACTCATGCGAGGTGATCGGCGTCGGATAGCGATCCGGATTTGCCGCACTGATGCAGCCCGGCAGGGTTTCGATCAGGTAGTCGGGATTCGGATGCAGGAAAAACGGCGTCGAATAGCGCGGCTTGCGCGCAGCCTCGCCCGGCGGATTGACCACGCGGTGCGTGGTCGAGGGATACACGTGATTGCTCAGACGCTGCAGCATGTCGCCGATGTTGACGACGATGGTGTCGGCTTCGGAGGTGAACGGCACCCAGTCGCCTTTCTGCGACTTCACTTCCAGCCCGGCTGCGCTCGCACCGACCAGCAGGGTGATGAAGTTGATGTCTTCGTGCGCACCGGCGCGCACGTTCGGGATGTTGTCGGCGGTGATCGGCGGGTAGTGGATCGGCCGCAGGATGGAATTGCCGAAGTTGGTCTTGTCGAGGAAAAAATCGCCGGGCAGATCGATATGCAACGCCAGCGCCGACAGCACGCGCGAGCCGAGCGCATCGAGCGCTTCGTAGAGTTCGTAGGCGTAACGCTTGAATTGCGGCACCTCTTCCGGCCACAGGTTCGGCGACATCACATCGGCGTACTTCGAGCCGGCCGGCAGCTCGCGACCGACGTGGTAGAACTCCTTGAGGTCGGCGTATTTGGAATCCTTCGCTGTCTCGATGCCGAACGGCGTGTAGCCGCGCGCGCCGCCACTGCCAGGCACATGGTATTTGCGCTTGGTTTCTTCCGGCAGCGCGAAGAAAGCCTTGAACGCCTCGTAGGCGCCATCGATCAGTGCCGGCGCGATGCCGTGGCCACTGATGCCGCAGAAGCCCCATTCGCGATACGCGGCGCCGAGCTCAGTAACGAAGGCGGTGCGATCGGTTTCGAAACGGCGGATATCGAGGGAAGGAATCTGGCTCATGGTCGGGCTCATGGTTCGGTGTGAAATGGATTCAGACGGCAGCGCGGACGACATCGGACAAACGATCAAGCACCTGTTGCATCAGTTCGCCATCGGCGGCTTCGACGGTCACGCGCACCACCGGTTCGGTACCGGAAGGACGCAGCACCAGTCGGCCCTTGCCAGACAACGCCGACTCCGCTTCGGCGCGCGCGGCCTGCACGGCAGGCGCGTCCAACGGTTTGGCGCCGGCAGCAATGCGCACGTTGACGGTTTTCTGCGGCAGCGGTCGATAGTCCGCGAGTGCGTCCTTGAGCGACAGACCGCGCCGCTGCAGAACTTCCAGCACCTGCAAGGCGGCGACAATGGCGTCGCCGGTGCTGGCACTGTCGAGACAAAGCAGATGCCCGGAGGCTTCGCCGCCGAGCGTGCCCTGCCCTTCGACCAACGCCTGGTGGACGAAACGATCGCCGACGCGGGCGCGCACGAAAGCGATGCCGCGCTCGCCCAGGGCTTTTTCCATCGCGTAATTGGTCATCAGCGTGCCGACCACCGGGCCGCGCAAGCGGCCGCTGGCCTGCCAGTCGGTAGCGAGCAGATAGATCAGCGCGTCGCCGTCGAGCAGGCGGCCGTCGCTGTCTATCATCAACACGCGGTCGCCATCGCCATCGAAACAGATGCCGAGATCGGCACCGCTGGCGCGGACATGCGCGATCAACGCTTCCGGATGCATCGAGCCGACATCGCGATTGATGTTCAGGCCATCGGGCTGCACGCCGATCGCGGTGACGGTCGCACCGAGTTCGGAAAAAACCTTCGGTGCGACCTGATAGGTTGCGCCATGCGCGCAATCGAGCGCGATCTTCACGCCGCGCAGGGAAAATTCTTCCGGAACGCTGGCTTTGCAGAACTCGCCGTAGCGGGTGAGCGCGTCGGCAATGCGTGCGGCCTTGCCGAGATGCTCGGAGGCGACGGTGGCGAAAGGCTGGTCGAGTTCGGCCTCGATGGCCAGCTCGACGGCATCGGCGAGTTTCTCGCCCTGCGCCGAGAAAAACTTGATGCCGTTGTCTTCGTGCGGATTGTGCGAGGCGGAAATCACGATGCCGGCATCGGCGCGCAACGAGCGCGTCAGATACGCCACCGCCGGCGTCGGCATCGGCCCGAGCAGGCGCACGTCGGCGCCGGCCGCGACCAGCCCGGCCTCAAGTGCGGCTTCGAACATGTAACCGGAAATGCGCGTGTCCTTGCCGATCACGACGGTGGCATGCGCCTTGTCGCCGGCAAGTACGCGACCGGCGGCGCGCCCCAGGCGCAGCATGAAATCGGCGGAAATCGCACCCTCGCCAACCCGGCCGCGGATACCGTCGGTACCGAAATACTTGCGCCCGGCCATGCCCTCAGGCCTCGGCGATGACCGGAGCCGGCTGCTTCATCATCAAGGCCAGCAGCGCGGCGATGCGATCGCGCATTTCCCGGCGGTCGATGATGATGTCGACGGTGCCGTGATCGCGCAGGAATTCCGAGCGCTGGAAACCTTCCGGCAATTTTTCCCGCACGGTCTGCTCGATCACGCGCGGGCCGGCAAAGCCGATCAGCGCCTGCGGCTCGGCGATGTTGAGATCGCCCAGCATGGCCAGCGAGGCGGTGACGCCGCCGGTGGTCGGATGCGTGAGCACGGAAATGTAAGGCAGTCCGGCCTGGCGCAGGCGGCCGATCGCCGCCGAGGTCTTGGCCATCTGCATCAGCGAGAACAGGCTTTCCTGCATACGCGCACCGCCGGAAGCGGAGAAGCAGACGAACGGGCTGCCGATTTCCAGCGCACGCTCGGCTGCGAGCGCGAAACGTTCGCCGACCACCGAGCCCATCGAGCCGCCCATGAAACGAAATTCGAAAGCGCTGGCGCAGATGTCGCGGCCATACAGCTTTCCCTGCACCGACACCAGCGCGTCGCGCTCGCCGACGTTTTTCTGCGTCGCCTTGATGCGATCGGAATATTTCTTCTGGTCCTTGAAATGCAGAGCGTCGGTCGGGCCGAGTTCGGCGCCGATCTCCAGGACTTCACCTTCATCGAGGAAGGACGCGAGACGCTCGCGCGCGGCGATCGCCATGTGATTGCCGCATTTGGGGCAGACGCGGATGTTTTTTTCCAGCTCGGGGCCGTACAGCGCGGCGCCACAGCGTTCGCATTTTTCCCACAGGCCTTCGGGCACGCCACGTTTGCCGCCGCCCTGGGTGCGGATGCGCGCAGGCATCAGTTTGGTCAACCAGCTCATCGAGCCACTCGCAGTATCCAATTGAGGGGGGAGTTTAGCCCGATCGTGCCGGGAGGTTCACGCCAGGGCGTCCAACGCCTGGCGCAGGGGCGCGAGAAAGGCGCGCGCGGATTCAGCGGCAGTGGCCGGCGACTGTGCCGTCGCCAGGCTCTCGACCAGGGCGCTGCCGACCACGATGCCATCGGCGATCGGCGCCATCAGCGC
>NZ_DATGBO010000137.1:0-8514 GCF_035312645.1 Arenimonas sp.
GTACACCGACGGCGCCAACATGAACGCGCTGGTCGGCGTCGCCAAGCCGGGCAAGTGGGGTTCGGACGTCTCGCATCTCAACTTGCACAAGACCTTCTGCATTCCGCACGGCGGCGGCGGCCCCGGCGTCGGCCCCTGCGCGGTGAAAGCGCATCTCGCGCCCTTCCTGCCAGCGAAATACGCGGAGAAAACCACCGTTGGCATGGTCAGCGCCGCGAGTTTCGGCAGCGCCAGCATCCTGCCGATCAGCTGGATGTACATCGTGATGATGGGCGCCGAAGGCCTGCGTCGCGCCACGCAGGTCGCGCTGCTCAACGCCAACTACATCGCCAAGCGTCTCGCGCCGCATTACCCGACGCTGTACACCGGTCGCAACGGCCTGGTCGCACACGAATGCATCCTCGATCTGCGCCCGCTCAAGGACAGCACCGGTATCAGCGCCGAAGACGTCGCCAAACGCCTGATCGACTTCGGCTTCCACGCACCCACGCTCAGCTTCCCCGTCGCCGGCACGCTGATGGTCGAGCCGACCGAAAGCGAATCGCAGCACGAACTCGACCGCTTCTGCGACGCGATGATCCAGATCCGCGACGAAATCCGCGCCATCGAACAGGGCAAGCTCGATCGCGAGGACAACCCGCTCAAGCACGCGCCGCATACCGCGACCGCCGTATCGGCCAGCGAATGGACTCACGCCTATCCACGCGAACTCGCCGCCTTCCCGCTGGCCAGCCTGCGTCTGCAGAAATACTGGCCGCCGGTGGCGCGTGTGGACAATGTCTACGGTGACAAGAACATCATGTGCGCCTGCATCCCGATCGATGCCTATAAGGAAGAATCGGAAGCGTAAGTTTCTCTTCGCAAGAGCAACTCGAGCAACAAAGAAACGCCCCGGCATTGCCCGGGGCGTTTTTCTTGCATCACCGAAACGTCTTCTTTCGCGCGCGCCGGCTAATCATGGCCGCGGCGACGATTCACCTGCCACGATCCGACGCCGCGATCGCACTACTCGCGCATCTCGTACGAGCGCGGAATCGCGATGTGGCGCGTCGCATCGGGCTCGAAGTCGGCCTGGCGCTCCATCCACGTGCGGAACTCGCCAAAATCGCATGCAGGGCTACCGGCCCGATAGCGGAACGTAGGATCCCGACTGACCAGGAATTTCACGAAGCAGTCCAGCAGCGGCAGCGCGGGATTCATGTCCTCGAGCCAAATGAACTGCCCCATCTCGTTGACTTCCAGGAACACGTATTCGCCGTTCGGCTTGACGACGATGTCGATGCAACCAAATACCAGTCCCAGGCGATCCATGAGCGCACAACATTTTTCCTCGATGTCGGCGGGAAGCGGGAAGACCTCGCACTGGATTTCGCTGTCCAGCTGATTGGCGCGCCAATCGGTGAGGTAGTAGCCGTCCTTCTGCGAATCGAGCTTCGCCGCGAATACCGAACGTCCGATGACCGTGACCCGGAGCTCGAACGCTTTGTCGAGAAACTCCTGGTAGATGCCGGGCGCGTTGGCCAATGAGGCATCGTTGCTGAGCAGTTCTTCGCTCAACACCGAGGTGAAGGTCGCATGGGATTTGTCTTCGGAAACCCAGCAGGCGGCGGTCAACGGTTTGTAAATGGCGCGATCGCCATTACGCCGGAAGAAGCCGCGTATCTGTTCCGGGTCATTGGAAAAAAGCGTGTGCGGAATCTGCAGGCCGACCGCCTTGGCGTTGAGCAGTTGCACCGGCTTGCGGTCGGCGCGCAGCTTTGCCTGCAGCGGGTTGACCCAGAATCGCGGTTTTTCGTCGAGCATGTGCATGGTCGCGCGCATGAATTCGCCCGATTCCGTCTGCGCAAACTTGCTGTCCGCAGGGTGCAGGTCAGGAGAGGCGATGGGCTGATACCAGCGACGCAGCCAGATCGCATCGGCATCTTCCAGCGTCATCGGCCGGTGCTGTCGCGCGCAGGAAAACTCAAGCGCGTCGGCGGCGCCTGAGCGCGTCTGGCCGCTGTCGAGATGGATGCTGATGGCGGCCTTCTGCGGAAAGTCGTGCGTATAGAGCACCAGCGATTCCTCGCCGGCCTTCTCCAGCCCCCAGGCGACGGCGCGCGCATGGATGTCCCACGGGTCCGCGACGATCAAGGTTCTCATGACTTCTCCGTATTAAAAATGATGATGACAATGGCGAGCAGGTGTCAGAGCGCAGCTTCGACGCGATCTGCAGACGGATTTTCGGCAGCGCCCGCCCTGCCATCCTGTCCGGTCTGTTGCATGGCCCACAACGTCGCGTACTGCCCGTTGCGTGCCAGCAGACTGCGATGCGTGCCGCGCTCGACGATGCGGCCACGATCGAGCACGATGATTTCGTCGGCATCGACTATCGTCGACAGACGATGCGCGATGATCAGCGTGGTCCGCTCGCGGGCGATCTCGACGATCTCGCCCTGGATGATCCGCTCGGTGCGCGTATCCAACGCGGAAGTCGCCTCGTCGAAGACCAGCAAGGCGGGATTCTTGAGCAGGGTCCGCGCGATCGCCACGCGCTGTTTCTCGCCGCCGGAAAGCTTCAGCCCACGCTCGCCGACATTGGTGTCGTAGCCCAGCGGCAGGCGTTCGATGAACGCGTGGATATGTGCGGATTTCGCCGCGGCGATGACTTCCGCGCGCGAAGCGTCGGGACGCCCGTAAGCGATGTTGTAGTAGATCGACTCATTGAACAGCACCGTGTCCTGGGGAACGATGCCGATCGCGCTGCGCAGCGAATCCTGGGTGACGCTGCGGATATCCTGACCGTCGATCAAAATGCGACCGGCGCTGACGTCGTAGAAGCGGTAAAGCAGTCGCGCAAGCGTCGATTTCCCGGCGCCGGTCGTGCCGACAGCAGCCAGCGTCTTGCCCGGCGGAATGCAGAAGTCGACATCGAACAGGATGCCCTGCTCTGCCTGGTAGCCGAAACCCACGTGCTCGAAACGCACGCCGCCACCAGCAAGCGCCAGCGCCGGCGCATCGATCACATCACGAACTTCCAGCGGCTCATCGAGCAACGCGAACATGCGTTCGATATTGGCCAATGCCTGCCGGATTTCGCGATAGAGCATGCCCAGCGAGTTCAGCGGTGCTGCCAACTGCAGCAGAAAAGCGTTTACCAGCACCATGTCGCCCAGCGTCATCTGCCCGGCGACCACCCCGACGGCAGCGCGCCACAGCAACAGGCTCAAGCCGATGGCGATGATCGCAGCCTGGCCGAGATTGAGCACCGACGCAGTCTTCAGACTGACGACGGCCGCCTCTTCCAACTGCTTCAAACTGTTGTCGAAGCGCGCGAACTCGTGGCGTTCGCTGTTGAAGTATTTCACCGTCTCGTAGTTCAACAACGAATCTACCGAGCGCGAATTGGCTTCGCTGTCGGCCTCGTTCATGGTGCGGAAGTAGTGCAGGCGCCATTCGGTCGCTGCATAGGTGAAAAGCATGTACGCCAGCAGGGTCGCCAAGGTGATGACGGCAAAGCTGCCGTCGTAACGCGCGATCAGGATCGCCGCGACCATCGCGACCTCAAACACGGTCGGCAGGATCATGTAGAGCGACCAGTCGATCAGGTCGGCGATCGACGCCATGCCGCGCTCGATGTCGCGGGTCACGCCGCCGGTGCGACGATCGAGATGGAAACGCAGACTCAGGGCATGCAGATGCGCGAATACGCGCAAGGTGATCACCCGCGTAGTGCGGGTGAGAACGCGCGCAAACACGATGCCGCGCAGTTCCTGGAACATCGAGGTCGACAGCCGCAGCGCACCGTAACCGAGCAGCAGCAGAGTGGGAACAACCAGAGGCGCCGATCGATCGTTCATCGAATCGATGAGCTGCTTGAGCAACACCGGTACGCCGATGTTGGCGAGCTTGGCGGCGACGACGAAGGCCAGCGCAAGGATCACGCGGACGCGGTAGTGCCAGATGGTCGGCAGCAGCCGGCGAAAAACGCCGACGAACGACACCGGAGGCCTGGCTGCGGGAAAATCCATCGACACCGCCGATATGGCACGAGAAAAATAAAACCGGGTGCAGATGAACTGCACCCGGCGCAAGCATGCGCAGCGATCAATCGCCGCGCAGTGAAGCCTTACGGAATCTGGTCACCGTTGTCGGCGTGATCGATCTCGCGGGTCGGGCCGGTGCGCGTGAAGGTCGACTGACCAAAGTTGGTGTTGGCCTTGACGTCATTGGGCGCCGTTTCGATGGCGACTTTACGGCCGAGCAGACGCGTTTCCATTTCGTGGCTCATTACTTTTCGCTCCGTATTTACAGCGGTCACGTCGACCGCCCGAGGAACCTAGCCTGTTTTGAAAACCCTTTGTTGGCGCCTGGGACGAACAGCGAGATTCGCGTGATGAGTGCTGTTCAATATCTGCAACGGATGTATCGCATCCTTGCGGCAACGACGACCGCTGCTGATCGATACGCAACATTTTTGTAGAATTTCGTTCGCGACGTGATTATTGTTCACCCTCGCCCTCGACGCAGGTTGCAAAGCGTTCGCCGCCTTGCGATCGTTTTCGCGAGAATCGTCAATCCTCAAAATCTGGTGAGTCACATGAATCTTGCCGCCCGAATCCGACGCGCCCGCAGGCATGTCGGCCTGAGCCAATCCGCACTCGCGCAACAGCTCGGCGTGCATCGCAGTTGCGTCGGCCATTGGGAGGGCGTGAGCAATTCCAATCCCCGTCATGATCGTCTTGCAGATCTCGCGAAACTTTGCGTCGTCAGTTACGAATGGCTGGCCACCGGCCGCGGTCAGATGAAACTTGGTCACGATCCACTGGACGACATTCCCGCGGCGAACGGACGCTCAATCGACGATCCGCAGGCGCTGCGCCTGCTGGGTGCGTGGGAAGCAATGTCCTCGCATTCGCGAATTGCGCTGCTGGGGCTCGTCGAGGAATTGGCCTCGTTGCGGCAACCGAAACGACGCCGTGAAGGCAGCGCCCTCGGCGCGATCATTTCCTGATGGCCCGGCGCTGCGGACTGCCATGGACACGCTGACCTGGAACGACGACCTCATCGCTGCCCGCAAAGGCGATGCCGGTGCGCTGGAGCGCGTGCTGCAGCGTTCGCGCCAGGACCTGCGCCGTTATGCCGAGTACCACTGCCCGGTCAACGATGCCGAGGACGCCGTGCAGGAATCGCTGTTCATCGTCTCGCGCAAGCTCATGGACCTGCGGCAACTCGAAAGCTTCGCGTCCTGGATATTTCGTATCGTCAAACGCGAGTGCAATCGCTACAAGCGGATCAAGCGCGCGCTGATGCAGGTACCGATCACCGAGGACATCGTCGGTCCGTCCTATCCCGAGTCCCGGGGCGTGGCCCACGATGTCGCCCGTGCGCTGGAATCGCTGCCGGCGCACTACCGCGAGATCATCCTGCTGCGCGATCTCGACGGCCTCAGCATCGAGGAACTGTCTGATCAACTTGGGTTGACTCGACTGGCGGCAAAGGCCCGCCTGCACCGCGCCCGCAGCCTCGCCCGCGAATACTTCGCCTGCTGATTCTGCCGGGAACTCCGGAAACGCTGCGGCGCGGCGCCATGTCTTTGCATGGCACCGCGATGCGACGACGGCAGGGTGCCCGGCTGCTATCCTGCCGGCATGGACAACAGCCCGCCTCCGCCGCGCATGGTCGATCGTTTCCGCGGCTTCCTGCCCGTGGTTGTCGATGTCGAAACCGGTGGCTTCGAGTCCGCGCGGCATGCCTTGCTGGAAATCGCCGCTGTGCCGATCGTGATGGATGCCCGCGGCATGCTCGCGCTGGGCGAAACCATCACCACGCATGTCGAGCCCTTCCCCGGCTCGGAGATAGATCCGAAGTCGCTGGAGATCACCGGCATCGACATCGGCCATCCGTTCCGCGATGCGAAGTCGGAACGCGATGCCCTCGACCATGTTTTCAACGGCGTGCGCGCCGCGGTGCGCAAGGCCGAATGCCAGCGCGCGATCCTGGTCGGACACAACGCGCATTTCGATCTCGGCTTTCTCAACGCTGCGGTCGCGCGCGTACAGCACAAGCGCAATCCGTTTCATCCCTTCAGCACGTTCGACACCGTCACCCTCGGCGGCCTCGCTTATGGCCAGACCGTGCTCAGCCGCGCCGTGCAGGCGGCAGGCCTGCCCTGGGACGGCGACGAAGCGCACTCGGCAGTGTATGACGCCGAGCGCACGGCGCAGTTGTTCTGCCTGGTGTTGAATCGCTGGCAGGAATTCGCTGCCTTTGTGCCCGTACCCGTCGCGCCCCAGGAAGCCTGAGCGGCCATAACGAAAATTTACCCCCGGGCTGCGGCACACTCGCGCATCCACAGACGAGGGGTCCGCCATGCTTTACGACAGCATTATCGACACCATTGGCCGCACGCCCGTCGTACGCATCAACCACCTCGCCCCCGCCGGCGTGACGATGTACGTGAAGTGCGAATTCTTCAACCCGATGTCTTCGGTGAAGGACCGCCTCGCACTCGGCATCATCCTCGACGCGGAAGCCAGCGGTGCGCTCAAACCCGGGCAGATGGTGGTGGAAGCAACCTCCGGCAACACCGGTATCGCGCTGGCGATGGTCTGCGCGGCGCGTGGCTATCCGTTCGTGGCGATCATGGCCGATTCGTTCTCGATCGAGCGCCGCAAGCTGATGCGCGCCCTCGGCGCCAAGGTGTTGTTGACGCCGGCGGCCGAACGCGCCACCGGCATGGTCAAGCGCGCCGAGGAATTCGCCGCAAAGCACGGCGCTTTCTACGCGCAGCAATTCGATAACCCAGCCAATCCTGCTTTCCATCGCAACACCACCGGCCCGGAAATCCTGCAGGATTTCGCCGGCAAGCGCCTCGACTGGTTCGTCACGGGCTGGGGTACCGGCGGCACGCTGACTGGCGCCGGCCAGATGCTCAAGCTGGCGCGGCCGACGACGAAGATCGTTACCACCGAACCTGCTGGTGCATCGATGCTGGCCGGCAAGGAATGGGCGCCGCACAAAATCCAGGGCTGGACGCCGAACCTGATACCGGGCGTGCTCGATCGCAGCGTCTACGACCACAACCTGCCGGTCACCGATGACCTCGCCCGCGACACCGCGCGCGCACTGGCGCAGAAGGAAGGCATCTTCTGCGGCATTTCCTCCGGCGGCACGTTCGCCTGCGCATTGCAGGTCGCACGCGATTTCGCCAAACCCGGCGACGTGATCCTGGCCATGCTGCCCGACACCGGAGAACGCTACCTCAGCACCGTCCTGTTCGAAGGCATCAACGAGGGCTCGGATGACGAGTGGTTGGCGGAATTCGAAGCCGGGAAGTGATTGCGCGGCCGTGATTTGGCTTTTGTGATTCTGCTTATGTAGGAGCGACGCAAGTCGCGATAGTTCGCTCCAAGCAGCGACATTTCGCGACTTGCGTCGCTCCTACAACGCTCCTACAACGCTCCTACCGTCAAACCGTCGGCTTGGCGAAGCGCCGTTTCAGCGAAAAGCCGATGCCGTACAGGCTGATAACGATCCAGGCGAACTCGATCGAGAACACCGGCCAGTTCATTTTCTCGGCGTAGACCACCGACACCAGAATGCCGGCAGCGCCGAGCAGGTTGAGTATCGAATACAACGCGCCGTGGCCGTCGAGCTTGCGCACCTGCAGGCCGAAATACGCGGCGAGGATGACGAAGGTGCCGGCGAAGCCGACGAAATCGAACCACTGCAGACTCATCATTTCGCCGCTCCGAGACGTTGCCGCACGACTTCAAACAAGGCGATGCCGGTCGCAACGGAAACATTGAGGCTTTCCATTTCGCCGGGCATCGGAATCTTTATCAGCCCGTCGCAGTGTTCGCGCGTCAAGCGGCGCATGCCCTCGCCTTCACCGCCCAACACCAGGGCGACATTGCCGCTGAAATCGGTGGCGTGGATATCGGCCTTGGACTCGCCGTCGAGGCCGTAAACCCAGACGCCGGCATCCTTGATCGCCCGCAGCGTGCGCGCGAGGTTGGTCACGCTGATCACCGGGATGCGATCGGCCGCGCCTGCGGAGGTCTTGCGCACGGTCGCGTTGATCGGCGCCGCCTTGTCCTTCGGAATGATCACGGCAGTCACTGCTGCCGCCGCTGCGCTGCGCAGACAGGCGCCGAGATTGTGCGGATCCTGGATGCCATCGAGCACGAGGATCAACGCCTTGCCGCCGGCGGCTTCTATCAACGCCGGCAGTTGGCTTTCCTCGATCTGTTTCGGCGCCTCGTACCGCGCGATCACGCCCTGATGGCGCAGGCCGCCGGCGACGCCATCCAGCGCCTGCAGCGCGATGCGGCGCACGGAAATTTCACGCCGCCGCGCGGTCTCCTCGATCTCGGTCAGGCGCGGATTCTTGCCGCCAGCTTCGATGAGGACTTCGCGGACGTTTTCGATGTCGTGTTCGAGCGCCGACGAAACAGCATTGATGCCGGCGATCCAGGTTCCCTTGCTGCTCATGCGTGTTGGTTCCGTTCTTTCATGACGCTCTTTCGCTCC
>NZ_DATGBO010000138.1:0-3153 GCF_035312645.1 Arenimonas sp.
CATCGGTGTCGATGCCGGCATGAACGCGCTGATGCGTCCGGCGCTGTACAACGCCTGGCACGAGATCGTGAACCTGACGCGCCTCGATGACGCCGACGGTTTGCCGGCGGAAGTGGTTGGCCCGATCTGCGAAACCAGCGATGTGCTCGGTCGCCGCCGCGCATTGCCGGACGCGACGATCGAAGGGGACGTGCTGTTGATCGCCACCACCGGCGCCTACGGATTCGTGATGGCCAATCGTTACAACTTGCGGGCGTTGCCGGTCGAGGAAGTGTTGGATGTCTGAGATGAATTTCCAGCGCGAGACGATCCGCGCATTCCGTTTCGTCCGTTGCGAGTTCGCCGCCGTCAATGGCGAAGCGCGTCTGGTCTATGCCTTCGACGATGGCCCGGAACTGATCGAGATCGTGCGTTTCCCAGGCGCGCCATTTGTCTTGACGGAGGCGCGCGCCGCCGCGGTCGAGCAGGCGCTGCGCCTGCTGCACATGATCGCCGGCGTGAGTTATTACAAAGCGGCGGTACCGCCGGAAATCCGCATCGATTCGTATGGCATCGATGCCGATACCGCAGCGTTTCTCAACGGACTTTACGAGAACGGCCTCGGCGAATTCGCTTATCGCAACGGCTTGAGCCTGCGCGGGAAGATTCGCTTTCCCTCATCCGGCCCCCGGATCGAGTCCGGGGCAGGCTCTGCGGACCACCTTCCCCCCGGGGGAGAAGGTAATGGGCTCCCTCTCTCCCCGGGAGAAGGCCAGGGTGAGAGCAGCTCAACGAAGCAAGGCCTCAAACACCACGCCCTCGTCGCCATCGGCGGCGGCAAGGATTCGCTGGTGTCGATCGAAGCGCTGCGTGCCGCCAGCGTCGCACAGACAGTGACCTGGATCGGCAGTTCGCCGCTGATCAAGGCCTGCGCCGAACGCACCGGCCTGCCCACGCTCAACATCACCCGTACGCTGGCGCCGGCGTTGTTCGAGATCAACAAACTCGGCGCGCTCAACGGTCATATCCCGGTGACGGCGGTGAACTCGGCGATCCTCGCGCTCGCCGCGCTGTTCGTCGATGCCGACCAGGTCGTGTTTTCCAACGAGCGTTCTGCAAGTTACGGCAGCCTGATTCCCGGCACCGGCGAAGTGAATCACCAGTGGTCGAAGGGTTGGAGCTTCGAGCGTGATTTCGCTGCTTATCTCAAACGTCATGTTGCCGCGGACCTGAGCTACTACTCGCTGCTGCGACCGTTCTCGGAACTGGCGGTAGCGCGGCAGTTCGCGCGCATCGATCGCTACGACGGGCATTTTTCCAGCTGCAACCGCAATTTCCATATTCTCGGCGAGCGCCCGGCGCAGCGCTGGTGCGGCGTCTGCCCGAAATGCCATTTCGTGTTCCTGGCGTTGGCGCCGTTCATGCCCAAGCCACGCCTGCTCAATATCTTCGGCCGCAATCTTCTCGACGAACCCGAGCAGGCATCGGGCTTCGATGCGCTGCTGGAATTCCAGGATCACAAGCCGTTCGAATGTGTGGGCGAAGGCAAGGAGTCGCGTGCGGCGATGGCGGCGCTGGCCGACAGCGCCAGCTGGCGCGAGGACGCGCTGGTCGCGCGTTTCCGCCGCGAGATCCGTCCGCAGCTCATCGAGTCCGAGCTCGGTGTGGCGCCGCTGCTGGTAGCATCGGCCGAACACGGGATACCGGCGTCGCTCTGGGAGGCGTTGCGTGCAAATTTCGGAGCTTGAGGACAAGAAGGTGGCGATCTGGGGTTACGGTCGCGAAGGCCGCGCCGCACTCGCGGCATTGCGCTGGCGCCTGCCACGCCAGCCGATCACGGTGTTCTGCTCGGACGCGGAAGCGCCGCAATTGGCGGCAATGGAAGACCCCGGACTGACGATCGAAACCCAGGTCGACGGCAGCAAACTCGCCGCGTTCGACATCGTCATCAAGTCGCCCGGCATCAGTCCGTACACCTCACCGGCCGTGGATGCCGCGCTGCAGGGCACGAAGTTCGTCGGCGGTACCGCATTGTGGTTCGCCGAACATGGCGACGCGCGCACCGTCTGCGTGACTGGCACCAAGGGCAAAAGCACCGTCACCGCGTTGATCGCGCACCTGCTGCGTTCGGGCGGTCATCGCACTGCGCTCGCCGGCAACATCGGCCTTCCGCTTTTGGAATTGCTCGACGTCGAGCCGGAGCCGGAATTCTGGGCGATCGAACTGTCGAGCTACCAGACGCGCGAAGCCCTGCGCCCAAGCGTCGCGGTGGTGTTGAATTTCTTCCCCGAACATCTCGACTGGCATGGCACCGAAGCGCGCTATTTTCAGGACAAACTTGCGTTGGTCACCGAGGCCGCGCCGCGCATCGCCGTGCTCAATGCCGCCGATCCGCGTCTGGTTGGTTTGAGCGTGCCCGATTCAACGCGCGTGATCTGGTTCAACGATGGCGATGGCTGGCATCTGCGCGACACCGATCTGTATCGTGGCGAACAACGCGTGCTCGATACGCGTCGGCTACCGTTGCCGGGTCGGCACAATCGACTCAATCTTTGCGCGGCGCTGGCCGCAGTCGAAGCACTCGGTCTCGATGCCGTCGCGCTGGCGGCGCATGCGCAGCAGTTCAAGCCGTTGCCGCATCGCCTGCAGTTTCTCGGTGGACGCGATGGCCTGGATTTCGTCAACGATTCGATCAGCACCACGCCGCACGCCAGTCTCGCCGCGCTCGACTGCTACAAGGGCCGGCGCATCGCGATTCTCGTCGGCGGTTACGACCGCGGCGTGGATTGGGGCGTGTTCGCCGATCGCGTCGCCGTCGATCCGCCGAAGGTGATCATCACCATGGGCCAGAACGGCCCGCGCATTTTCGAGCGGCTCAAGCCGATCGCGCCGATGAGCCGCTTCCATCTCGCCGAAGCAGCCGAGTTGGAAGACGCGCTGCGCCTCGCCCGCGAATTGCTCGAGAACGATGGCCTGGTGCTGCTGTCACCGGGGGCGCCGAGTTTTCCGCGCTACAAGGATTACGTCGAACGCGGCCGGCATTTCGCCAAGGCGGCGGGTTTCGATCCCGAACAGATCAGCGCGATTCCTGGCCTCGGCATCTCGTAGCAGGCGCGATGCGTACGCCACGAAGACGCCGTTTTAACTTCCCGTCGCGATAATGCCCATACGTCC